>NZ_JBAHYJ020000096.1:0-232774 GCF_036697665.2 Scytonema sp. PRP1 | reverse complement strand
TGACGGTGATATTGATGCGATTACTGCCTTGATTCTTGCCTCAAGGCGTTGGAATCGTCCTGAATATTTAGATCTGGCGAAAGCTAAACTGCAAGATTTATGGAATCTTTCCATCATAGTAGGACACGGAGGTAAGCTTTATTTGCTGCCTGGTCCGGCGGCTGCCTTTGTTGGGAATGCCTCAACCATTTACCTCAATCCGTCTTATTTCGCTCCTTATGCTTTTCGGCTATTTGCCCAAGTCGATCCACAACATGATTGGTTGAGTTTGGTTAATACCAGCTACGAAGTTCTAGAAAAATCAGCGCCACTTTCTACCGTAGGTTTACCTAGTGATTGGGTAGCTCAAGATACTAAAACAGGGAAATGCCAACCCTTGCCGCAGACAAGCCAACTTCAAACTTTGTATGGCTTTGATGCTTATCGGGTTTGGTGGCGCTTGTCGCTGGATGTGGCATGGTTCAATTCACCCCAAGCGCGACGTTATCTCCAAACATACAGTAGATATTTGCAAAAGGTGTGGCGCGAGCGATCGCGTTTACCAGCACGCATCGACCTACAAGGCAAAGAATTGGTGGGTTATGAGGCGACAGCACAATACGCTATGCTTTACGCCGCTTGGGAGTTCATAGAACCACGACTAGCGAAGGAATTGCTTGAGAAAAAATTGCTACCTCAATACAAACTAGGCATTTGGGACGATAAATCTGCCTATTATACACAGAATTTGGCTTGGTTAGGTATGTTGCCTCCTTCAGTACTTCCTCAGCAACTCCTAAAAGCAAAGCCGTGAAAGGTCTTTATTGATTATTTCTAAAATCAGAAAAATTATGTTCGTTTTTGAGCTATAAAAAATAACAAACTTACTCTTGGTAAATATAGCTAGCAAAAAGCACAAAAATTCCACCATATACCTAATAATCACACTGTCATATGAAGCCGTTGTTTCTCTTTTCCCCAAACAGTACAAAAGCAATTATTTTTACTTTTTGTTTCTTACTGTTTCCTGGTTCATTGCTGAGCGCTCAAGCTCAAAGTCAAGAAGATTTGCAACACTATGATTCGCAAAATTCTAGCTATCCAGGGCAACAACAAACTCTTTTGTTAGCTCAAGCAACTAAACCCAAAGCTAACACCGAAGACACAGAAGACAACAAAGAGACTGCTAATGCAAAGAACCTGATAACGTACGACCTGGAATTTAACCGCAGTCCAATTGTCGGGAACCGTATGCGCTTACGAGGAATTAATGCGGAAAGTCGCCTTGGCTTTAACCGTCCTCGTGGTTGGAAAATCGCAAAGGTTCAAGCTTTAATTCGGTTCCAGCACTCACCATCTCTTTTTGCCAAACGTTCTCACCTGACGGTACTTGTCAATGACACTGCTATAGGCAGCGTATCGCTCAACCGTAAACAGTCCCAAGTGGGTGAGGTGTTACTGAATATCAATCCTAAGCTGCTTCAGGACTATAACGAAATCAAGCTTGTAGCGCAGCACAATAGCTTACAAGAATGTACTGATCCTCATGACCCGAGTTTGTGGACGGAGATTCTCCCAGATTCTAAATTAATTTTCAGTTTCCAACGTCAGCCAATCTCCCCCAACTTTAGCCGCTATCCCTATCCCTTTTTCGATCAACTCGGCTTAGAAACGAACCGGATTGTTTACTTGCAACCAACTCAAGCGAGGCAATATTGGCTGACAGCAGCAGCTCGTTTACAGGCGGCATTTGGCAGACTTGCAGATTTTCGCCCAATAGAGACGAGCTTGGTGTCTGATATAAAGGGTGTGAAGCCTGAACAACGGCTAGTGATTATTGGTACTCCCAGTGAGCAACCGATTTTATCATCCTTAAAATTGCCCGTTTCTGTTGCTGGTAATGAAATTTTCGATATCAATCAAAAGCTCGTACCAGAAGAGACAGGTGTATTAATTGCGACAACAACTCAAAAAGAAGGTGGTACTCCCGTTTTAATCGCGACTGGTAATGGACCAAAAGGTGTGGCTAAGGCAGTACAGTTTTTGGTACAGCCAGACTTGCGAAAAATGGGTACAGGTTCAGTCGTTTTTGTCAATCAAGTTAAGGAAGTGGCACCACCGGGACCTCGAGAATGGCCTCGTTATATTCCAGAGGAAAATACTTTTAGACTGACTGAACTGAAAAGCTCGCTCAATGGTGAGCCATTTGGTGATGTGACTGTACGTGGTTCAGCAGCACCGCCAATTGAAATTGATTTACACGCCTTACCTGACGATAGATTTGTGCGTGGCAGTTCCATGAACTTAGTTTACAGCTATGCTGCGCAGATGAACCCGAGAACTTCTGCTGTGGAAGTGTTACTCGACGGCAGATATATCGGTGGCGCACGTTTCACCTCAGATTCTGGAGAAACTCGCCAAACCTTGAGAGTTGATTTACCACCGCACTTGATTCGCCCCAACTCTCAACTCCAGATATACTTCCGAATGAATTCCAAAGAACCATTTGATAAGCAAAAGTGTATTAGCGCAGCAGACGAACAATTAATAGGTACACTTCATGCTGACACTAGCTTCGATTTAAAACGGGAAGCTTCCGTACAGCTGCCAGATTTGAATTTGTTGCAATTTGGTTTTCCGTTTGCTGCACCTCAAGACTTATCTAAAACGGCGATCGCCTTACCACAAAACCCATCTAGCACAGATATCCTGACTTTACTTGCGTTTAGCGAACGCTTAGGACGGCTGAGTCAAGCAGAGTCCGTTAAACTCCAGGTTTATACGCCAGAATCAATTCCTGATTCAGTTCGTAAGAATGAGCATCTTGTAGGAATTGGTACGCGAGATAAGTTTCCTTTCCCAGAAGTCTTTAAATCTGCTGGTTTTAATTTAAGCCAAGCATTCTCCCGCGTATCAGCTCAAGGTAGAATTCAAACTCCACAAGATTCACAAGGTTTGATTAAGCAAATTATCTCTCCTTGGAGCAACGAACGCACCATTCTGGCTTTAACAGCTCAGACACAAACAGGTTTAGAGCGAGTGCGACAAGTGCTAAATCGAGATCCATTGTTCTTCCAATTGAAACAGGACACAGTCCTGATAGGCAGTGATCAGAACAATCCAGTTGCCTACGAACCAGACGCTTATCAACTAGAGTTTTTCCGCACTGGTGCTAGGAATCGTGTGGAAAATACCAACTTATTGAGTAAGATAACACGCTTCCTACAAGAAAACTGGCTACTGCTACCTATCGGTATTTTAGGTGTCTCACTTTTACTTTATGGTATTGTCCAGTTGTATCTCAAGCGCCTTGCTGTTGCTGATAGAAATTAATTTTTACTAACTATCTAAGCAAAAACACGGCACTATAACAGATGATTATCTGCGTTTTTCTGCGGTTAAAATCCCAATTCTAAAATCTAAAATCCCAAATCAAAAATGTCTTCTTCATTAAATTCTCCTCCAAGAGGGCGTTTCAGCTTAAGTAGATGGCTCACTGATACCACGCCCCGATTTTTTGACCGTGCTTTACAAAATTTGGGTCGGAAACAGTTTAAGTGGCTTGTCTTGCTGCTACTGCTGCTGTCAGTTCCACTGATTATTACCCCGTTACGAATATGGCAGCAAGCAGTCATTGCCTTGCTTCTAGTGATAATCGGTCAATTCATTATGGAAGCCGAGGAGCAAGAGTCTTCTAGTGAAATCAGCCAGTATTATCATCTGTTTATGGTGTGGCTAAGTTTAGTAACAACACTGCGGTATTTATACTACCGCACAAGCTACACTCTTAACTTTGATGGCTGGATCAACAGCATTGCTTGCTTACTGCTGTACGGTGCCGAACTATACGCTGTTCTCACCTTGGCACTGGCATACTTTCAAACCCTAAGAATCAAAGAGCGTCAGCCAGTTGATCTTGGGACAATTCCTCAAGAAGAATGGTTTAATGTTGATATTTACATCCCCACCTTTAACGAAGACGTTGAGATTGTTCGTAAGACGGCGTTAGCAGCAATAGCTTGCGATTATGCTCCTGGGAAAAAAACGGTTTATATTTTGGATGATGGTCGTCCAGAAAGGTATAAAGAAAACGACCCGCGCCGAGAAAGTTTCCGAAGAAGACGCGAACAGATACGGCAAATGTGTGAGGAAATTGGCTGCATCCACATGACGCGGGACAACAACAACCACGCCAAGGCGGGTAATATCAACAACGCTTTTCACAAAACTGATGGCGACTTGGTTTTGATTTTGGACTGCGACCACATCCCATCGCGCCAATTTCTGCTAGATACAGTGGGCTTTTTCTTTGACCCAAAGGTATCGTTTGTCCAAACCCCCCACTGGTTCTATAACCCCGACCCCTTCGAGCGCAATTTGCTCACAGCCGGTAGAATCCCTGCGGGTAATGAACTGTTTTATAAAGTGCTCCAAAAAGGCAATGATTTTTGGAATGCAGCCTTTTTCTGCGGTTCAGCGGCTATTATTCGCAAATCCCACGCTTTGGAAGTTGGGGGAATTGCAGTCGAAACTGTAACAGAGGATTGCCACACAGCACTACGGTTGCACTCTCGCGGTTACAAGTCCGTCTATTACGACAAAATCATGGTGGCTGGTTTAGCGCCAGACACGTTTTCTTCCTATATGGGTCAACAAGTCCGTTGGGCAAGGGGTATGGCGCAGATTTTGCGGCTGGAAAACCCGTTGTTTAATCCAAGGCTGAAACTGACGATTCCTCAACGGATTTGTTATTTCAGTGCAACTTCGCACTTCTTGTATGGATATCCTCGGCTGATTTATGCAATTGTTCCGACTCTGTTCTTATTGTTTGGTATTAACCCCATCCGAGGCTTAGGTTTGGAAACTCTGGCTTACGCTGTACCTCACATTCTGCTCGCCCTATTTACCAACCACCTGATCTACAAAAACGTCCGTTTTTCTTTTTGGAACGAAATTTTTGAATTTGTGATGGCTTTCCAATCGGGGTGGGTGACTATGTTGGCGCTGCTTAACCCCAGACTTGGTTCGTTTAACGTCACTGATAAAGGAGTGAACATTGCTAAACGTACTTTTGACTGGCGGTCAATGCGTGGTCTTATGGTCGTGGCGGCACTCGTTTTCACTTCCTTATTTGCCGTTCCCTACTGGTTGCTGCTTCGTCCAGAAGATTGGCAAGCGGTCTTGGTTAACACTTTATGGTCAGGTTTTAATTTGATTCTGCTGATAGCGGCATTGTTAGTGGGGTTTGAGCAGCCACAGGTGCGTGCCGCCCACCGTTTGCAGCGACACCTCAGAGTTGTTATTTCTACTGCCAATCAGACATTCCAGGGGACAACAGTCAACATTTCAGAAACTGGGGCGTTGGTTTCTTTGGAATCTTTGCCCAATTTACCAGATGAGATCGATGTTGAGATTATGGGAGACTCTACTGCTCGCGTCTCTCTAACAGCGCGGGTTGTGCGACTCTCGCCTGTAAGTGATACGAAAACGCTTTTGGCAATTGACTTTGTCAATCCCAGCCGCTCGCAAATCGATAACTTAATCCTGGTTTCGTATTCTGATGTGCGAGAATGGTATTCCCAAAAGCGGCAAAACTCAGATCAACCATTCCATTCGCTTGGGTTCCTTGCCACGAGTCTGACTCGCTCTTTTCGAGACATCAAACCCACTGCCCGTAAACAGGTACGTAAACAGGTGAATGCCGTCGGCGAACTGTACTGGGATGGTCATTTCTTCCCTGCAATTGCTACGGAACTTGGAGTAACAGGTTTACGGCTGGAAATATCGGGCAAAAAAGCTAAATCAGGTGACAGAGTGCTTGGACAAGAGGACTTGCACAAGATGCGCAGTCTTAAACCACTGGTTGGTTTGCTTTTGAGTCGAGAGGAGGGGAACCCATCACCGAGTAAGTTGCTTGCTGAAATTTCTGGGGCGAAAGAAGAGACTAATGGCAAGATTATTGTTGATTTGAATTTTCCAACACAATTCAAGCAACGCCAAAGTCCCAAAATCAAGCAGCTTTTGCAGGTGTTGTAGAATCGGTTATTCTGAAGCCGCGAGTTTATCGGTGAGAAATCGCTGTTGAATTCGGTAGTTCACTAGAAAAGTAAGCAATTCTTCTGTGTCCCTTGCTTCTTTAAGCTTCTGTCGGTGCTAGCTAAGCGATTAATGACAAATGACGAGTAGAATGTGCCTGAGCAGCTTCTAAAAACGCTGCCACATCTTCCTCTTGAGTGTTGAAGGCAGTAACTAACCGCACTGTTGCGGAATCTTCTCCATCCCAGCGGTAGAATTTAAAGCCATCACTTAAAAGACCTACAATCACTTGTTGAGGCATTTGAATAAATATCTCGTTTGCCTCAACTGGATTGCAAAGCGTCACTCCTGGCAACATTGTCAACTTTTGAGCTAGCTGCCTTGCCATGTTGTTGGCATGGGTAGCATTCTTTAGCCACAAATCATTTTTGATGTAGGCTTCTAGCTGCACGGACAAAAACTGCATTTTTGAGAATAGATGCCCACTACGTTTTAGGCGATATCGGAATGTCTGAGCTAAATCTCGATTGAAAAATATGACTGCCTCTGCAGCCATAGCACCGTTCTTAGTCGCTCCAAAAGACAGCACATCCACCCCAGCACGCCAGGTGATGTCAGCAGGAGAGCATCCCAAGCTAACCACAGCGTTAGCAAACCGCGCACCATCCATGTGCAGGTTCAACCCATGAGCGTGAGTCACCTCAGCGATTTGGGAAACTTCATCAATGCTATAAACAGTTCCGGCTTCAGTTGCCTGAGATAAACTAACAGCAGCGGGTTGAACATGATGTACAACACCTGCACCAGCCTGAGCGAGTGCTGCGGCTAAATCAATTGCGTCAGTTTTTCCATGCTCTCCTGGTAGCGTCACTAGTTTTGCTCCCCCTGTAAAAAATTCTGGGGCACCGCACTCATCAGTATGTATATGGGATTGGTGATGACAGTAAATTGCCCCGAAAGGAGGTGTCATCACTGACAGAGCAAGGGCGTTGGCAGCAGTACCCGTAGCTACAGGAAAGACTAAAACGTCTTTTTCAAATAATTCTGAGAACAGGGAATTCAAGCGCTGGGTACAATCATCATTTCCATAGGGCATCACAACCCCATGACTTGTTGCCAAAAGCGCTGCCATGATTTCTGGGGATACACCCACAACGTTGTCGCTACAGAAGTTCATTACTTTGATTACAGAAAGTTACGAGAGAAATCCTCGCAAAACTAGATACTCCACATGGTAGCTAAGTTCACACAAAGTGGCAGGCTGATCATTCGACTTCTCAATTGCAAGGAAACACACTGCCGTAAGTCTTGCCCATAGGCTACGCTACTTAGAAGGCGATCGCTCCTTGGCAAGCACTCCATGCGATCGCTAAGGAACAACCCAAAGAGGCATCGCCCCGGAATCAGTTGCAGAGATAGTGGTTCGAGTCGGTTAAAACTGGCTAAAAGTATTCATCAATATGGTTTTTGACTCTCAAAATAGGACTTAGGATATGAGACAGAGGCTGGATTTCCTAAGTGTTAGGCTGTGTGAGCAACTTTGTTTGTCTGCTCGTGGTTTTTTATTCGCTGCTCGCTAGTCCCCAGTCCCCAGTCCCTAGGTAGCAACTTTGTTTGTCTGCTCGTGGTTTTTTATTGAAGGCTAACGACGTATTAAAATGTCTCCAATGCCCTATGATCTCTCAGTTCTTAACCAATCATTGCAAGTCAAATGCCTTTAAAAATCGTTGAAAATTTCGATGCGAGTTTTACTCTGGAACCACAAGCCAAAGAAACATTATTCAAACTATTGACAGGTGTTTCTTTCTTAAACCAACTTTGTCAACACTTGAAGTGTGAAAAGCTTGAATGGACAGAATTACTTTTTCAACCTGTTCCTTACAGTTCGCAAACTCCTAAAGGTATGCCAGCGGAATTTGAAAAGTATTATGATTCTGATGAGTACGCCATCATTAATGTTCCGCCAAATTTCATGTTCCAGGCGAAGATTTTCAAACCCAGTCGCCTTTGTGCCATTTATCGAAAGTTTGTTAGTTCTTAGTACAGCATTTCATTAATTCGTAACGTTTTTAAACGCACCAGGTAGCCGAGGTAAACGCAAAGGTACACATAGTCTTCGTTCAAGTTTTCGCTATGAATTTATGCAAAGCTCTACTTAGTTAGATCTCGTTAGCATACATCACGACTAACAACTAACAATTTCCTCAAAATTATCAAAACTCCTGCTTGTGAATTTAAGTTATGACCACAGAAAGTAATATTCCTACTTTAGCAAGTTTGGAATACATTCCATTCATTGACGACAACGGTCAGTTACCCGAACAATTACAGGGAAAAATTGGGGTATATGCAATTTTTGACCAAGAAAAAGTCCTGCAATTTGTAGGATATTCCCGTGATGTTTATCTTAGCCTTAAGCAGCATTTAGTACGTCAACCACAATACTGCTATTGGGTGAAAGCTCAAACAATTGAACGTCCCAGCCGTACGGTGTTAGAAAACATCGAGCATGCTTGGATTGCCGAAAATGGCAGTGTGCCTGCTGGAAATGCAGATAGCAAGGACAGATGGACACAGCCAATAGATGTCAAAGTCGTCATGACGGCTGAAGAACAGGCAAATTATCACAATCCTGTAAATGATGAAATGGCGCAAATCAAAATCATTAAAAATGTGGCAAGGCGAGTCGAGGCTGAAATCATAGCAGTTTTAGAAGTACGTGGTTTACAAACACAAATTCGCTTCAATCCTAAGTTGAAAGAAAACGGTTTACTGGATTTGAAATAAGACCGCTGCACATTTACTGTAACCGAATTTAGAGGTATGGGGTGTAGGGGTCATTACCCACATTTTTATTTACGCCCCGTATCCCTTAATTTGGCATTTTGGCAACTCTATTCATTTTCTAAGGAGTATGTTATCTGTTAATAGGTTATTGCACCAAAAAGCACACATCACAAGGCTAAAACCTCCTCTTCCCAGCTAACGACTGGGTCTAGTACTGCACGCGCCCTGAAAGCGCTCATCGTTATGCCTTCGTGGTTTGCATCCTCCCCAGGTTTCTCACCTGGGGCTTTCTTTGAGAGCTTTAACTAGTACAGAATTTCACTAGTACGAATGTTAGTTTTTTGATTAACTTCCTTTTTTCCTGTTCTTCTTTTTTAGGGATGTAAATGTGGTTAAGCGAATTCAGATAATCGGGGAGCATCGTGTGAGCATCAGTGATGAACGCGGCAGCGGAAGATTCTGCCCAAAGATATTGGCATTAGCTAATCAACACTTGAGCAAGAAAGCATCTATCTGGGATTGTGGTTTTGCAATTAAGGTCAGCGCTATTTCTAGCAAAGAGCAAACATCATCCCCTCGACTGGAAAATCAGCAAATTTCCACTCCACATGGTTTGCACTCAAAGCAAGCGGGAATAATATTGTCTGCTTGGCAAAGCGTCAAACAAAATCTAGCAGCTATCCGAGCCACCTTTACAGGTCATTCAAGTGCTTCAGCATTGGTTGTGGAATTTTTGCAGATACAAATGTGGGTTGAAACCCCTCTCTCTTGTACAAACAATTTGGGTCTACAATCAATTTAAGAAGTTCATCGGAGCGTTTGTGTTTGCAAATGGTTACATAATCATCTGTTGTATATCGCCAGCCACTCAGTAGCTTTCTGGTTGGTTTAAGGTTCTATTTGGTTTGATGCAGACATCTAAGCAGAGCGGTTTGCTATGAAGCGTCGCTTTGATACTGGCTCGTAAGAAATGCCTTTAACATTTACAAAGAAAAGCTCAAGTAGCTAAGTTAAGCGTTGTCAGGGAAATTTTTAGATCACGAGCAAACATACTTGAATGATCAAAGTGCCGGGACTTTCTTCTTAGTTTCCCAATCACCGACAATATGAAAACTTGGATGAAACCGACGACTCAACTCTCCATGAGTAACATCAAGGCTTTCCCCTCAAAGTTTTTATCTGTTTTTATCTGGTGATTTGAGTTAATTGATCATAGATATATTAACACAGAAGTGTTCAGATGATGTACTCACATACAAAATTATTAACACTTCTTCGTGTGAGTTGAAAGATAATCGTAAGGCAGGCATTACCAGCTAACGCCTCTCATAGATATTTGCCTTAGAGCCATATTTTAACCGCTTGCCTCACGCAACTATGAAGTGTGCGAGCAGAGTGAAGCTTTGGGAAATGCGCTGCGTCTTGTTACCGCAGAACGCAGACATTAAGCTGATGTTTAGTCATAAGCATCTGCTGACTATTATCTATCAAAAAAACAGACATCAATCTATTGATTGCAATGTCAACTGCTGTGGTGGTTATAAAAGCGAGGTTTTCTGATTAATGCGACAAACTAAAACATACCGTACTGCACTTGCACCTTGGGCTGTTGTGCGTTGGTTCTCACCCACTGAACGAACTGTGATTAATCGATTCCGCAGTCGCAGCGATGCGGATGGTCATCTTGCTATATTACGGCGATTGATGCCAGAAGCTGATTTACAAGTCATTGTTGACATGGATCAAGATTAATCTAGAAATTTAAGTATCAGTTACGAATGTAGGAACGGATACACTGAACCTTGTATAATTAAATGATGACAAAACTGCCATCTTCCGTCATTCCCTCTTGCACTTGGAGTCGTCCCATCGGTTTAGGCTGGGACAAACCCTACACAGTCCGCTATACCAGCAATATTGATGATGGTCCTTGGCACGGAATGCCTTTAGGCGGCTTTGGTGCAGGTTGTATTGGTCGTTCCTCGCGAGGAGACTTTAATTTGTGGCACATTGATGGCGGTGAACATATTTTCCAAAACATCCCCGCCTGTCAATTCAGTGTGTTTGAATCATTTGGCTCATCCTCGCAAGCATATGCTTTGTGTACTCAACCTCCTGAAGATGGCAGCCTGACATCATGGCAGTGGTATCCAGCAAGTGGAAGTGGGCAGAAAAACCTCACTTCATCATCCCAATTTTTGACGGGAACTTATCACGCCCTGTACCCTCGCAGCTGGTTTGTTTATGAAGGAGTCTTTCAAGCAAACTTAACCTGCGAGCAGTTCTCTCCTATTTGGGCGGGAAATTATCAAGAAACGAGCTACCCAGTAGCAGTGTTTGTATGGACTGCACACAACCCTACTGATGCACCGATCGCTCTTAGCATCATGCTCACTTGGGAAAATATGGTGGGCTGGTTCACCAATGCTCTAAAATCTCCTGAGGTTCGCTTGCGCGATGATGGTAGTCCAGTTTATGAATACCAACCGCGCTTAGGCGAAAGCAAAGGTAATTTTAACTTGATAGTTGAAAATACTGAATTTATTGGCTTTGAGTTGGGTCGGGTTGGTGTCACTGAACCAGTGCAGGAAGGGGAGGGACAGTGGTGTATTGCCACACGGAAAAATCCCAAAGTGGAGTTATTTTACCATACCCGGTGGAATCCTATAGGTACGGGTGATGATCTGTGGCAAAGCTTTGCCCAAGATGGCTCTTTGCCCAATTACGTCGATGATACTCCTTCTTGCGAGGGCGAACAGGTAGGGGTAGCTCTTGCTCTGCGTTTCACTCTCCAACCAGGCGAAACTCTCGAAATCCCCTTTGCGCTTGCTTGGGATTTTCCTGTTACAGAATTTGCATCCCAGATTACATATTACCGCAGATATACCGACTTTTTTGGTCGAAGTGGTAAGAATGCTTGGGCGATCGCATCCTCTGCTTTAGCTCAATACCAAACTTGGCAACAGCAGATTCAATCTTGGCAACAGCCGATTCTTGATCGCCAAGACTTACCTGACTGGTTCAAAATGGCTTTGTTTAATGAGCTTTATGACCTCACCAGTGGTGGAACTCTCTGGAGTGCGGCAACAAAGCGTGACTCAGTTGGTCAGTTCGCCGTACTAGAGTGCTTAGATTACCGCTGGTATGAAAGTTTGGATGTGCGGCTTTACGGTTCTTTTGCCCTGTTGATGCTGTTTCCAGAACTGGAAAAGGCGGTGATTCGTGCCTTTGCACGGGCAATACCTAAGAGTGACGATACTCCTCGTGTTATTGGCTACTATTACACGATAAGTGCGGAAAGCCCAATGGCAGTTCGTAAAGCTGCGGGTGCAACGCCTCACGACTTAGGCGCACCCAACGAACACGTTTGGGAAAAAACAAATTATACAAGTTATCAAGATTGCAACCTGTGGAAAGATTTAGGTTGTGATTTTGTGTTGCAAGTATACCGAGACTTTCTGCTAACAGGTGCTGATGATGTGGAATTCCTTGCAGAGTGTTGGAACGCTATTGTGCAAACTCTAGACTACCTCAAGACGTTTGATAAAGATGAGGATGGCATTCCGGAAAATTCTGGTGCGCCTGATCAAACTTTTGACGACTGGCGCTTGCTGGGAGTCAGTGCATATTGTGGTGGGTTGTGGTTAGCGGCGTTGGAGGCGGCGATCGCGATTTGTAATGTTTTACTAAATAACCACCAAAACAGCAAGGTTCTTCTTGGCGATCTTGGCGTCCCTTCGCTGAGTCCTTCGGACACGCTACGCGAACGCTCGAGGGCAGGCTTGGCGGTTCAAAAATCCATCTATGAAACTTGGCTTGCACAGTCTCGCCCTATTTACCAAGAAAAACTCTGGAATGGGCAATACTATCGGTTGGACAGTCAGAGTGGATCTGATGTGGTGATGGCAGACCAACTATGTGGGCAATTTTATGCTCGTCTGTTGGGCTTGCCAGATATTGTACCTGTTGAGTGCGCCCTCTCTGCCTTAAAAACAATTTACGATGCTTGCTTCCTCAAGTTTTACAATGGCAAGTTTGGTGCGGCTAACGGTGTTCGTCCTGACGGTTCACCCGAAAACCCCAACGCAACTCATCCTTTGGAAATTTGGACAGGGATAAATTTTGGCTTAGCTGCTTTTCTTATCCAAATGGGAATGAAGGATGAGGCTTTTAGAATGGCAGATGCTGTAGTCCAGCAAGTTTATGACAATGGGCTACAATTCCGCACACCTGAAGCCATCACTGCTGTGGGGACTTTCCGCGCCAGTACTTACCTCCGGGCTATGGCAATTTGGGCAATTTATTTGGTGATGAGTGATGAGTCATCTTCCCCGACTCCCCGAGTGCCAACACGCATCGGATAATCGATAAACTCCAAACGTAACTTACAACTGTTCGTTATCTGTTATGTAAAATTAAGATTCTGCACCTAATAGCTCAAGTCGTTTTTATCTGTCATATAATATTTCTTTCGTCGATTTTCCGGACTTGAGCGGCTAACTACAGAAATAATATTTGAGACTAATCATAGAATATATCGAAAAGCCCTGAGTTTCTAAAACTCAGGGTAAGGAATTTTTTGTTGAACAATCTAAATACTGCTAGTTTTAGACACACAAACAACTAGTAATTCAAAAAAAAGAAATGTTCACTATTGACAATCCAAGAAACCAGTTTATTTCAATTCAAAATTTTTGTAAACCCACTGATAAACGATGAACTCTTTTTCGTCGTTAAGAGCTCAGACAGAGCAGAATTCCACAAGTAAACAGCACTGTCCCACAGCAAGCCCTAGTATCCTCAACTTTTTGAGGCTAGTTGTCGAGGATACGAGTCTAGTATCAGATTTTAGTAAAGTTTGGGTTGTGCGTGAGTTTCAGCTAGGTGACGATTTAACTACCTACAATCCAGGTAGAAAAAGCCAAGACACGAACAATGTTCTTTACTTAGTTTGTCAAGGTCGAGTGCGACTGCTTGGGTTTGACGCAACCGTTGGAAAAGAAGTATCAACTCAGTTGCTTTTAGCTCAGCAAACTTTTGGAGCAGACCATTTATTCTGCAATCAACCTTTACCATATCGGGCAATTGCAGCTAGTGATGGTTGTGTGGCGCAAGTTACCATTTCTAACCTCGTGTCTTGGCTAGAGCGAATACCTAATTTGCAAAACCATTTACAGCAAGTCGTTTTTGAGCGTCAAGCGTTAATTTTCTTTAAAACTTGCACTGAGTTATCCTGGCAAAAAAGTTATGCTCTGCGGCAATTCCTACCTTACTTAGTACAAAAAAAGATAGATGCTGGCTCATCTTTGAGCGAAGTGACTCCCCCTAAAGAAGGGCGCTTTTGGCTGATGAGTGGAAAAATCTGTAGCCAAGAAGCAGAAAAGCCACCACGCTTAGGAAATAGCTGGGGATATCCTCAGACGCTGTTACCAGCTTGGAGCGCTGAAACGGACTTGCAAGTCTACCAGCTAAGCGTAGAACATTGGGAGTCTTTCGGGGCGATTGCCTCCGGCAGTGGCACCTTTGCAATCGCCCCGGAGTTATCTCCTACTCAGTGCGAGGAAGAGGATAAGGGGACGGATCAATTCAAAATTCAAAATTCAAAATATGTCCTGCGGACACGCTACGCGAACAAAATTGAAAAATCTCTACCCACAGTCCCACCTGCGCTCAACCCAGAGTTAGAGAGTTCAAAAGCTGCTGAAACCATAGCAGATATTCACTTTTCTCAAGAAGGAATTCCTCCCCACCCCTCAATAACGCGGTTATGGCGAGGAATACCCTTCATCCAACAACAGAGTTCATCAGATTGTGGCGCGGCGTGTTTGGCGATGATTAGCCGCTACTGGGGTAAACGTTTTAGTCTGAACACGTTGCGGAATTTAGCTCAGACAGACCGTCTCGGTGCATCGCTTTCAGACTTAGCAGATGCAGCCCAAAATTTGGGATATCAAGCACTACCAGTGCGGGGTTCTTTGAATGCGTTGGAGTTGCAAAAGCGTCCCTGGATTGCTCATTGGCAAGGAATTCACTATGTTGTCGTTTGGCAAGTCAAAGGCGATCGCGTGTTGATTTGTGATCCGGCTATTGGGAAGCGATCGCTCACTCGCCAAGAGTTTGAAGAGAATTGGACACAATATGCTCTTTGCTTATCCCCTACCGAACGCTTCAAGGCGTTCAAAGACGAAAAAATTTCCCTTTTGGGTTTTTGGCAGCTTTTTTGGCAACACCGTATTTTACTGGGGCAAATCATTCTCGCCTCAGTGCTGCTGCAGGTATTTGGCTTGGCAACACCTATATATGCTCAGGTGCTTCTCGACCAAGTCATGCCACAAAAAAGCCTAGCGACTCTCAATGTCCTTGCTGTTAGCTTCTTCATCTTTGGTATCTGGCGTATTGCCTTAACAACAGTACGTCAATACTTACTGAACTACTTTTCCAACCGCATCGACACAACATTGATGGGTAGTTTTATGAGTCACACGCTGCGATTACCGTTGCACTTTTTTGCATCCCGTCAAGTAGAGGATATTATCACCCGCGTTCAGGAAAACCGAAAAATCCAACTATTTCTTACTCGTCAAACTATCACTACTGTGTTGGATGGTGCGATCGCCCTTGTCTACCTGGGATTGATGGCTTATTACAACTTGCAACTCACTCTGTTGGTGTTGGTGTTGCTTGTACCCATCGTAGTTTTGACTTTGGGAGTCAGTCCATCTCTCAAAACAGCCTCGCGGGAAACCTATAAGAAATCAGCAGCACAAAACTCTTCATTGGTTGAAATAGTAACTGGTATTTCCACAATCAAAACAGCAGGATCTGAGCAAGGATTGCGTTGGTATTGGGAGCAGCGCTTCACGGATATGCTGGAAGCGCGGTTTCACTCTCAAAAACTGGCTCATAAGTTCCAACTGACAAAGAGCGTAATCAATCACTTTAGGAACACAGCAGTGCTGTGGTATGGAACAACCTTGGTAATTCACCAACAGATGTCGGTTGGTCAATTTGTCGCTTTTCATATGCTTATCGGCAGTGCAATCAACCCTGTTTTAGGGTTGCTAGGGTTGTGGGATGAGTTCCAAGAAGTGCTCATCTCTATGGAACGACTCAACGATGTCTTAACTGCCCAGCCAGAAGAAAATCCTCAAAAACCACTACTGGTGTTACCCCGAATTCGCGGTGATGTTTGTATTGAAAATGTCACTTTCCGTTTTAGTCAATATGAACAACGCAACACCCTGCAAAATGTTTCCTTCAGAATCAAAGCAGGGCAAACCATTGGTATTGTCGGTTCTAGCGGTTCAGAGAAAAGCACTCTAGTGAACTTGCTTGCTGGTTTATATCGTCCCAACACCGGACGTATTTTGATTGATGGACATGATATTGCTCATATTTCACCTCAATCATTACGAAGTCAGTTGGGCGTGGTACCACAAGAGTGTTTTTTGTTTTCCGGAACTATTTTAGAAAACATCACGCTTTATAGCTCGGAATATACCCTAGAGCAAGTTATAGCCGCTGCCCAACTAGCAGAAGCACACACCTTTATCCAATCGCTACCTCTGGAGTACAACACCCGAATCGGAAAAGGGGGAATAACGCTTTCGAGTGGACAGCGACAAAGAATAGCAATTGCTCGTGTCCTTCTGAGAAACCCACGAATTTTGATTTTGGATGAAGCCACCAGTTCACTAGATACAGAATCTGAGCCTCAATTTCTAGAAAACATAGCTCGGTTTAGTCGCGTCAGTGTTGCTGCTCCTAGTGAAGCTCGCACCACCTTTATCATTGCCCATCATCTTTCTACTGTTCGCCATGCTGACTGCATTCTTGTTTTAGACCAAGGTAGCCTCGTAGAGCATGGTACCCACCAAGAATTAATGACGATTGGCGGTCTTTATAACTACTTGATCCAGCAGCAATTGCATCTATAACCTTTAGGACTTGCGCAAAAACTCTGGTGAAACTCCTATTTCTTCTCTTCTCCTGTCGCAGACGCTACGCGTGAACGTGTCCTTTGGATCCTAGCCTACGCGATCGCGATCGCGCTGAGTGCTGAGTCCCTCGCGGTGCGGCACGGCTGAGCGCACGCACGCACTCGCGATCGCCGTAAGCGTTGCTCCTCCTAAGGGAGGCACGGACACGCTGCTTTGTTGGCGGACCCTGCGCTTTGCGCTTACGCACACGCTCTTGCAACGCCCAACGACACACCACTTCGTGTCTACGCACTTCGTTTCTTCATAATGCATGCGTAAGTCCTGACCTTATACAAAGTTGCAATATTCCACAGTACTCGAGAACACAGAGCATAAGGGTGTAGAGGCTCATACCCGACACCCTTATACCCCTTATACCTCTACTGCTCTGTGTCAGTTAGATTTGAGCGGAGGCGCAAATATTTACTAAATCTAGTTAGGAACATCCTGGGCAATCTTTCTTTTTTCTCCTAATAAAGTAAATAATTATGCACAGTTGCAACCTGCTACTTTTGCTTTGTTAAAAACCCTGAACAAGTGTTTTGTAATATCCAAGACACCATACTTGGAAAATCTTTGAAATTATACCACATCAAGGTCATGAAACAACCTCATACCAGTATTGAATGAATTGATTCTTCTGCCAAATCCATAACAGATTCATTGTAAATTTGCAATCACATACGAAAAGCAAAGCCTTACTTGGTGTGCAGATTAACTCATATAACGAAAAGAAGACATTTTCCGGAAATTGTAAAAAGGATTATTATGATTTGACTTTAGTAATGATTGTCTAAATGCTACTTCTGCTGATATATTTTTAAAGTAGTAGGATATTAAGTAACAGTAAAAAAATCCATATGCCTTGGGAATATAAAACCTCTAGAGCAATTATGGATGAGGGGTGTAACCCCTCAATATTTAACAAGTAAGGGACAAAACGTAAACGGGATAATACTTAAGTAAATATAAAAACACTTCAGTAAAATTCCTTGAAAAAATCCAAATTAAGTAGATGACATTTACCAAAAAAAATAGTATAAATACGAATGTGGTTAATAACGATTAGGGATGAGCAATTTTTCTCTACAACCCTAAAAAGTATGCGATTTTACTTAATAGCTCCTAATTATTTGGTATAAATTTGGAATATAAATCTACCAAAAAAAAAGACATTAAATTAGGAGTAAGTGAAATTTGAATCAAACACAAAAGCATCTACTCAAAGCCAGGCAAAGACTTTTTCATTTCAGACATATGACACAGAGAAAGTAAATTTAGGCCTGTGGCAACGCTGAGCAAAAGTTACAGACGATTAGTCACCAGCAACTGAGCGGTATTCAAAGAAAACTCCTAAGACTCATTATCCTCACTTGTATCGTGTCCGTCTGTATACATTGCTTTTTTACAAATGAACTGCTGCATTTCATAGCGAGATAACATCATTCCGGCTTAGCAGCAAAAAGACTTGAATAGAAAGTCAGGTTTGGGATCATCAGGACGGAGCATGAACAGTATCATCAGGTTAAATGCAATCGAAACCTCAAGCCAAGCAGAGAATTCAGCGATGAATTTTCAGAACTTGTATTCCTACTGTGATTTGGTTTCTGAAAAGGCTTTCATCTACGAAAGTCATGTAGCTTCAATAAAAGCTGGTTTACCAAAAGCATCTACAGATACACATACCCCCACAGTTACAAACCCTGAAACAGCCTCTAAGAATACAGGGTATTGGTCTACATCCTTACAGGCGTTGCTCGAGCAACTACCTTTAACCCTTGCTCATCTAGTCACGCCCAAGAGCATAGCTTTTTTACGGTTGTAGTCGTTTGGGCGTGGACAGGAAAGATTGAACAGGTCAATCAAGTTCGAGGCAAATTTGTAGCATTAAGCGAGCTTGAGAAACTTCAGCTACAACATTTGGGCAAAGTCGTTAATACTGGGGTAGAAGACGCTCAACAGTTGAAAATGAGTGAAGTCGTCGCAGAATTAGACAGCGCACTCTTGGGTACAGAAGTTGAAGTGCAAACGCAATATTTAGCAACTGACCAAATGCAGTTCAAGCAAATCAAAGATTTGATGGCTCGGACTCGGATGCTGGCTCAAAGGAGCGCCTCACTTAAGGCTCAAGAAAAACAAGCTGGTTTAGGAGCATTAGACACGCTCGAACCACACGCAAAAATGCCAGTACAGCCATCAGAACGACTAAAGCCAAGGCAAATTCAGCAATTGGCGAAGGGAATGACTCACTTGCAAGCTCAAAAAGTGTCAACTCATCTCCATACATCTGTAAAGCGGGATTTCAGTACGAGTTCAAAAACAGCCGTATCTATTTTTCCAACTGCTAAACCCCTTAAGACATTGGGCCAGATACATCGATTTAAAGTTGGATTGGTTGGTAAAAATATCACAAATAAGAGAAAAATCATCAAATTAAAAGCAGATCAAACAGCCACTGCAAAATAGTTCCCCACCGTCGAATCGGTGAAATTTTCCTTGAAGCAATTTCCACACTTTGTATACAGAGAACAATTGATATACGGTCAATTGGGCTACAAACAACCTAAAAAACTCATAAACTCATTCACCACCAGAATATGAACACTATGAATCAACAGATTTCGGGTACTAGAAACCTAGATAAAAAACTTCCTTCCGAACAATTTGACCAAGTCGTTGAAGCAATTCTTGCTGGTAAGTATTCCTGGGCTTGTGTTCTCATGCTACGTTTTGCTGGCTACAATCCTCTACATTACATTCCCTACCGCACCTACAATCGGCTGCTCAAAGAGAATACCCACGTTAGCAGGTCAAATCAACAGCAAAACGACAATATCAAAATTGCTAAGCTACCCTCCGACAAAAGGTCTGAAAGCCATGTGACACCAGCAAGGTGCCTGAGTAAAATTAAAGATTTAGCTTATCTTGAGGTAGTTGGCAAGAAAAAAACAGAAATTCGTGGTGGGAATTTGGAACAGTGGTTAACAACACAAGTTCACGAATATGAATCTACCAATCCTGAAATGGCTCCAGAAAAAATCAATATTTTTCCTTAAAATTCTGTGAATTTCATTACAAACTCCTTGGAGTCAATAGATACTGATAGACAGTTGATTTTGTTGCTTAGTGCCTGCCATGCTGATTTCATACCTACAGCATGGCAATTTTTTATTTTTTAGATTTTTTTTTATTTTTTCTTTAAAACCTGCCAAAATGGCAATTTTATACTAACAATTTTGTATAAATTATTAATAACATCAAAAAATGATGATTAAAGTTCATTCTAAAGGAGAGAAGAAATGACTATAAATAATTATTTTTGAGTGTAAAACATATTGGGATGCTTGCTGAAGCAGTCAGTACCCACTAGAGTACAAAACTCCTACAGATAGACTGACAGACCCAACGTTGCTTATGGTGGTTTTTTTCCCTGAAAGTCTGAGCAAAGAGAAATTGGAGCGGTCTGTTCCCCCAATCCAAACTTCCACGGCTGCTATCTAATCGGTGTAGGTTGCAGCAACGCTCTCCAGAACTTTCAGTGTGGAAAATGAAAAAGCAACGCTAAACTGTTATCTTGGCTGGTAATACTTATAGCTATGCAGCTTCTCTCTTAATGGTTGTCATCCTAGTCCTCCCAAAATAGGATGATGAGTGCTTAGTAAAGTTGCAATTTATGCAGAAATCACTGGAAGCTAAAACAACAAATAGGCTTCCAGTTTTTGTTTTAAAAACTACTGAAATGATAATCAACCTGATGTTAAGAGTGATGGTATAATACCAATCATCTGTAACAATGCGCTTAATAATTCCCCCTCCGCCTTCGGGACTACAGTTCAGTTGAATTAAGCTCAACTTCATAGAGAAAGGGTATAAGTATTGAACTTTTTATAAGTTGGATTGAGAGACAGTGTAGACGTCCATAACTTCCAATGAAGGATTTTTCAAAAATAGTTATTGAAACTGAAGAAATTATCAGCTTCCTTAAAAGTGAAATGAGTTATAAGGAAGTATGCGAGAGAATTTTGTATCAAAGAGTGATAAGTCAGACTGCAAGGGAAAGAGGAATAACTGTAACAGCAGAAGAAATTGAGGCTGAAGCTAACCGCCAGCGTCGCGAAAGGGGTTTGGAAAAGGCTACGGATACGCTCTTATGGTTGGCAGAGCAGTTTATTACTCCGCACGACTGGGAAGTGGGAGTTCAGAATCATCTGCTGGCACAAAAGTTAGCTGAGGTGCTGTTTGCTCAAGATGTAGAAAAGTTTTTTGCCCAAAATCGTTTGGAATTTGAGCAAGTTATTTTGTATCAAATTGTTGTTGCCAATGAAAAACTTGCTCAAGAACTTTATTATCAAATTGAGGAAGGTGAAATCAGTTTTTATGATGCTGCTCACCTTCATGATATTGATAGCGATCGCAGACACAAGTGTGGTTACGAAGGAAAAATCTATCGTTGGGTGTTAGAGCCTAAGATAGCTGCTGTTGTCTTTAGTACACCACAAAATCAGTTGATGGGTCCTCTTAAAACCGAGCAAGGTTTTCATCTTTTGATGGTTGAAGAGTTTATCCCAGCAGAGTTAACAGCTCAAAGTTATGAAGAAATTTTGAATAGGATGTTTAAACACTGGCTAGCTACTGAGCTAGACCATATGCTTCTCTCTTAACAAAGGATAGAGCAATGATAGCTTTTCTATACCTCCTTAAGCAAATGCTTTGCCTAGAAGTAGATTGATTCGTACTTCTTCAAGCAACTATAGCTTCGTTAACAAATTTTAATGCATTCCCGGATGATATTATGTTGCCCTAACGCCCGACTTCGACTTGTGTCCATCGTAAAAAAGCACCCAATGGAAGTATTCGTTTTCTCCTAACACTAGTTTTAGGTAAACAAGGTAACTCGCTTAGGAGCATATTACTTTTTTGGGCAGATACTCACGCTGTCAGCACGAATACATTTTTAACATTAATTCATACTTCAATTTATATATAAAATATACTTATATATCACCGACTCAAATTGGTGGTAATTTTTTTTCTTCTTTACAGATTTATGTACAGTAGTGTTCACTTGACTTATCGCTTTCACATAAAAAAAACTTAATACATATAAAAAACATATATATATGATTTATATTTTTTCTAACTAGGCTTTCAACATAAATTAAATAAAATTTATTTTCTCAATAAACTTATTGTAAAGTTTTCATGAAAAATGAGGAAAAAATGAATATTTTATTAAAAAGCCTTGACAAAAGGTATGAGAATTTACTACTTAATGGATTTGGTACTCTATAAGAGGATCATGTGACATTAAATATTGGAGTGGTATCTTAGGAAACTTTACTCATATAGCAATCTCCTGGATTAATAAAAAGAACTAGCTGTAGCTAGTTAACAGGTATACGTAGTGATCTAGCCTGTGTTAACTGACTTTTAACAATCCAGCCTTAAAGCAGGATTTAAACTTTTTTTAAAAGGGTTAATTAGTTCAATCATTTTGAGATTAGCTGGTAATCCTTTCGACAGAGTTCAGTCAAACCCTCAGAATTCGTGACTCGACGCCGCTATTTCCCCATGAGTTCTTAGGTCTCTATCAAATTTTGATAGAGGTTACGATACAGTGATTTTTTTGCAGCAGACTTGAAGTAACCTCTTGAAACTACTAGGAGGGCGTTGCTGAATCGGAAAAGGATGTAAAGAAATATAAATTTCTTGAGAAGCTGCGTAAAATCCCTAGCCAACCTCCGATAAATCAATAAGGGTTCAAATCAGAACCACCCTATTTCATACTTCCTATCTGCAATACCAGTGGGAATGTAAATAGCATGTATAATATATAACTAGTAATTAGCAAGATACTGTTGTTTATCAGGGACACAGCCACCATGCTTTTTCGCCTATCTACTCAAAGATGCATAATTCGTTCGCTAACAAGATTTTGCGGATTTTTGCTAGCCGATGCGTATGTACAGCTTCTTGATTTATGAGAGAAACAAAAAATAATTTGATGTGTCTGCAACTCTTGGACGACCGTATTGATTCAGGTTTACCCCATAAACTTGCTCAGATAAGGGAACCAAGAAGTCGCTCAACCCAGGAATAACCCCCCTAAACCCCATAAAACTAGGAGGGCGACTTCCAGGGTTAGCAGCACATCATATACTCACTTAATTAGCTTCCCAGGGCTAATTAAATATACAGCTGTCAATCCTCTGCTCCGGAACTTGCGACAGCTGTAGCGGACTCATATGACCACAATTCGTATATAACGGCGACTGGTAACAATTATGTCATACCGATCAGGTCAAACACAAGCATTTATAAAGCCGCAACTTCGTCAGCAGCAAGCTTTTGGGGCGGTTGTTACGGACGCGAGCATTACTATCCGCAACTGGTAATGCAACCGAAAACTAATTTCCATTGGTCATCACATCAAGTTCAGACCAAAGACGAATTGTTTCGGTGGAGGAAAGGTAATGCCATCCGTGATTTCGCAACAGCAGCTATATCAACAACTCACCACAGCTTTGGGTGAGACATCACAACAGGAACTGGCTGAGTGGTTTACACAAGCACAAATCGTGGAGCCAGCACCCACAAAGCAGTTCTGGGTTTCAGGTGATAGTCCCGGAATATATGTGATTGTTTCTGGCCAAGTCAGATTGTTGGATAGTGCGGAGAACTTAATCACAACTCTCGGTTCTGGCTCCTCGTTTGGGGAAGCAACACTGTTTGCACAACAAGACTTTGTGCCATACGCCGCCAAAGCATCAAGTAACGTCAAGCTTTGCTATCTCAAACAAGAGATACTGCAAGGATTGATGGAGAAATATCCCAATATCCGCACTTATTTGTGGAAAAAAGCACAATTGTGGGATTTGCTGATGATATATCGCCAAAACTCACAAGCCGAGTGCCAGCCATCGGATGTACCAGGGATACTCAAAGCCTTATCGCTATTTGAACAGCACACCCTGGACACCAATGAGGAAATATCCGCACCACCAGATGGCAAACTATGGCTGCTGCACAAAGGGGAACTGCGGCATACTCAGGGTCACCTGACACCGGGGAAAATTGTTGCCCACCCACAACAGGGTATTTGGCAAGCGACACAACCAACGATCGCCTACATTCTCCAGGATTCTCAATGGCAGACAGCTAGTGAACACTGGCAGCAATTGGCACAATTCGTTGATCCCCAAGAACGTCCACCCGTCATTAAAGACCAAAAGCCACGTCCTAGTAAGTCAAAACCAGAAAGAATAGCCAGTTCTGGAAACGTCATACCCTTTCCCCAACGCTCCTCGACGTCAACACAAAAGCCAAAAAAATCACGTCCCTACTTTCCCAGCCCGAAGGTAAAAGTGGCGCAACTGTGGGGACAGTGGAGTAAGAGTTATCCCTTCATGGCACAACAAAGCGCCGCTGACTGTGGTGCTGCCTGTTTGGTGATGATTGCACGCTACTGGGGCAAGCGCTTGAGTGTCAATCGACTGCGGGAGTTAACCAACGTTAACCGCTCTGGTGCATCACTGCGTGCTTTAGCCGCTGCTGCCGAAAGCATGGGCTTTGCTACCCGTCCAGTCAAAGCCAGTCTTGACAAATTTGCTCAACAACCTTTACCAGCGATCGCCCACTGGGAAGGCAAACACTACATTGTCGTCTATGAAATCACGCCTAAGAGGGTGATTGTCTGTGATCCCGCGATCGGTCAACTGAGCCTAACCCATGCTCAGTTCAATGCTAAGTGGACTGGATATGCATTGCTGTTGCAACCCACAGCCTTACTTAAAGAGGCTGAAGAAGCAAGTGCATCATTTTGGCAGTTTTTTGAGATAGTCAAACCTCACTCCAAGGTACTGCTGGAAGTATTTATTGCTTCGGTACTGATTCAGGTTTTTGGACTAGTCACGCCACTCTTTACTCAGTTGCTGTTAGACCGAGTCATAGTGCAAGGCAGTACCCACATTAAACGCTGTCGCTTTGGGGTTGCTCATTTTTGGCTTGTTCAGTATTGCTGTCAATGGGGTGCGGCAATATCTTTTGGCTCACACTGCTAACCGTGTCAGTGTTGCACTGCTAGTGGGTTTTATCAAACATACCTTGCGCTTACCCTTATCGTTCTTCGAGTCCCGCTACGTCGGCGATATTGTCTCTCGTATCCAAGAAAACCAGAAAGTACAGCGCTTCCTGACTGGCGAGACACTGTCAGTCATTCTGGATTTGCTAACAGTGGTGGTTTATGTAGGATTGATGTTCTGGTACAACTGGCGCATGGCATTACTGGGCTTGATGATTGTGCCACCATTTTTCTTGCTCGCACTGTTTTCCACAAGTATCTTACGTCGCATCTCCAGAGAAATTTTTAATGCTGGTGCTGAAGAAAACAGCTATCTCATTCAATCCCTGACAGGTATTCGCTCTGTACGCTCAATGGCGATTGAACAAACAGTACGCTGGCGTTGGGAGGAACTTTTAAACAAATTAATCAAAAAAAGTTTTACGGCTCAAGTTATTGCCAACCGCCTGCAAATTATCAGTGCAAGTATTGAAACTTTAATCAATACAGGATTACTGTGGTACGGAGCATGGTTGGTCATTCATAATGAACTGACCATCGGACAACTTGTGGCTTTTAATATGTTATTGGGCAATGTGCTCAGCCCTTCAAGCGACTCTCGGTGGTCTGGAATCAATTCCAAGAAATCGTCATTTCTGTCGAACGGATTAACGATGTCCTAGACGCAGAACCAGAAGAAGACTTGCAAAATAAACCCCGCAAGCCTCTACGTCGCCTTCAAGGGAGAATTCGCTTTGAGAATCTGACTTTCCGCTATCACCCAGAAAGCGAGAATAACGTCCTGGAAAATCTCAGCTTTGAAATCCAGCCCGAACAAACAGTCGCAGTGGTCGGGCGCAGCGGTTCTGGAAAGACGACTTTGTCAAAGTTAATTTTGGGTTTATATCCCCCGACAGAGGGCAAACTCTTAATCGATGGTCATGATGTGACCGGTGTGTCCCTAAAATCACTCCGACAACAAGTTGGTGTGGTAGACCAAGACACTTTCCTGTTTGGCGGTACGATTCGAGAAAACATCAGCATCGCTCATCCAGAAGCCTCACTAGAACAGATTATCGAGGCAGCACGTATGGCTGGGGCAGATGAATTTATTCAGCAACTGCCAATGGGTTACGAAACCGAAATTGGTGAAGGTGGTGGAATGCTTTCTGGCGGACAACGCCAACGTCTGGCGATCGCTCGCGCATTGCTAGGGAATCCCCGATTTTTAATATTTGATGAAGCTACCAGCAACCTGGATGCTGAATCAGAACGTATTATTCAAAACAATCTGAAAACCATTCTCAAAGGACGCACCAGTCTAATTATTGCCCATCGCCTTTCCACCGTGCGGAATGCCGACTTGATTCTGGTGTTAGACCGAGGTGTCTTGATAGAAAGCGGAACACACGACGAATTAATTGCCAAAAAAGGACATTACTACTACCTCAACCAGCAACAACTTCCCCAAGCTGGTTGAGTTGGGAGTCGGTTATAGGGTACAGGTTACAAGTTTGTCCCTTGTCCCCTTATCTTCCCCTACTCCCTCCACCTCTCGATTTCAGGTGATACTATGCCACAGCCATCTCGTCATTCACAATCTGCGCTTGCCAGAAGCGAGCCGGATGAGTATCTAAATAAAGATGACACTATAATTACGGAAAATACTGACAAAGCGATCAACGCGACAAGTGAGGAAAAAGATTGGTTTTTTGGTACCGAAGAACTGCTAGATGCTTTACCGAAAGTCTGGACGCGCTCTTTGCTCTACGTGTTGGTGGCCTTTGCAGGGATTGTCTTACCTTGGACAATGCTCTCCAAAGTTGATGAGACAGGGAGCGCTAAAGGGCGTATTGAACCGAAAGGTGCTACTCAAAAATTAGATAGTCCAGTGGGCGGGGGCGTCACTGTTGTTAGGGTCAAAGAAGGCGAAACCGTAAAGGCAGGTCAGCTTCTGCTGGAATTAGAGTCAGATGTCTTAAGAACTGAACTCAACCAAATTATGACAAAGCTCGACGGGCTACAGAATCGGCGCGAGTCCTTAGAGGTACTTAAAAATCAATTGACGCTTGGTCTGAGTACTCAGCAGCAACAAAACCAAGCTCAACAATTGGCAAAACAGTCTCAAGTACAGCAGGCGCGACAGAATCTGGATGCTCTTAAAGCTGTCTATAACTTAAACAAAGAGGAAAAACTGGCTAAAGTTAACCAGATGCAGCAAGCCCTTGAGTCTAGCAAGGCTGCTCATTCGTTAGCATCCGTTCGTCTGCAAGCTTCTCAAGAAAAAGTTCCACGTTATCAACAGGCTTATGAAGACGGTATCATGTCACTTGACCGCTTCAAGGAAGTCCAACAGTCGGCAAAAGAAGACTCTGAACGCCTTGTACAAGCTCAGTCTGATATTTCTCAAGCTGAGTCGAGGCTTAAAGAGCAACAAAGCACTTACCAGAAGACGATTCATCAGGCTAACTCAGAAATCCAGCAAGCTGAACTGCGCTTACAAGAAGAACAACGTAACTATCAAAGCCTGATTCACACAGGTCAACTCGCACAACTCAAAGCTGACGAACAACTCAAAGAACTGCAAACACAAATCAAAGAACTGCAATCGGAAATTGCTCAGACTGGAAGCCAGATCACATCCTTAAAGATTCAGTTAAGACAACGAGTCGTGCGATCGCCTGTTAACGGTGTCATTTTTGAGTTGCCCATAACCAAACCAGGAGCCGTCCTACAACCTGGTCAGAGAGTTGCCCAAATTGCACCTCAAGGTGCTGGCTTAGTACTCAAGGCTAGTATGCCTAATCAGGAAAGCGGCTTCTTAAAAGTGGGTATGCCGGTCAAAGTCAAGTTTGATGCCTATCCTTTCCAGGAGTATGGCATTGTGGCTGGAAAAGTGAATAGGATTTCTCCAGACTCTAAAGTTACTCAAACACCTCAAGGCAACATAGAAAGTTTTGAGTTAGAAATCGCTTTGAATCAGGCATATATCCAGAACGGCGACAAACGTATCGCATTAACTCCTGGACAGACAGCCACTGCTGAGGTGATTGTCCGTCAGCGTCGTTTGATTGATTACATCTTAGACCCGTTTAAGAAACTGCAAAAAAGCGGGTTAGACCTTTAGTCAAAAATCCAAACTCTAAAATCTTTGGAGGAATTGCCGCATGTCAAAAGGTTTGCCGATTTTCCGTGAAGACATTATTAATCACATCAAACTCTCGTGCCAAATACCTGGAGTTGTGCAGGCGATCGCTTTTCAAAAAATTATGACTAAAGCAGCACAAGAGGCAGGTATTACAGTCACACCAGAAGAACTACAGCAAGAAGGAGATAAACTGCGGGTTGCTAAGAAACTTGTTAAAGCTCAAGACACCTGGACATGGCTGAAAAAACATCATCTGTCTCTGGATGATTTTGAAGAATTAGCCCACAACAACGTACTTTCTCAAAAGTTGGCGCACCATCTATTTGCTAATAAGGTCGAACAGTTCTTTTACGAACACCAACTTGATTATATTGCTGCTGTCACTTACGAGGTCATCTTAGAAGATAGAGACTTGGCATTGGAACTTTTTTATGCGCTGCAAGAAGGGGAAATTAGTTTCCAAGAAATCGCCCGCCAATACATTCAACAGCCAGAACTCCGTCGTGCTGGTGGATATCAAGGAACCCGACGGCGCAGCGATTTTCGACCGGATATTGCTGCAGCGGTATTTGCAGCCAGTCCACCAGAAATACTCAAGCCAATTGTGACTCCAAAAGGAGTCCATCTAATTTGGGTTGAAGAAATCATTCAACCCAAATTAGATGAGGAGTTGCACTCTGCAATCCAGCAACAATTGTTTTCTGGGTGGCTACAGCAACAATTTGAAACACTGGAGATATTGACTCTGCTTGATTCCGATACTCATCCTCAAGCATCAGAGGATGTGTTGGTGCAGGCTTAAGTTCAGTTTTCAGTTAGTCTCCATGATGTTAGGAGATTTTAAGTTTTGTTGATTTACATAAAAGTAAATTGGGTTAGATTCAACCATTTTTTGTAAAAAAGGATAACTGATAACTGATTAGGTCAGGCTGAGTATTGCTAAAAAGGATTTTTGTATTTAGAGGATCAAGAATTTTTCAACCTTATTTTTACTAACCTGTTGACGAAAAGGAGGTTAATTATATGAATTTTGTGTGAATATTTAAATAGTTTCAAAAAGTTTTATGTGAGCCTTAAGCTAGGAATTAAAGCATAAATATTTGGGCTTTTTTAACTATAAAAAAAGCTTAAATATTTGTATTTTTTTTATTGATACTATTATTAAAATAATAAAAATAGCTGACATGATTACCCAAAATTGCAAAACAAAAATAAATAAATTAAATATAAAAAATATGGTTTTCTAAAAATAGAATGTTATAGTGATATACGTAACCCCAAAAAGTTTGGTTGCAAAGACAGAACGAGAAACAACAAGTAATTCCCAGGATAAGACCATGATTATTTCTGATATCTCTCACATCGAAGTTGCTACTGAAGAAAAGAGCGTAGTAGGTGGAATAGCAACTGCTACTGCAGATGCTAATGCATTCGCTTCTGGTGATAACTTTGCCGGCTCATCTACTAACACTTCAGCCAGTGCTAGTCAGTTCTTTACCACGTTCCCCTTCTTCAGCTCACGTTTTAGTGCTAACTCAAGCTCTAGCTCTAGCGCAGGTGCAGCGTAGGCAGAGCTTTGGCAACCAGCGTAATTCAGGCTAGAAAAATCGCTGAAAGCTGCTAAAAAGCTTTCGGCGGTCTAGTATTCCAATAGGGGGCACAATGAGTCAATTAATAATTCATGACCTCAGCTTTTGTGAAAGCGCACTTGCTGATAGTAATCAAGTGCAAGGGGGAGCCGTAGCCTCTTTTTCAACAAGCTTTCAAACTGCTAATTCTACGCGCAATTCTGCATTCTGGTCCATTATTGGTAGCCCCACCAGCCCCAACGCCGACATAGTAGCTAGTATTTCTGGTGGTACTGCTGGCGTAACAGCAGGTGCAACAGCTGGTGCTACTTCTGATGGAACTAATTTTGCCTCTACCTTTACACAAGTTCAAGCTAGAGTCTAAAGCTTGTGTAAACTAGTTTTGATTAAAAAGCTATTGACTACAAGCCCCGATAAAGCCTGTGGTTCTATTCAATAGCTTTTTAAGCCTTAAAACTAATACCAATTCTTTGTAACGATGAGCTTAATAATTACCCCCGCCTATGCCTTCGGCACGCTACGCGAACGGCGTCCCCCCTTACCAAGGGGGGCTACAGGGGGGTCGCAGAAAGCTGATTTTCATGGAGAATTGGTATAAACCAAAAAAACAAACTTTGGTTGCAAAGACAAAACGAGAAACAACAAGTAATTCCCAGGACAATACCATGATTATTTCTGATATCTCTCACATGGAAGTTGCTGCTGAAGAAAATAGCGTAGTAGGTGGAATAGCAACTGCTACTGCAGATGCTAATGCATTCGCTTCTGGTGATAACTTTGCCGGCACATCTACTAACACTTTTGCCAGTGCTAGTGAGTTCTTTGACTTCTTCTCCTTCAGAACACGTAATAGTGCTTCCTCAGGCTCTAGCTCGCGAGCAGGTGCAGCGTAGGCAGAACTTTGCCAATCAGCCTAATTCAGGCTAGAAAAATCGCTGAAAGCTGTTAAAAAGCTTTCGGCGACCTACTATTCCAATGGGGGAGCACAATGAGTCAGTTAACAATTCATGACCTCAGCTTTTGTGAAAGCGCACTTGCTGATAGTAATCAAGTGCAAGGGGGAGCCGTAGCCTCTTTTTCAGCCAGCTTTCAAGCTGCTAATTCTACGCGCAATTCTGCATTCTGGTCCATTATTGGTAGCCCCACCAGCCCCAACGCCGACATAGTAGCTAGTATTTCTGGTGGTACTGCTGGCGCAACAGCTGGTGCAATATCTGGTGCTACTTCTGATGGAACTAATTTTGCCTCTACCTTTACACAAGCTCAAGCTACAGTCTAAAGCTTGTGTAAGCAGGTTTTAATTCAATAGGCTTCTTGCATCAATAGCACCAAGGGAATAAATTTCTCAGCTACACAAACGAAGTCTGCCTCTGCAGGCTTGATTTGTGTAACCGAAGCATCTCAGCTTTTGTGAAAGTAAAGTCTCCGATTTTAGCCAAGTACAAGGAGGAAGTCTTGAAGTTGGCTTAAAGGTTAGTTTGATGCTGCTAACAGTATCGGTTTTGATTCAAACTTCTCAGTTATTACCACTGGTTTGACTAGTGCCAATATTGTAGTTACTGGTGGTAGCGCTAGTGCCGCTTCTGCTGGTGCTGCTGCTGTTGATGGATTTATTGGTCTCTTTTCCTCTACATCTGCAACAGCCTCCTAAAGCTTGTGTAACCACATTTTAAGTAGCCTTTATGGGCGATCTCCATAAAGACCACTTAGTTCAAAATCTATGACCTAGAAGCCACGACAAAGCTCATGGTTTTAATCAGTAGATTGTACTCAGATAAAAATCCTAAATAGGACGTAAACCAAAGGAGAATATAGTGGAAATTCGTGATTTGGACTACCAGCAGAGTTATTTAGAGTCTCTAAATGATATGAGAGCTAAAAGCTTAGTTGGAGGCGATGGTGGTGTAATTTTATTATCTACAACTGGAACGTTACTTATTGCCGACTATACCGGACGTAACGCCATAGAAGCTAATAACGCCAGTTTTGCTTCAATTACAGGATCTTTTCCTAATGTTCAGGTAAATGGTGGAACTTTGATTCAAGGAACAATAACACCACGTTAGCCTCAAATGGCTTTTCCCAAGTCAAGCAGTAAAACTTAGCATAACTGCTCTGACCGTTAGAGTGTGTTTGCAAATGCAAACACACTTCAAATGTATAGTCAAATAGGATAATAATTCGGTTTATTGGCACTTTATGTTTAAGTGTTTTTAGATTATTAATAATGTGAAAAATGCTGGTGTTCAAGATAATTCCTGCAAATATGGATTACCTTGAACCTGTTTATAATTTTCCTATTAAGTATTCTGATAATTAATAAATAAAACAACAATTTAGGTAGCGTTATAATCTACCTAAATTGTTGTTTTTTAGTAAAAATATAAAGAATTATTTTTACAAAAATTAAGAAAAAAACTATTGAAAAATTATCTAAATTGTTTATAGTTAAATTATTGAACTAACGCAGTTCAAGTTTCAATTAATATCTTTTGAATAGAAAGGATTTATGGCTAAGTTAAAAATAGCTGAATTGCAGCCTAAAAGCCAATTTGAGAAAGTCTCTGATGCCGATTTACGGTTAGTTAATGGAGGAGGTAGTGATTTCCAATTTACTACAATTGGATCTTCTCTTAGCACAGGTGTTACTATTGGGCCGGGAAGCATTCAAAACGGTACTCAATCAGTTGCTAGCTTAAATGGAGGGGCTGAATCACCAACTGTCACTGCTTCTCTTTTTGCTGGTGCTTTCTCACAGTCTTTCCCTTCTTAAAAATCATCAGGGAAAATTTTAGAAGGATAGTAAATAAGATACGTCAACGTACTACCAAGAAAACTCAAAGAGGAAATTATGGCTAATATCAAAATCGCTGAATTACAATCTAGCTTGCTTGAAGAAGTATCAGCTACAGATTTGGAGGCTGTTCATGGTGGGGATACACCTGGTATTCAAGCTGTTGGATCAACTTCAGGAGTCGGCGTAGGTTTTTCTAATGGTGGATCAACCGGTGTCGCTACAAAGAGTTTCAGTGACCTTAGTGGTACACTAGGAAATTTCTTGGTAACGTTTGGAACAGAAACCAAGGCTTTTACTTCACCCTCTTAGACAACTTAATACTTTAGGCATTACCTAAAACTGCATATTTAGGGCTGGAGTTAAGAGTTGGCTCTAGCCCTTCATTTTTTTACGTCGTGCTTGTAATGTCGCTAATGACGCGATGCAAGTGTATGTTCATTTCAGTCAAAGCTTTGACATTTTTATTTAGATGCGTTTGTCCTAGTCCGGCTCACATCTTGTACCATTTTCATCCTGACCTGAAAAATTAGGTTTTTGAACAAAAAAGTCAGGGTTTTAGGTTAAATGAATCGCATTAAATCCGGTTTTTGATGATAATTCAAGATTGGAATGAATTTCTTATATAGTCATCTAAAAATAAAAAATACTTATTTCTTTACAAGATTGGAAGTTAGGTGATGATAAAGTAAAAAAAATGCTTTTTCAACAGAATAATCATTAGTTCACATCTACCTTGTTAGGTGCATCAGTTGATTTTGCTGAACCTAATAAGAAGATAGAGAAGTTAGCGTTGCAAGCTGAGCTTTGGTTTTGTAAAAATACCAGGAATTGAATTATGGGGGCTATCTTATATCCACTCTATACGGTAGCTAATTTGGTCTTAGCTACATGGAGCATTAGTTTATGGCAACACTCACACCATGCCAACATATTGTTGCTGATGTTAGTAGTAGCTGGAATGACCTATGACAATCTCATCATTTCGCTAGGTCGTTTGATTAATGAAGGTGTTTGCCTAAAATTACTTAATCGTCTGCGCTTCTTATTACATGATTTATTAATTCCATTATTGGTAGTAGTGGCTGTTAAACTAGCCAGTGCTGCTGGTGTGGTGTGGGCAAGTCAACCGATTGTGTTCTCTGGTTGCTGGACGATCGCATTTGGTTTGATTGGATTGGGATTGGTGACTAATTGTAAGCAGTTGGAACTAGCACCAATAACTTTTGCTGGCAGTTTGCGATATAAACCTAAAAAGAGTCAAGTGCCAATTTTGACAATTTTAATCGCCTTGTTAGTTGGTGTGGCGGGATTCTACATTTGGCGTGAAATCCAATGGCCCTGGATGTTTGTGGGAACACTGGTAATGTTTTTTGGCAATGCTTTACCTACAAAGATTTTTGGTTCTCTAGTTGGTTCGGCAGTTGATTTTATATTTATGTTTGCTCTGTTGGCAACACAGATTGTGTTGTATTAATTAGGGATAATTTCGCGTCTCTATAAAGCCCAAACTTTCGTTTAAGGCTTGCTGCAAGACGGGAATCCAATCCATAAATTAGTAATCAAGGGTAATAGTATGACTCAGACTGCCCCGAAATATACAGAAAGTATTCCTGCTCCACTGCTACCAACAAAGCAGCATCGTACCAAAGCGGTTCCTTTGATGTTGGCAACGGTGACGATTTTAGCTGGTGTTGGTTATGTATTTTGGAGCTTACAGCCGCAATCTAGAGCAGATATACTCAAGGTAAGTGGACGGATTGAAGGTTATGAGACTGAGATTAGCGTAAAGCATTCGGGACGAATTGAGTCGATTGCAGTACGCGAAGGGGCAGCGGTTAAAAAGGGTCAAAAGTTAATTGAGTTAGATAACAGCAACGACCAACTGCTGCAAGGACAACTGCAATCTGCACAGGCACAGGTTGCCTCTGCTCAATCTGATGAACAAGAGGCTCGTTCAGATGTAGAGCGGGTACAAGGTGAAATAGAACAAGTCAACAGCCAAATTCTTGAAGCACAACTTAATTTAGAGCAGTCCCGAGGTGATGCGGTAGGTCGGATTAATCAAGCACGATCTAACGCTGCGGCAGCTAGGGCACAACTGGTGCAAGCACAGGCAGTACTCAAACAGGCAGCAGCGGAAGTCAAACTAGCTAAAATAAATCGCGATCGCTACGCTACATTGCTCAATGATGGAGCAATTAACCAACAGCAATTTGACCAAACACAAACTACCTTCGATACTGCAATAGCAACTTTACAGGCACGACAGGCAGCAGTAAATGCTAGTTCTGAGCAGTTAAGCGCTGCCCAAGCGGGACTTGTCCAAGCGCAATCAACGGGTTTCAACCCTGGTATTAGGAATGCGCAGTTAGAAGCGTTAAAGAGAAAGCGTGCTCAAACCTATGCTCAAATGAAATCTGCTTTGGCGCGAGTGAAATCTGCTCAGGCAAAGGTTAAAGGTGCCTTGGCTTCAAAGCAACAAATCATGATCCAAATTGAAGATTCCAAGAAAGACCTGAATGTTGTCAGTCCTCTAGACGGTGTGGTAACTGTCCGCAGTGTAGAACCAGGTGCAGTGGTGGATAGTCAAACGAAAATTCTGACGGTGATTGACCCCCATACGATTTATTTGAGAGGTTTTATTCCTGAAGGGGATATTGGCAAAGTGCGCCAAGGACAGGTAGCTAAAATCTTGTTAGATTCTGCGCCTAACAAACCCCTCAAAGGTAAAGTGATTGCCATCGATCCGCAAGCCTCGTTTACACCTGAGAATATCTATTTTCAGAAGGATAGGGTCAAGCAAGTCGTCGGTATTCGCATGAGTGTTGAAAACCCAGCGAGCTGCTTTAACCCTCAACAACCCTACGTTGGTGTAGATTTACCCTGTGCCAAGATTGGGATGCCAGCTGATGCAGAAATTCTATTGAAGGGTGAAGGGTAATATCAATGAACCACAAAGTCACAAGTGGCACTCAAATTTTACCTCAAACCCTTAGTCTCTCCGCTGAGGCTGTCTATATTCGAGGCTTGCACAAGCACTATGGTCGTTTAGCCGCAGTGCGGGGGATTGATTTGACAGTGCAGCAGGGTGAGATGTTTGGGCTGATTGGTCCTGATGGTGCAGGGAAAACCACAACGTTTCACATTCTAGGTGGGGTGATGGAACCCACAGCGGGAGAAGTGCAGGTATTTGGTCAGCTTGCACGGGATGCTCGCGCTATGACGGGATATCTGACGCAGCAGTTTTCTCTGTACTTGGATCTCAATATTAATGAAAATTTACGTTATGCAGCAGGCTTGCGGCAAGTGCCGGATGATTTGTTTTGGACACGTCGCAATCAATTGCTACGCTTGATGAACCTGGAGCAGTTTGCCCAAAGGCAGGCTGGACAACTCTCAGGCGGTATGAAACAAAAACTAGCACTTTGCTGTGTTTTAATTTCACAGCCCCAAGTCTTGTTACTGGATGAACCCACCACAGGTGTTGACCCGGTTTCACGGCGAGAGTTCTGGGATGTGCTAGCCCAACTATCAGCAGAAGGTATGACTATCGTCGTTGCTACACCCTACTTGGATGAAGCAGAGCGCTGCCATCGTGTAGCTTTGATGTATGAAGGTCAAATTCAAAAGATTGGTACTCCCACTTCCTTACGCTCCAGTTTAGCCTTACATCGCCTAGAAGTTCGTACGTCAAACCTGCAATTAGCCGAGCAAGTCCTATTACAGACCCAACAAGCAAACATTGTGGATGTACAAACATTTGGCGATCGCCTTGATGTCCTTGTCAAGGATGTGACTAATGGTCGTACACAGGTGCATGAACTGCTGCAACAGGAACAATTATCATACTTTAGTATTGAGTGTAGCAGCCCCACATTAGAAAACGTCTTCGTTACCCATTTACGGCAACAGGGGTTAGCAAGGCAATTTTTTCCATTTCCAAGAGCTAAGGCAACAAGCAAGCAATGGAAAGTGGAGAACTACAGGTTAACCGTAACAGAAGGCGATAGGGAAACTAACCCTAGTTCCTCATCCATTGCCATCTACGCTCACAACCTCAACCGCTTTTTTGGCAATTTTCAAGCAGTCAAAAGCGTCAACCTTGAGGTGGGCTACGGCGAAATCTTCGGACTTTTAGGTGCCAATGGATCTGGCAAAACCACCACAATCAAAATGTTGTGTGGATTGCTTAAAGCCAGTGGTGGTGTCATTTCCCTTGGGGGCGAAACAAGCAATCTTCGTAGTGCTGACTTGCGGCGGCGTATTGGCTACATGAGCCAGAAATTCACCCTTTACGATGACCTAACCATTTTGCAAAATCTGGAGTTTTATAGTGGTGTTTATGGTGTACCTCGCAAGCTACGCCGGGAGAAAATTGATTGGGTGATTGCCATTTGTGGGTTAGAGGGACAGGAAAATATGCTTACCGGGCAGCTACCGGGTGGTTGGAAGCAGCGAGTTGCTTTTGGTGCTTCGGTAATGCACGAACCAAATATTTTATTCCTTGATGAGCCAACATCAGGAGTAGATCCGCTTGCACGCCGCCAGTTTTGGAAGCTGATTAATGACTTTGCCCGCAACGGTACGGCTATTTTGGTGACCACCCACTACCTTGAAGAAGCTGAACAGTGTAACCGCATGAGTTTTATGGTTGCGGGAGAAACCGTCATTTCCGGTTCTCCGAGTTCGATTAAAGCCAGTCAACCAGGACAACTCATGGAGATTATTGTCAACCAAAACCAAGCTGCTGCCGATCTGCTCAAACAACACCTTGACCCTTGGCGTGTCTCCATTTTTGCCGATAGCTTACACGTTGTCCTTGACGAACCCGAGCAAGAACTTCCTCGACTACTAAAGCTTATAGAATCTGCCAAAATCACCATTTACCGTGTCCGCCCCATTTCTTTCTCCCTAGAAGACGCTTTCATCGGTATAGTACAACGAGCGCAAAACTAGAATTTTTTTATATTTTTTTATATTTTTTTATATTTGTTTATATTTATGAAACGGATTTTTGCTCAGTTTACCAAAGAACTAGTACAGTTTCACCGCGATCGCCTGACATTAGCGTTGGCATTTCTACTGCCATTTATGACGTTACTCATTTTTGGGTTTGCGATTCGCTTAGAAAGTAAAAATATTCCGTTAATCGTGCAAGATTTTAACCGTACAAACATTAGCAGTAGCTATATTGAGCGACTATATGCCACAAATCAGTTTATGCCCACCCAATGGTTAGGAGACGATCCGGTGCGGGATGCGATCGACCGTGGCATTGCTAAGGTAGCAGTCATTATCCCTCCTCAATTCAGCCGAGATGTGCAAGCTGGTAGAAATGCTACGGTGCAAGTACTGATTGATGCTACGGATGTCAATAATGCTCGTGTCATAAAAAACAGCATTCAAAGAGTGACGAATTTTTTTATGCAAGAGCAAGGACTCATGACATTTAAGAGCAGCGTCACACCTCGAATTCGTTTATGGTTTAACCCCGGTCGGTTAGAGTCCCTGTATATTGTACCGGGAGTTTATGCTGTGGTCTTGTGGATTTTTCCGTCTTTACTGACAGCGATCTCAATGGTGAGGGAAAAGGAGAAAGGCACCATATTACAAGTTTACGCTTCTAGTATAAGTGCAACTGAACTATTACTTGGTAAAGGACTGGCTTACCTGCTGATAGCTATCCTTCAAGCATTCGTAGTCATGGGGCTAGGGTCGCTAATTTTCCAGGTTCGCTTAGTAGGCGATTCTACCACCTTATTACTAGGAACCTTCCTTTTTCTCACAGACAGTGTTTTGTTTGGTTTGCTATTTGGGGTACGAAGCAGTAACCAAAATGCTGCTGTACAAAGCGTCTCTGTTATCGGTTTTGTTACCTCCCTATTACTGTCTGGTTTTATTTATCCGCTTAGCAACATTCCCTTTCCCCTGTCAATTATGCCTAACATAGTTCCCGCCCGCTATTTCATAGATATCACTCGTGATGCATTTGTACGGGGTACGGGATGGGCAGGAGTTTGGTTTGATTTAGTCATGCTAATTGTTTTTGGATTGGTGTTTTTTAATATAACGCGTAGTGTTTTAAGTCGGATGCAATTGCCTTCTTAAACTGTTAGTTGCTAATTGTTAGTTCCTGATTGTTTTACTAACCACTAACTACGAACTACTAACCAATATGTTTTTTTTGGTACGACTCTTTAATAGTTCATTTTGGGCATTACTTCGCAAAGAAATCAATCAAATTTTGCGAGATAAGCAGTTAATAATTCTGCTGATTGTGCCACCAACGATGCAATTATTGCTTTATGGATTTGCGCTTAATCCGGATGTACATAATTTGAAATTGGGTGTTATTGATTATGCGAATGTAAGTGCTAGTCGGGAACTGCTTCAGGCAATGACTTCTAATGGCATTTTTACCATAGAATCTGTACCAACAACTGAGAAAGACTTGAGCCGTCAAGTAGAAGAAGGCAAACTGAATCTGGGGGTGATCATTCCACCAGAATTCCCCAAAAAGCTGGCAAAAAAAGAAGCTGAGATTCAAGTATTCATTGATGGAGTGGATGCAAACGCAGCAGGCATTGCGAGTGGCTACATGACTCAGATTATTCAAAATTATAATCGTAACTTTGGGCAAACCCAGCTTAATCCTCCAGTATCACCCCAAGTGGTGTTTCTCTATAATCCAGGACTAATAAGTAGCTGGTTTTTTGTGCCGGGAGTCATGGGTTTAGTGTTAACGCTGGTTGGAACATTAGTTTCAGCAGTCACTGTTGTGCGGGAGAAGGATAGCGGAACTTTGGAGCAATTACTCATGACACCAGCGGCAAACTGGGAAATTTTGCTTGCCAAAATTTTGCCTTTAGCGTTTTTGCTCATGGGAGATATTCTGCTAGCTTTGGCTTTAGGACAATTGGTCTTTGGTTTACCGTTACGTGGAAATTTTCTACTATTTTTTGGACTGTCGATTATATATTTGCTTGTTGGGATTAGTATAGGTATTATGTTGGCGATGTTTTCAAGCTCGCAACAACAGGTGGTACTCATGTCATTTTTCGTCAATATGCCGATATTGCAGACTTCTGGAGTGCTTGCCCCTATCGAAGCTATGCCCCCCTTTTTTCAAGTCCTGTCTCTACTCAATCCCTTACGTCATTACATTGCCATTGTTCGAGGCATTTTACTTAAAGGGGTTGGTTTAGATGTGTTGTGGATGCATATTTTGGCATTGCTTAGTATTGCTGTTGTGTTATTAACTATTAGTCTTAGCAAGTTTCGCAATCAATTAAGTTAAATTTACATCTTGCACCATTCTCAACAGGACTTTAAAAACCGGGTTTCTGCTTTTAAGGAATTGCAAGCAACCCGGTTTTTGGTAGCGATGCAAGATTGGAGTTAAAGGCGTTTAACAGATCCAAATACTTTGACGGCGATCGCAATTGCCCTTGGGCAAACCCAAGGGCAAAAATACACCCAGATATTGAGTCTTACGAGTAGACGCCCCTGGACCTTTGGAAAGCTCTAAGAACCAAGCCTTTACCAGTTATGGGTTTGGCGGCGAGCGCATCCCTTGTGAGGCGATCGTCAGCGCCTTTCAATAAAATAGCTTTATTGACAACAAGCAGGAGCTAGAAGGCGCTGACGACAAGGCTGGCAATTTTGAGTAATTTTGTGATAGCCCAGTGTAGGGTTGTCGATTTTTGTCTATGGAAAATGAAGCGCTAAGGAAGCAACCTGTCTTCAAGTCTCAGCGTTTTCCTGGCTTACCAATCAGCAGCCTGAAATAGCTGCTTTGCGTTTGCGTTTCCCAGTCATGCCAAGTATCCCACAACCAAAGAGTAAACTAAGGACTGTTGATGGCTCGGGTGCTTGAACTCTTACTTGATTCGTTTTAGTTTCAACTAGAGTCAGATAAGTTGACTTATCAAAAGTACGGGAATACTTACCCTTGACATCAGCTTGAGCAATTTCTTGCGTTCCGCCAAAAGATGTATTGTAGGAAGACTGAGCAGGATCTAGGGTGATGCTACTGCTCTGTTTAAGTTCAAGAGCATCATTGTTACCTGGAGTCGCTAAATTTCCGGCAATGGTAAAAGAGTCTAAAAGGCTGTTACTTTCGCTGTCGTATAAATCAAATTTTAGGAGTCCATTAGCAGTAGCATTTTCCGCTGTTGGATTGTCAATGGATGTTTTGAGATCCAATAACCCATTGAAATCAAAAGAAAATGTTTCGCCAGGTTGTACTAAAAAGTCGTAACCGATAACCCCTGCAAAGCTTTGCCCCTCTCCAATATAGCTAACACCCTGACCTTGAGCTTTGCTAATAGATGAATTGGAGGCAAATGTCAAGGCAGGGTTTGGATCGACTTCAAAATTGGCATTGGCATCGGCATTAGCATTAACTTGACCATCTGTACTAATCGCGTTAGTCACAGTATCAGTAATAGTCCTAATACCCAATGGATTGCGATTAAAGTTCTCAATATTAAATGTTGCCTCAGAAGATCCAAAAGTAGCAGCCTGACTGGGTAACGCTACTAACATAGAGCTTGCCATTACCGGAGTAGCCAGTAGCAAAATTCGGTTGATAAGCCCTGAGTGTCGCTTCATACAATCCTCTTTTGTAAATTTTTGATTCTTAGCTTGAAACGCTTGCCAAACCTAACGTTAGGCAAGTATGAAAATTGGCACAGTGAACTCAAGGGCTTGTTAAATCCACAAGCCCTCCTTGCACTGGTGGTAACAAGTTTTTTGTTTAATCACAAATCATGGGTTTATCCGTCTTTGCACCCAAAAGACAGCAACCAATCAAATTGGTAGTATTACGCTGACACCCCGTGTGATTAATTTAAACTTACGTAATTATACTAATGCCTTGAAAGAGCGGCTTTTATAAATTTCATGTAAGCTACTATCAAATTTTGTAGAGATTTGATGTTAAAACTGTAAAGCCTAAGTATTATTAAAGTTGCGATAAATACATATATATTGCCGTATTCAATAGATACGGAGTTGCGTTCAAACATATCAGGCAGTTGTTGGGACAACCCAGACAAGGTATGCATGAACGCAACTTGGTATAAGTGCCATACAGGCGTTTGTAGGGGCACAGCAAGGCTAAGTGCCCCTAGCTGTGGTGTATGCAACGCCAGAACACTGAATTTAGAAATAGCAACAACAAAACCAATCAACCGATGTTTTGAAGGTGCGTCACGGCAAAGCCTAACGCACCGTATAGCTATGTAGCTGATTCTGGGGATGATTCGGATTTTTCAGGTTTGAGTAATGGGAATGCGATCGCATCGCGAATACTCGCACAGTCTGTTAACAACATCACCAACCTGTCAATTCCAATGCCTAAACCGCCAGTGGGAGGCATTCCATATTCCAACGCCGTCAAGAAATCCTCATCTACCCCTTGCGCTTCCAAATCACCAGCAGCTTTGCGGGCGGCTTGTGCTTCCAAACGTTGACGCTGGTCGATAGGATCAGTCAACTCTGAGAAGCTGTTGGCAGTTTCCCGCCCAACGACAAATAACTCGAATCGTTCCACTATACCAGGCTTGGAACGGTGGGGTTTTGCCAGTGGTGAGATTTCTACTGGGTAGTCGATCACAAAGATCGGCTGAATTAACTTTTCCTCCACCTTTTGCTCAAACGCTTCATTCAGCAGCTTACCAATTGAAGGGCAATCTTCTACACCTTCCAAACCAGCATTTTTACTCGCTGCTTTTGCCTCTTCTAAAGTTTGGAACGAGTTGAAATCCAAACCTGTGTATTCCTTCACCAAATCGTGCATTGTCACACGTCGCCAAGGGGGAGTCAAATCCACTGGTGTGCCTTGGTACGTAATTTGCAGCGTGCCGAGAACTTCTTGAGCGACAGTGGTAATAATGCCCTCCGTCAGCGCCATCATGTCGTTGTAATCGGCATAAGCTTGGTAAACTTCAATTGTGGTAAATTCGGGGTTGTGACGGGTGGAAATTCCCTCATTGCGGAAAATCCGTCCCAATTCAAACACCTTTTCAAACCCACCTACAATCAAACGCTTGAGATGGAGTTCTGTCGCAATTCGCAGATACAACTCCATCTCCAAAGTGTTGTGGTACGTGATGAACGGACGCGCATCTGCACCCCCCGCTTCTCCTTGTAAAACAGGAGTTTCAATTTCAATAAAATCACGTTGTTCCAAATACCGACGAATACCAGCCGTAATGAGAGCGCGACGCCGGAAAGTTTGCCGGACTTCAGGGTTTACTATCAAGTCAACGTAACGCTGACGGTACCGCTTAGCAACATCCGTCAACCCATGCCATTTATCAGGTAAGGGCAACAGGGATTTAGTTAAAATAGTGTATTTTTTTACAAAGACAGATAGCTCGCCCTTTTCAGTCCGTTTGATTGTCCCCTTAGCTCCCAAGATGTCGCCGACATCTGTAAGTTGCTTCAAGTGGTTGAAAGCATCAGCATCAACATCTGCCATGCTTTCTTGAATGCGGTTTTTCTCTAAATAAAGCTGAATTGTGCCGGTTTCATCTTCCAAAGTGAAGAAAGCCAGTTTACCGAAAACGCGACGCGCCATAACGCGCCCAGCCACAGTGACTTCCAGATCAACTTCTTCACCGCTCTTGCAATCGGCAAATTTTTCCTGTAATTCAGCGGCGTGATGGGTTGATTCCCAATGATAGGCATAAGGGTTCATCCCTAGTTGCCTCAGCTGTTCTACTTTTTCCAGCCGCGTAGCACGAATATCTTCTTCCGACATGATTGACGAACTAAATAGGGCAAGACTTCATTATTGTATTTGACCTCTTTGCGTCTTTTCAGACGGAGATTCAAATTCTGAAGCTGAATTCTCAATGCTCAATTCTAACTCTTTTCATTTTCGCTCTTATATTCGACAGCAAACGAGCTTACAGGCGAATCACCGCGCCTGTTGATTTTTGAGATTTTATCATCACAAAGCAGGTTGACTGTTGTAGAGCGTACAAAGTTACGTTAGTGCCAACTGCTATAAACAGCAACATAAGCTCAAGGCAGCTGACATCACCAAGAAAATGCAGCAAGAGAAATTTTATGCACGCAAAATTACAGTTTGAATACGATCGCTCTGCTGACACCCTGTACATCAACAAGCTTCCTCCATACCCAGAGCAAGAACCAGCAGAAATTGAGTATGGTGTGATTGCTCGTCTCAACCCTACTACAGGTGAAATTGAAAATCTAGAAATTTTGTTCTTTTCCAAAAGGTTATCCGAGAAACCGCTTTTGGAACTGCCACTGATAGCAGATTTTCACTTTGCGCCTACTGCATAATCTTGGGGATTTCCTGCATCAATCCGTATTATTTTTGGTTGTTTAGCTACCAAGTACTGGATTTCATAAATTCGTACCGCAATATGAAGTACCAAAAATAAATTATCCATTATGTAGGGTGGGTTAGGCGCTGGACAGTTGGTCTTTTACATACAGGACTTGCCGCAGCACCGTAACCCACCAATATTCGGTGCATGACTACAAATTGGAGATTTTTTGAATTGCAAGCCCCTAAAACTTGTAATTGCGCTTCCTTTCTTCATAATGCATACGTAATATCAGGTTCGGTTGATTACTTATCATTCCTGAAGAACCCCACCCCGCAATCATCTGCGCTTAGGCTCCCTGCCCCTAATCCCCAGAGGGGACCCGAGTTCCCCGCTTGCGGTGAGACCAGTGCTGCAGTCCTTGTTTCCCGACAGCAGGCAACTGGCGTTCGCCCTTGGCGTGCCGTGCCTCCTCCGGAGGACGCACGGTACAGGCGATAGCCGTGGCCGTACCCACTAGTACCGCAGGGCGGAAGTCAAAAGTCAAAAGCCAAAAGTCAAAAGACTTATACCGTAACTCTTTTGCTGATTTGTAATGGTAGCTTTATTTCCGCCGTCATGTACTAGGCATACCCGGAGGGGAGGGGATAAAGGGGAGCCAGCGCGAATGACGGCTTTCCCGACAGAGGCGACTGGCGTGTGGGGTGCAGTCAACGTGGGAATCATAACTAATTAGCCGCACATGATATAAGTCCTGTTGGTGACTTTTCAGGCTATCTGGAAAAATCTACTTCTTAGGGACTTCCAAATAAAAAAATATCCCAAATTTTCTTGTGGGATGGGTGTCCCCACCCGTCCTTTGTATTCAGGGCGGGCTTTCCTGCCCACCCCACAATTGAGGATAATTTACCTAACCCTACTCTGACTTAGACCTTTTAATGCGATCCATTTCCTTTTGCAATTCTTCAATTTGGCGGCGCAAAGTTTCCACTTCTTGATTTTGGGCAGTCTGCGCTTCTACATTGACTGCTCCCGCAGCGGTTGCTCGCTGATAATTTCCTCTCTTGATTTGCTGATATTCTTCTGATTCTGCCCACTGCCGCAGGTAGTGTATACGTTCCACGGCGAAAGGATGACTGAGCATCGTGCCACGACCGCCGTTGTAAATTAAGAATTTGTATATTTGATTGAGCCCATCTGCATCGAGTGCCTGGTACTCTTCTGACTGACGGATAAACTCTTGTAAACTGCATTCGTTGGCATATTTGATACTACCTCCCGAGACTTTCATCATAGAAGTCATCACGGGGTTTAAGTCATCCATCACCAACAACGCGGCGCGGTCTGCTGATAACTCGGCTTTACGCCGCCATTCATAAAAAGCGTAAATTAAACCTTGAGTGACAAAATTACCTATGCCGAAGGTTAGATCCCCGATCGCAGAAGCAGCACTCATTGCCCATATCGCCATTTGAATTAAAATAGTATGACCACATTTAATATGCCCCAGCTCATGGGCTAGCACCGCCCTAATTTCGGCTTCGTTTAGCAAGTCCAATACCCCTGTATTTATGACTATATAAGGATGCTCTTGCCCCAGCGCATAGCTATTTGCTAGGGGATTTTGCTCAACAAATAGTGCAGGTTCTGGATAAATATCCAAATCCCGCACACATTCCCGAAACATCTGGTAAATAGTGGAATATTGGCGTGGCCCGACTTGGATGGTGTTGCCCATTAAATAAATTAACTGAGGGCGTTCTACGAAAAATTCCACAAATTTACGGGCGACAAAATCAAATCCGGGTAAACTGCGTAAGGCAAGTTCTGCTTGGCGATCCAGAGGATGCCTGAAGGCTTCGCTGGAGATTCCTTTGTAAGTTGGCATAATTAGGGGTATTTGGTTACTAGTTAGGAGTTAGGAGTTAGTAGTTAGTAGTTAATATAACAACCAACAACTAACACATCACAACTCACTCCTGAAAGTAACAACATAATAGTAATGGGGCTAAAAGCAACTAAAAAATCACTTTGTATGGGATTAAAAGCGTGTGATTGAAGCAGAAGTTCATTTGTCACTACATAACTTCCTGCGATCGCAGGCGGGTTTCCCTTCGTGGCCACATCATTTGACGATGGCACGGTTGGTAGCTCGCGCCTTGCGGCTAGGACGTAGCGCCCTGATTCAAGTCGGGGCGGCTTGCGGCTATCAAGGGCGGTATCGTACCAGCTTTGTTGCCTCGGCGTTGATGTGGCACGGTCCTGTGATTATTGTTGCCCCACAAACCGTACAGCAACGACTTGCGAAAGTGGAAATACCCCGCCTACAGCAGTGGCTACAAGTTAATAAACCAATTAGAACAGGTGACGCTTGGCCTGGTGGTGAATTCCAAGGACTGCTCCTAGTCTCTCCCCAAGCTTGGTTAAAAGCGCAGCTGAGTTCTTGTGAGCATTTCCCGAGTGGCATTCCCACAATTATTGATGGAGTGGACGATTTAGAAGACTGGGTGCGTCAAGAGCTGACTATGAGCTTGGAAGCACATGATTGGGATCAACTTATGCTTGCTTGCCCAACGATAGCTGAGGTCATTCGCTCTGCACGGGCGCAACTCACACACGAACTGTTCAAGCGCCCTGCAAATCCCTACGAATGTTATCTCATTTCTCTGGCAGAAGAAGAAATTTTGACCCGTCTGTATTCGGCTTTAGAAATATCCAGCTTACCTGATAGCTGGAAAAACTTCTGGCAGCAATTTCAACACAGAAACCAAATTTCTCCCTTATCCCCCCCATCCCCCTCATCCCCGCCATCCCCCTCATCCCTACTTTGGACAACGATTGCCCGTCGTCAAGGATTATTTTCTTTGCACTGTGCTCCCATTGAATTAGGAGAAATACTATCGCCAATTTGGCAGCGCCAGCCTGTGGTGTTTGTTGGCAGTGCCTTAGAACCGGAAACTGAAGCTCCCCTGTTCCGTCATCGCTTAGGGTTGGAAGATGAGTTAACCTGCCTAAAGTTTTCCTCAGATACCCAAACAGAAGCGATTCAATTGTATATACCCTACCAGTTACCCCTACCCAACACTCCAGAGTTTCAATCAGCATTTATTCACAAACTTATGACACTGGTGTGCCTCAGCGCTACAGCATCAGGATTGACAGTTGTCCTTGTGGGAGATGTGCCGCTGAAAGCTCAAGTGGGGGCAAATCTTTGCCTCCGAGTTTGGATCACGGGTGCAGGTGGAAAAAACTTGTTTGGATGAAATGGGATTTTGGTGACCGGTTGGGAATTTTGGCGTGAGCATCAAAAGGTTTTGCCTGCTCCCCAACTTCTGGCGATCGCGACTTTACCTCTGCCATCTCTAGAAAATCCCGTAGTAGCAGGGCGAGTGGCGCACTACAAGCGCTTGCATCAAGATTGGTTCCGTTTGTACTTGTTGCCAACTGCTTTGAATGAATTGCAACGGGCTGTAGCCCCATTGCGAGAAAGTAAAGGGATCGTTGCTTTGCTTGATAACCGTGTGATTAACCGTAGCTACGGTGCTCAAATTTTGGCTGCCCTCAGTCCCTTGGCACGCATTAACTACCTCGATCCCAATCTGTTTTCCTCTGCAACAGAAGAGGATTCCGCTTGAGGTTCTTCCCTGCTTGCCTTCTTGCGCAAGCCAGGAATTCACAATTTTGAGTTTTGCATATTTTCTAGCACTCGCTTCCAACCAAGCGCTATCATCACCCTTAGCAGAGATTCATTTTTAACACTATGGGTGAAGCAAAGCGTCGTAAAGCCACATTGGGAGAAAAATACGGTCAAGATACAACTCGCATCTTGCCATGGGTTCCTATTACCAAAACCCAAGCAGAAAAACTTGTAGAATTGTCAACCCGTCTGACCTGGGTTGGTATTGGCGGGTTGGTTGTAGCTTGGGTGACAGTTCGTTTCATTGGTCCAGCCTTCGGTTGGTGGCAAGTTGTCTAAACCCAAGCTTAGATAATTTCCCTACACAACAGACAGCCTGGGTACTTACCCCAGGCTGTCTTAGTTTCTTCTTTGTTAATTTATTTACTATTCGTTCTATCGAATCTAGTATATAAAGTATACTTGGTGAAATAATTCTATTCGATCCTATTGTATGTAAAAAACCTATTGTTACCAACGCTTTTTCGTACTTTTGAGGGTTGAGACTATTGAAAAAGCGTATGCCTAATTCTTTTAAGCCGTTATTCAACTAAGTATAAATCGATAACTAAAAGAAGTCAAAAAAATATCTGCCTAAATGGCAACATGGTTATCTTGAGTTTAGTTATCGTCAGTGTTAAGTCAAACGATTTGGGTTTACACTTGAAATTGTGGATTAGGGAATTTTCCTGTATAGATAGTCACTGTCAAACCAGTTACTTATCCCAATCGAGAATTTCAATCTACACATGGTCATCTACCAGTTTCGCCATATCGCCTAGAGAAGTTGGTGTATATACCTCAAAATTTTTGCACTGCTTAGCGGTTGACACAAATTTGACAAGATATATACATAGTTAAAGATTCTGAAAAGAAGTCCAGCTTCCTGGGAGCAAGGAAGGGTGGCAAGTTAACCTAAAAGTAGCCAAGAAAAATACAATATTCGGTATTTTCGGGAGTTGACTTGTGCCGAATATGAGTTACCCTTAAATCGGATTGCTTTAAAATTACCATCTACTCTGAGTGAATGTAAAGACAATATAAAGGCTAGCAATCCTGTCCGATATTTTAGGTCTGCAAACTGAATATTTTGATACGACACGCAAAAACTATATCGACTACCCTAAGTTTGGTAGCCAATTCATGAATATATATGTATCTATGAATTGTAATGAATAGTTTACAATACCAGTTGGTAGGAAAATCTAAAGAAAATATAAAAGCAACTCAAATGACTGTGGTGTTTGGAGGGAAAAAGTGTTTCTGAGACTCGCACAACAACATCGGCAATTTGTCCAGGACTTAGTAATGAACTTGCAAGCTTTAGCAATCGTCCTGGAGAGGCGTGGATATCCTGCCTCCTGCTATACCTGCGGCGACCAAATGAATAGTGCTTCGTTTATGGTTAGCCTGGGAGAAAATCATCTCATTCGGTTTTTAGTGTCCGATTACGGGATCACTTGGACGGAAATGCGGGATGATCGCGAATTAATGAAGTTAGAGGGTGCAGAGGCAGTTAATCAGCTACAGGAACTTGCCAATATAGTCAAGCATCCCATGCAAAACAATGTAGGTAATAAAACCTTAGCCAAGCGGTGTTAGAGATTAAAAAGTTAGGAGTTCAGAGTTAAAAGTTAAAAGTTAAGAAATCCTAACTAGTAACTCATTAACTCGAAACTCATAACTTGAATACCTTATTTCAAAGCTCATTAGCATTGCTGCCTAGTACCGCTACCTTGGAATTAACGCATTCAAAATGCGAGAGAGCGCAAACTTTCGGCTTCCTTTGTGTAGACGCAAAGCAGCTTGTAGGATATGGTAGCTTTATTTCCGCCGCTCAGTACTAGTATCTGGTAAGTATCCAAAGCATCTTGATAATTGTCATTTTTAGTGTCAATTCAAATCAGCAAGTAAGCGAAAAGACTTACAAACCATTTCCAATCAAAATAAACGGTGCCCAATAGTAAGGGTGACTGAGGCTACTACCGATGCCTTGCTGTTGAACAGCTACAGGAAAATTTCCTGTAATCAAAGCAATTTGCGCCTGTCGTAAAGCTTGAGCTTTTGTCAACTTGCCTGAGGGTAGCAAGGCATAAAAAGAACTCATTAAAGACTGCGTACCGCCATCATCTACAGCCCACAACGAAGCAATAGCAGACTGGGCACCAGTTTTTTGAATCTGGTAACCAAAGCCGAGAATTTCTTCACCGTTACCTAGCTTTCCTCCTAAGCCAGTTTCGCAAGCACTCAACACAACTAAATCAACACGAGGTAAAGACCAGGTAGCGACATCTCTGAGGCTAGCGCGATCGCCATTCCCAAACAAGATAAAAGAATCTTCCGGCTTACCAACGACAAACGCCGCATGAGTTGCTAGATGAACAATTGTATGATCGTCCATTTGCGGCACAGTCGTTTTGAGGGTAAAAGCATCATCTAAAATTTTCGTTGTTCCTGGGACACTAGCGGCTAAAGTTTCCACTTCCCGTTGCGCAAATGGTAACCCAGAAAACGTCAGCTGACGATTAGCTACTTTAACGTTATAAGTACCTTTGGTAAAAGCAGCAGCTAAAATGCGCACATTAGATTTCCTTGGGGTGTTAAAGTTAGTCAAGCTGGCTGCGGTGATATGATGGACACCAAAGCGTTGCACAAGCCACTGTTTGCCATCATACAAAGCAGCTAGAGGAATGTAGCGCAACTGGTCATCTGGTGCATAAATCAGGGTTTGTGTACCTGCTTGCTTAAGGTCGTTTTCTATCGGTTTAATCAGCCAATCGTACAACTGCCTTGCGGGTGTTTTGACATCTTCTGTAGTGCGATTTTCTAAACCTTGGCGAAAAGCCGCAATTGTCTGGTATAACTTTTCTCGTTTGACAGCGACAGTGCGATGAATAGGCGGAGATTCTGGAGTGACCAGGATTAATTCCAAACTGTCTTTTAAAACAAGGGGATACAGAAGTACAGATTTTTCTGGCAATCGTGCCAAATTATCCCGAATCGCATTGAGACTTTCTAAATCCAAATTTTGCTGCCTTGCTGTGCGGCTGATTTGGTCTACCTGTGCCGTCACTGCGGGACTAGAGATGAAATCATAGAATTCATCCATAATTTTTTGCTGAGTCGCCACCAATTCTTGAATCCGCTGTTTCTGTTGCGGTGTTCGCGATTCTGCAGGAATCTCGCGCAGTGATACCAGTTCTTTACCTTGGGTAACAGCATCATCCAGGGTTTTATCCAACTTCTGTTTAATTTGTCGTTCTGGTGGCACGATCTCAATGCCTTTGACAGTTAGTTGATTACCCTGCACGTTGTGGAGATACTCTTCGAGTTCTTCCACTTTCACCAAATCCATAATCCTTAGCGCTTCCTTGATACGCTTGCCCTTTAGTAATGCTTCACCTAGAGTGCGGTATGTCTGAGCAACAGTCAAGTTGTAGGCATCTATTTGCGGTACAGAAAACGCTGCTGGGTTCAAACGAACTTTCTCACGATTGATAACGCAATGTTTGTAGAAGAAAATTGCTAACTCTGGTTTTTGAAGTCGCTCAAATAAGTAACCTAAATTGCTGTAGGTTTTGCCCAAAGCAATATGAGCCTGTCCTGGAGTTTTTTCGTTAAGCTGGAGTTCTTTGTTAATGCGTAAGGCTTGCAGATAATATTTGAGTGCTTGCGAATATTGACCTTGATTTTGGTAAACTCTACCAATGTTGTTGAGCGTTGCAGCATGTACAGAGCGTTCTTCGTTTTCTTGGCTCATGGCTAACGCTTTTTCTAATATCTGCAATGCTTGTGCAAATTTACCTTGCCCAGAGAGTTTGATCCCCTCTTGGTTGAGCCGCGTGACCTGAGATTGGTTATTGTTTTGGGGTAAAGCCTGAACGGTTTTTCTCGAATCTGGCTGTGCCTTTGCATTTGCAGTCATCAGACGAGTTCCTGGGAATGCCATTCCAGAACTCAGAGAAATCAGTAGTGTAACAAAAACAACTCTAAAAAACCGATTAGGAACATGCATAAAAAAACCTTCCTGTGTCTGTAATTCATTAGTGCTGAGTGCTGATTAAATCCTCACGAAAAAATCCAGGGGATTGAACAACAAGGAAAAAGAGTCTTTATTCTCCATGAATAAATTCACGGTGTAAGACCCCTTTTCCTTAACGCTTTTTACTCGGGAGACTGTAAAAGAAAAAATTACAATTTATATATTGACATAATCTTACTTATGTGCTTTAAAAATGATTTGATTAGTGGAATGGAAGTTAAGCCTTCCTGAGCTTTCCTTGCTGTACTCTTAGTAGGGTGAGCAAAATCAGCTTATGCACGCTTGGAAATAGAAATAAGAAAGAATGTCAGCCAGTTGCTGATCGAATAAGTGTCTTAGCCAGAACAAACAGCCTTAGACGCCGTACACACTTTTCAAGATTATGCAACCGCGCTCTTGACACGTTGAGTCATTGATCCACACAACGATTTTTTTGTAAAGTGCGTAAGTTCTAAAAATGACACACTCAAGCATTGCTCCTAGTCGGCACGAGGGTGAGGGAGCTAAATAAACAAATTGCACACAATATCTAACTTTATGCTATTCCAGATTTGGAAAATCTATTTTTGGCTGCAAAAAACTTTAATATGTCAGAGGAAAAATCACAACAACCGCAACTTTCACCAACCAGTGCCATTGACACTCCAGCAAGCAGTTCCTTGGAAAATTGGTTTGAATATCCTATAAGAGTCAGCCCGCATCATACGGACTATGCAGGCATTGTCTGGCACGGTTCCTACTTAGCTTGGTTGGAAGAAGCCCGAGTGGAATGCTTGCGAGCTATTGGGATCGAATATGCTGATTTGGTAGCTTTGGGGTGTGATTTGCCTGTTGTAGAACTCTCGATCCGCTATCACCGTCCTCTTCAGTTGGGTAGGGCAGCGGTAGTCAAAACGCGCATGGCTGAGGTGACTGGCGTCCGCATCAACTGGGATTATGCAATTGAATCGCTAGATAGGCAAGAGTTATATGTTACTGCCAAGGTGACTTTAGTCGCGGTAGATCGTGAAAGAGGCAAAATTATGCGTCAGTTGCCTACAACTGTCAAGGATGCTTTGGCACGACTTTCAGGAGCAAAAAATCAACCATCTTAGATTATTAGTGGTTATTCCTACCCTGGGCTTAAACCAACAAAGCTCCGTATCCCTCACGAGACGCTTTGCGCTCAGTTCCCACTTGTTGGGAAACCGTTCAACTGAGCGCTCACGGACGTTCGGCGAAGCTCAGTCGAGCCGCGAAGCCCGCCTGCAGGACTTTTCTGTGGCGATCCAGGCTCATTCTATGCATCTTTAAAAACAATTGGTATTAGTAGTTAGTAGTATTTTTTGAGGAAGCAAGAATTCTGCAGCTACCCCACTGAAAGCATTGCTGAATTCTTACGTTCTGCTTTCTGAGTTCTTCTTCAAAACTAACTACTAACTACTAACACTAAAAAAATGGTATTACCTAACCCTAACAACTTGGGACAATGTTTGAGGCACCAGTATTATTTGATGCCAAATATCTTGAGGAGTAATACCAAAAGCAGCATCCAATAAAACAATAGTAACGGCAGCAATAAACGCAGTCTTCATCGTCGTTTTCACGACTTTTAGTAATAAGGTGAAGACAATCCAAGACACAATTACGGTCGCAAACATAGATACACCGCTTCCTTTAGAATAGTCTTACCAATGAAGGTATTGGAGGAGAAAAAATTTAGTGAATGTAACAATTACAGATGTAAACGCTCTTTTACCCAAGTAAAACCAAAATTTTACTTGGGCTTTTTCCTGTAATTGTTCTGCGCTCACTATACAATAAAACAATGAAAAAATTAGTATGCCGTAAAACCTTCTTTAAAAAATAATTAAAAAAAATATTTTGATTGTTTGCTACAGTTTTTTGATACAATGTATATAGGAATTGTTTACGACAAAAAGTATAAAAAAAATCCTATTATCCTATTATTTAAAATAAGAAATTTTAATATTAAGTCAGTTGAAAAAGATACTTGAAAAGTGTATTAAGAAATAATATACGCAATCTTGTAGCAGGAATAAATTAGTTCAGAGGAGAAATACTCCCAATCTCTCGTTAGGTAGTTCTACTATAAAATGAGCGATAAGAAACTTCCAAAGTAAAAAATATCCAACTTTTCTTGTGGGATGGAGAGAAGTCTGAACGGAGGTCTCCCCCACACAAGATTGGATAATTTATTTGTTGGAAATCCCCAAGTGAATGGCTAGTTTGTCTTGTTATACTCAGCTAGCAAGTAAAAATTACGCATCAAAATAATTTAGCGTTCAACTGAGTGCTGAACGCTAAATACAGAGGCAGTAAAAACCGACCGTTGCTAGTAGCTTTTTATCGCAAAGATATTATACGCGAAGGAGTTTGCAGCTTTTCAGTTGCTTTTAAAACTTCCTGTCTTGCCCATTGATCTGCAGCCAAAATATCATCTAAAGAAGGATTTGGATGGTTATCGTTTGCGTGGCGATCGCACACCCATTCAATGCACCGAGGAATATCTAAAAACCGAATTTTTTCTTCTAAAAACAAAGCCACGGCTTGCTCATTAGCCGCATTTAATACAGCTGGCATAGAACCACCAGCCCTACCGGCTGCATAAGCTAATTTCATGCAAGGATACTTTTGATGATCTGGTTCCGTGAAGGTTAAACTTCCAATTTTGACTAAATCTAGGCGTTCCCAATTGGTGTAGATGCGCTCAGGCCAAGATAAAGCATACAGTAAGGGTAAGCGCATATCAGGCCAACCGAGTTGGGCGAGTACCGAGGTATCTTGCAGTTCAATCAGCGAGTGAATAATACTTTGGGGATGAATGACAATCTCGATATTTTCGTAATCTAACCCAAAGAGGAAGTGAGCTTCAATCACTTCCAACCCCTTATTCATTAAAGTCGCAGAGTCAACAGTAATTTTACGTCCCATTGACCAGTTGGGATGTTTGAGGGCATCAGCAACTGTCACCTCGGCTAACTTTTCTACTGCCCAGTCACGGAAAGCACCACCGGATGCAGTCAGTAAAATACGTCGCAAACCTTTATCTGGAACACCTTGCAGGCATTGAAATATGGCAGAATGTTCAGAATCAGCAGGTAATAACTTTACACCATGTTTTTTGATAAGGGGTAAAACTACAGGACCCCCAGCAATTAAGGTTTCCTTGTTCGCCAAGGCGATATCTTTGCCAGCTTCAATGGCTGCTATGGTAGGTAGTAACCCAGCACAACCAACGATACCCGTAACAACGGTTTGGGCATCTCCGTAGCGAGCAACTTCTATGACTCCCGCTTTGCCAGCCAGTATAATCGGCTGGGGAGCAAGGTCTTTGATTGCTTCTTTCAGTGCTGGCAATTTCTCCTCAGAGCAGATAGCTGCTATGCTTGGTCGAAACTGCCGAATCTGAGAAGCCAACAATTCTACATTGTTCCCAGATGCCAACCCCACAATCCGAAATTGATCGGGGTATTGAGCCACAATGTCTAAAGTCTGAGTACCGATAGAGCCAGTGGAACCAAGAAGAGTTATTGCTTTCACAATTGTTTAAGGATTGACAGACTACATTAATATAAATTGCCAGGGATGCACAAATATGCAGCTTGGTATCTAATTTATTATTTAGCTAGTTCGGGCAGAAGCCCCACGTCTCACCCGTAGGGGAGCGTCGGACGGACAGTTACCTACGGAGGGAAACCCTCCTGCAGTACTGTCCTCATGAATGCCCGGACAAAAAGTCTGCATTCCCGACCAATGTCAACTATCGGTTGACGAGTTCGGGGAATAGCGCTCTTTTTGTCTATCTCTATGGTTGGCAACGAATCAATAAGCTCCTCTATTACTTGGGTCATATGATAGTCAATAGTTGAAACTTTGTTAGCTATGTTTGTTTTCAGGTGGTTACTTATGTTGGTGGAAGAGTGGTATGTGCGAAATATTACTAATAAAGTACCAGGTCACAGCCATAGGAACATGGATGCATAGAGGAGTTTGAAAAACACTCAAGCTTATGGCTGAAATTCAAATATTTATCAAAAAAGTCTTATGGAAAAATGACTTTGTTTTCCCTGCAGCAATCTGGCTTGTCAGCCGATTACTCATCTGGGCTGCTATGTTAGTGATTGCTCCACACTTGGGAGCACCATCAAAAGGAATTACCCCGGAATTTGGCTGGGGGGTGTTTGATGCATGGGATAGTGTCCATTACCGGGCGATCGCCACATCCGGTTATGAATTTGCCAATGATGGGAAACAACACAATTTGGCATTTTTTCCCCTATTTCCCTTATTGATTTGGGTTTTCATCAAGCTGGGGTTGCCATTTGAAATAGCAGGTACGCTCATAAACAACCTGGCATTTTTTGCAGCGCTTTATTATATCTACTTTTGGGTAGATGAAAATTACGGCACAAAGGAGGCGCGTTGGACAACAGCTGTGGTGGCTTGGTGTCCGTTGTCCATGTTTGGGACGGTCATTTACACTGAGGGGCTATATTTACTTTTGAGTACGGCGGCTTTGCGAGCCTTTGAACAAAAGCGATACCAGTGGACTATCGTTTGGGGTGCAATGGCAACGGCAACACGTCCCACAGGGTTAGCGTTGATACCTGGATTTTTGTTAGCAGCATACAGACAGCGCAGACCCTTTATTGCCTACGTTGCTGGGTTTGCCACTGCAATTGGAGTACTTCTGTTTAGCTTATACTGTGCAATTCAATTTGGCGATGCTTTGGGATTTCTCCATGCACAACGCGGATGGCGACCGACATTAGGGTTTTATTGGCAGGGTTGGTTAGAGATGCTGCTGCAAATCACGCTAGGCACATCTGATTGGGAGTCTCTTGGGATAAAAGACTACTTACATCCCCTGTTTTTTGGCATTGTTGTCGGCTATGGTTATTATTTATGGCGCTTGGGCAAGCATCTTAGTTTTCCTGTTGTCTGCGGTTTTTATACTTTAATCTCGTTTTTGTTGATATTGGCAGATGATTGGTTTATCTATAACTTACTGAACGCGGCTGTGATATTGGGCGGCGGTTATATGTTATGGCATTTACGCACTCAATTAACTCCAGTCACTGTGATGTATGGCTTGTGCGGCATAAGTTTGCTGCTTGCCTCTGGAGGTACAATTTCCTTGGGTCGTCTGGCTTACGGTATTGTGTCACTGAGTATAGCTTTTGGTGTGTTCTTGTCTCGCCATCCTCGTCAAGGATATTTAAGTCTGGGCGTGTGTGCTATTTTACTTGGCAGGCTGGCTCTTAAATTTGCCCAAGAACTTTGGGTAGGGTAAGTTTAACAATCCAAAATTCGCTCATTCAAAATTCAAAAAAATATTCCTTTACATCATTTCACGAAATGCCTGATACAAATTCTTTTTCCCCTGCTAAAAAACTGCTCAAGAACTGCTCAAGAACTACTGCCCACCATCTTCTAACCTTAAAGTGAAACGGTATTACACCCCACTTATGACTAAAGGTCAGATATTTTTGAGCAAAGCTTTATGGACAAAAGCTCTCCTGTTTCCAGCAGCAATGTGGCTTGCCAGCCGACTCCTAATCTGGATTGCAATGTTATTGATTGCGCCTATGCTACCAGCACCACCAGGAGTGATTGCTCCCACATTTGGTTGGGGGGTGTTTCATGCTTGGGATAGTGAACATTACCGCATAATTGCCACCTCTGGGTATGAATTCGTTAACGATGGCAAGACACATACCCTTGCCTTCTTTCCCCTGTTTCCCTTAATTATCCGAGTTTTGATGAACTTGGGTTTACCTTTTGAAGTGGCTGGGACGTTAATCAACAACCTGGCTTTTTTCGCGGCGCTTTACTTTTTATACTTTTGGATTAAGGAACAATATGGTGAAAGTGTGGCGCGGTGGGTCACTGCTGTGGTGGCTTGGTGTCCATTATCGTTATTTGCAGCGGTAATTTACACCGAGGGGCTCTATCTATTATTGAGTACGGCAGCTTTGCGAGCCTTTGATAAACAGGAGTATGGCTGGACTGCGTTTTGGGGTGCAATGGCAACAGCAACACGTCCGACAGGTATCGCACTGATTGGGGCGTTTGCGATCGCAGCTTGGAAACAACGCAGACCCCCTATTGCTTACCTTGCGTCTTTTGCCGCTGCTACTGGACTAGTTTTTTTCAGCATATACTGTACGATTCAATTTGGCGATCCTTTGGCGTTTATCCACGCACAACAGGCATGGCGACCAACGCTTGGTTTTGATTGGCAGGGTTGGTGGAAAATGATCATGCAAGTGACAATTGGGACATTTAATTGGAAGCATGGCGGGATCAAAGACCCTCTGCATCCCTTGTTATTAACAATGATTATTGGCATCGGCTATTGTTTATGGCACTTCCGTAAACAGTTAGGTTCACAGAAAGTGGACTACGGCTTTGCTGCTTTATTCTTTCTTTTGTGGATACTAGCAGGCGATCCGTTGATTAACACTGTCGCTGTTTTTGGGAGTGCTTACCTGTTGTGGAAATTACGCACTCAATTGACTCCAGTCACTGTGATCTATGGCTTCTGCGGTATAGGTTTGTTGCTAGCGTCTGGAAGTACTATCTCTTTGAGTCGTCTCGTGTACGGTATTGTGTCTCCAAGTGTAGCTCTCGGTATGTTATTTTGTCGGTATCCTCGTTGGGGTTACCTAACGCTGTTATTTTTTACCATTTTACTTGCAAGCTTCTCTATTCGATTTGCCCAAGAACTTTGGGCAGGGTAGATCGAGAGTAGAGGACTAGGGGAGAAGGGGACAAGGAGATGAACAAATGGAGTGGCAGAAAAAACTGATCGAGCCTAATCCTGTAATTTGGATGATTGGCGTGAGTGCGTTCATTTTATTTGCGTGCAGCAGTTTAAGACATGAGCTATTTCAATCAAATGCTTATGACTTAGGAATTTTTGATCAGGCAATTTACTTAATTAGTCAAGGGCAATCAGCCATTTCCTCTTTCCTCGGTTTCCACATTCTTGGTGACCATGCTGCTTGGATTTTTTATCTTTTAGCCTTATTTTATAAAATATACCCCAGTGTTTACTGGTTGTTTGCAGTGCAATCAGCAGCTTTGGCGTTAGGTGCTTTACCTACATGGCATTTAGCCCGTCATGCTGGTCTAACGGTGCAGCAATCTATAGCAGTCGCAGCGGTGTACCTGCTGTATCCACTGGTGTATAATATTAATCTTTTTGATTTCCACCCAGAAGTGATAGCTGTGCCAGCATTGTTAGGGGCGGTTTTAGCAGCTAGAGTGAATCGCATTTGGTGGTTTTGTTTATGTATTGTCCTAACATTGGGATGTAAAGCTGTTTTGTCTCTGACAGTTGCAGCAATGGGAGTCTGGCTGCTGGTATTTGAAAAGAAGCGGCGATACGGTGCGATCGCTCTAATAAGCGGTATAGTTTGGTTTGTGATTGCAACCAAAATCGTCATTCCCTTTTTTGGTGGTCAAGAGGCGTCAGTGGAACGTCATATTGCTCGATATGCTTATTTGGGAAACTCTTTTTCAGAGATGGCTCAAAATTTACTCCTCAAACCAGGACTTGTGTTGGGACAAATTTTTTCATTAGGAAATCTGGAATATTTGCTGCTTTTATTAGCACCTGTGATATGGGGACTTTCACTACAAGGGATACAGCCTTTAGTAGGTGCTATTCCCACTTTGGGGATCAATCTTCTCTCTGACTTTGCAACACAAAAAAACTTGATCCACCAGTATTCTCTACCACTCGTTCCATTTCTTGTGTTAGCCGTCATTTCTACTCTAGCAGCGGGTCGGGGATGGTTACGCAACAAACGACAAATTATACTGTGGTCTTTAGTAGCTTTTATGGCTTTAGCTAAATACGGCTACTTCGCCTCTATTTACGTAGATTCATTGGATACTTGGCAAGCCACACGGCAAGCAGTTGCCCTCGTTCAAACAAAAGGAGCTGTTTTGACAACTGCTGAGATTGCCCCGCATCTCACCCAGAGACCAGTGGTCAAGTTGACAAGTGTCTACTCACCACCACATAATTTAGCAGAGTTTGATTATATACTGTTGGATGTAACTCATCCTGGCTGGCAAAGCAATCGAGAGTTTGCGACTAACTTAGTCAATCAACTCAACAATACTCAGTTGTTTCAACTGCGTTACCAACGCGATGGTGTATATCTGTTTGTCAAAGAAGTTTTTCGCAATAGTATTTAACAGCAAGCAGCTAGGGATGCTTAAAGGTTAACTAGCACTATCATCAAGCCAAATTTGTTACTTAGGGCGATGTTATTGAACTTTATTTGAACTTGACTTCATAGTATCTTTAAAATACAAAATTTTATTAGCCTATAAATTTTATTTATTACTAGATAAAATTACACAATTTAAAAAATAATATGCTTTAATAAATACACATTCATTAAAGCATAATTAAACATAATTAATTCAGGTATTTTTAATATTTTCCGTGTATGTACTGAAAACATACATAGCAAATTGGAATAAGAATAAAGTAATGACCGTAAAGAAATTTCCGATTAAGCCTTTAACAGTAAAGCCAGCAATTCATTCAAAATAACTCATAACTTCCATAGCTCAAATCTCAGCATCGGAAAAAATGTTACATAAATATCGGCTTAATTGTACTGAGAGAAGCATAATTCTTGGTAAACTCTGCGTTTCAAAAAAAAGTACCTTTGACAATCAGAAACTCTATTACGCTTGTGAGCGTCTACTACTCAGTACAGGGCTAAAGGTAACAAACACTCAGTTAAAGAATTAACATTTTTTTTTCAAGCATAAATAAGTTTTAGCAGTAGAATATACAATGTTATCTATACAACTCATGCTTCATATTGAACAACACAAAACATTGTTTATGCCTAGGATTTATCATATTTATAACTATTACTAGATATGGTAGTTTAAAGCTAAATAGTTTTGGTTTTATTTAAAACTGTCTTATTTATCAGCTTAATTCTTATATTTCTGTTAATCTATCTTTAAATTTTCAGGATTACCAGAAAGTACCTAGGTAACTAATATCTAGAGAAAATGTGCAGCAAGCACACTGTTAGACACAAAACTCATGATTCCACCTTAAGGAGCTTTGACGTGGAAACGAATAAGTCGTATGTTTGGTCGCATGGAATACTGATTGCCGTAGTTGCCTTTTGTGCTAGTTTAAGCGTTGGTTTGGTCATGCCTGTAAACCCAAATGCTTCAGAAGCTCAGACAAAAGAAGCTACAAATGTCAAGGATACAGCTGCCAAAGTAGGAACTCAACAGCGCATTGAAAAATTCAAGGCGGCGATGCTGACAAGTTGGCAGCAAGAAGCCAATGTAAAGGGGCTGTCCAATGCTGTACCATCGCGCTTTCAAGGTGCAGTTATCGCTAATGCAAAACTGACCAAAGGGGAAAAAGTTATTGCACTCACCTTCGATGATGGTCCTTGGGCTGAGTCTACCGCACAAATACTAGATATTCTGAAAAAAAATAATATAAAGGCTACATTCTTCGTTGTCGGACAGATGCTGAAGACTTATCCAGAATTAGGGAAGCGAATTGCCCTTGAAGGTCATGTCCTTGGCAACCATACTTGGCATCATTGGTATCACTACTTTAATCCACAGGCAGCTGCCTTTGAAATTGACAATACATCAAACCTTATTTATGAAACTACAGGTGTTAAAACAACTCTGTTCCGTCCACCTGGGGGGATCATGCACAATGGCGTGGCTGATTACGCTAGAAACAAAAAGTATGCGATTGTCATGTGGTCTGCTGACTCAGTAGACTACAGCCGTCCCGGTGTACCAAGGTTAATCCGTAACGTGACTAAACAGTCAAAACCTGGTGGTATTGTTCTCATGCATGATGGAGGCGGCAATCGTTCCCACACGGTTGAGGCTTTACCACAGATTATCAACTACTTCAGAAAGCAAGGCTATCGTTTTGTCACTGTACCAGAACTCTTACAAATGGAAGACCAAGAACTACAGTTTGCGGCAGCTAAGAAGAGCAAGAACCAATAGTTATTAGTTATTAATAGTTAATTACTATAATATAATATCGAGACTATTGATATAGCCATCGTAAATCATTCTTGAACAACAAGATTCCCGCCTTCTTCAAGAAGCCGGGAATCTATGTATAGGTGACGAGTTACGCCTCCATTTGTTAATAACTAACAAGCTGTTTTTCTTCCACAACTTGGGGATTGGCTTCTGGACTATCCGCTTCAGAAGGCGGAACCAATTGCCAGAACTTGGGCAAGAATTCTTGCCAATTTTCTAGAATCATCTTCGCCTTTTGTGAACCGGTACGTTCAGCATGAGTTTTAATTAACTCTTGCAGTTGCTTCTCACCAGATGAGGTTATGACTCGTTGAAGTTTGACAATTTCCCGGTTGACTAATTCAGGGAACATACCGTCTTCATCTAAGAAGTAGGCAAGCCCACCGGTCATTCCAGCCGCAACGTTGCGTCCGACTTTTCCTAAGACGACTATTATACCACCAGTCATGTACTCACAGCAGTGATCCCCTGCTCCCTCAATCACCGCCGTACCTTTGGAGTTACGTACAGCAAAACGTTCTCCGGCTAAGCCTTGAGCAAACAAAACGCCACCAGTAGCACCGTAGAGGCAGGTATTGCCAATAATCACGTTTTGTGCTGGGTTATAAGTGGCATTTGTAGGAGGTTTGATGATGATTTCACCACCGTGCATCCCTTTACCTACGTAGTCATTTGCTTCTCCTTCCAAGGTGAGAAACATACCAGGAAGGTTAAAGGCACCAAAGCTTTGCCCAACGCTTCCTTGGAAGTTGAGGTTAATTTGTCCTTCAAAACCATTGTCGCCATAAAGCGATGCGATCGCCCCTGCTATACGTGTGCCAATAGTTCTGTCGGTGTTGACAACCGCCACTGTTTTGCTTACAGAAGACTGGTTGCGAATGGCAGCTTGAATGTCGGGATCGCCAAGCAATTGGTCATCCAAAACCACGCCGTTGCTGTGAACTTCTTCATGCACCAACCAACTGCGATTTTCTCTTGTATCTGGTAGCCCAAGCAAACAGTCTAGGTTGAGCGATCCCGTCTTTGTGATATGTGAGTCTTCTCGAACCTTCAACAAATCGGCACGTCCAACCACTTCTGATAAAGAACGGTAGCCAAGCCTTGCTAACAGACTACGAACTTCTTCGGCTATAAAGTAGAAGAAGTTAACAACGTGTTCTGGCATTCCGGTAAACCGCTTGCGCAGTTCTTCTTTCTGGGAAGCGACACCTACAGGACAATTATTGGTGTGGCAGATCCGCGCCATGATACAACCTTCGGCAATCATAGCAATCGAACCGAAGCCAAATTCTTCTGCGCCCATCAATGCGCCCATCAGCACATCCCAACCACTCTTTAAGCCACCATCTACGCGCAAAATTACGCGATCGCGCAGGCTATTTTCTATCAACACGCGATGCACTTCTGTCAATCCGAGTTCCCATGGTGAACCAGCGTGCTTAATCGAACTCAATGGCGAGGCTCCTGTACCGCCGTCGTGACCAGAAACCTGGATGATATCGGCGTTTGCCTTCGCGACACCAGCGGCGATCGTACCGATACCAATTTCTGCCACCAACTTCACCGACACCTGTGCTTTCGGGTTAATTTGGTGCAGGTCAAAAATCAGCTGTGCTAGGTCTTCAATCGAATAAATATCGTGGTGTGGTGGTGGTGAAATCAGCGTCACTCCGGGTTTAGAACGCCGCAACATCGCAATGTAGGGGCTAACTTTTGCTCCTGGGAGTTGTCCACCTTCTCCTGGTTTTGCACCTTGGGCGATTTTAATTTCAATTTGTTTGGCGCTCATCAGGTACTCTGGCGTTACACCAAAGCGTCCTGATGCGACTTGTTTAATAGCACTCGAAGCAGTGTCGCCGTTCCGCAATCCTTTCAAGTGCGGTAGGGTTGGCGAGTGACGTGTTTCGTCTACATCATCCAGGACTTTGTATCGTACTGGGTCTTCGCCACCTTCTCCAGAGTTGGATCTACCACCAAGACGATTCATGGCGATCGCCAAAGTTTCGTGGGCTTCCCGTGATAATGCTCCCAGCGACATTCCACCTGTACAGAAGCGCTTGACAATATCATTGACCGACTCGACTTCTTCAATAGAAATAGGTGAGCGATCGCTTTGGAAATCTAGCAAATCACGTAACGCAGTTAACGGTCTATTTTCCAGGTGCTTCTTATAAACTTCGTAGTGGTCGTAGTTCTGCCCGTCCACTGCTTTATGCAGCGCTTTTGCGAGTTCTGGGCTGTTCATGTGGTACTCACCGTTCGGACGGTAGTTGACAAACCCAAGGTTTTGCAGCTTCTTGATTGTCAGATCTGGGAAAGCCTTACTGTGGATCGCCAGCACCTCTTGAGCGAGTTCCTTGACGCTAAGACCACCTATGCGGGAAGTTGTGCCATAGAATCCCAGTTCTAATAAATCCTGACCAATACCAATTGCCTCAAATATTTGCGCTGCTTGGTAACTGGAGAGCAAGGAAATCCCCATTTTGGAGAGAATTTTGAGCAAACCACTTTCTACTGCCTTACGATAGTTGACATAAGCTTGCTCCAAGCTAATGGCAGTGATTTTACCCCGTTCCATAAACTGTTGAGTTTTCGGGTCGAACCACCAATCACGTATGGTATCCAAAGCCATGTACGGGCAAACAGCACCTGCACCGTAGCCAATTAGACAGGCAAAGTGATGAGTACTCCAGCACTGAGCGGTTTCGACTACCAAAGATGTTTTCATCCGCAGTCCTTCGCGGATCAGATGATGGTGTACTGCACCCACCGCCAACAGAGGAGGGATATAGCTGTACTCAGTATCAATGCCATGATCTACGCGATCGCTCAGAATCAGTATTTTAGCTCCTGTCCGCACCGATTCAGCGGCTTGTGCTTGCAAAGACTGAACTGCTGCTTTCAATCCTTCTGGACCTGAGGCTATTTCAAATAGAGTTGATAACTGTGCTGTGGCAAATCCCGACAGCTTGATAGCTTCCAATTCTGCCTCATTGATCACTGGTGAATCTAGCTTCAGTCTCTTGGCATATTCTGGCTTGGGATCGAGTAAGTTACCCCGCTCACCCAATTCTACTTTCAAGGACATCACCAGACTTTCTCTCAAGGGGTCAATCGGTGGATTCGTCACCTGCGCAAAGCGCTGTTTGAAATAGTCATAAAGCAAGTGCGGTTTTTCTGACAGCACTGCTAAAGGAATATCATCCCCCATGCAGAAAGTCGGCTCTTTGCCTTCCATTGCCATTGGCTGAATCACCATTTCCACATCTTCTGTGGTATATCCAAAGCCAATTTGCTGTCGCAGCAAGGCTTCTCTGTCAATTGGGTTGGTGGAATGTCCGTTTTGGTTAGTGCTGCCATGTCCATTCTCTTTGACACCATTACCATTAACTACGACTGAGTGACCATTCACGAGTTGCTTGAGTTCTTGGCGATACTGGCGCACCCATTCCCCGTATGGTTTGCTTTGGGCAATGCGCTGCTTGATCTCCCAATTCTTCAGCACCTCTTGGCTTTCTAAATCCACAGCAATCATTTGCCCTGGTCCAAGTCTGCCTTTTTCCAGAATGTTGGCTTCGTCTATGTTCACCACTCCTGCTTCGGAAGCCACAATAATGTAGTCATCTTTGGTAATGCAGTAACGAGCAGGTCTTAAGCCATTACGGTCTAGTGTTGCCCCAACTTTGCGCCCATCGCCGAACACCAACAATGCTGGTCCATCCCAGGCTTCTTGCAAACCGCTGTAGTATTCGTAAAAATCAATGATCTCCGGGGAATTACGCAACTCTGGTTGATTCTGATAAGCCTCTGGAACCATAATCATCAAGGCTTCCAGGGGGCTGCGTCCAGAACGCACCAGCAACTCCAACACATTGTCTAAAGTCGCGGAGTCGCTGTTGTCAATGTAAACAAACGGTTTTAATTCATCAATCCGAGATTTCCAAATTGGATGATGCAAACTGGCTTCTCTTGCCATCATCCAGTTGATGTTACCTAATAAAGTGTTGATTTCACCGTTGTGACCCAAAAGTCGCATTGGTTGAGCCAGAGGCCATTTGGGCATGGTATTGGTACTAAAGCGCCGATGGTATACAGCAAAGGCGCTCTTGTATGCTGGATTTCTTAAATCCTCATAGAAATCTCCTAAGATAGCTGAACGCACCATGCCTTTGTAAACAATTGTGCGGCTTGACAGCGAGCAGATGTAAAAGTCTTCAGACCAGTTGCAGTTGAGGAAATTGCGGAGCGCTTGACCAATTCGGCGGCGGGTAATATACAGATGCCGTTCTAGTTCGTCGCCGCTTTTCTCTTCGGACGCTACAAAAATTTGTTCAATTTGGGGTTGATTTTCTCTTGCTTGTACCCCGAGTAATTTAGGCTGCACTGGCACTACTCGCCAACCCAGTACAGTCAATTTTTCCGACTCTGCTACTTGTTCAACTGTTGCACGAGCCTTTTGCGCTGCTTCAGGGTCTTGTGGTAAAAATATCATCCCCACAGCAATGTTTTCGCTCTTAGGAAGTTGCACCCCGCGTCTAGCAAAATCGTCTTGGAACAACGTCCAAGGTATCGCGGTCAATATTCCCGCGCCATCACCAGAGTCTTGATCTGCACTACAACCGCCCCGGTGTTCTAAGCACGTTAAAGCAGCCAAAGCTTTTTCTACTATTTCATGGCTAGCATAGTTTTGGCGATGGGCAATAAAGCCCACACCACATGCATCTCGTTCTTCTACGAGCCATCTTTGTCCTGGATAGATAGACCCTAAGGAAGTATCTGATGATGTCATTTGCTGTTCTTGATTGATCCGTTTTTTATTCATAGACTATCCCTGACGTCTTGGTTACAATTTTTGCGACTTCTTGTTAGGAAAATTTTGCTAAATGAGGAGATGCAGAAATATCGAGAGATACAGAATAACTGAAAATTAGGGAAAAAAAAATTTAACTTCGGGTTTAATTTTTGCTCCACCCGTGTTAAAATTGTTTCGTTATTTTTCGTATTTACACTGAGTTAAGGAAATTACTTTTACTCCGATCGTTGTTTATCTATAAATCGAGTCGGTATCCATTTCCTCAATTCTCTGCTCTTGAACGATAGTTACTTTTCAGGTCTACCGTTTTGCGGCTTACCTGAAAAAAATTCAAACATATGGCTTGACTAGTTTTAAATCTAAAATTATCCCGATTTGGCAACAAAATCAGCGTATTACACTATATACCCATTTGACAATTCCTATCCTATATATCCTTAATTTTTTCTAAATTTTTATTGATTGCTCATTGTCACTGTTGCTACCAATATGACTTTAGGTGCACAACAACTCGCTTGGTAGCACAGAAGATTTCATAACTTCAATTCTGGCAACGAAAACTGCTGTCATATCTCAGTAGCGCTCATGTTACTTAGCGCTCGTAATTTTGAGAGTTGTACAGGAAAATTTTTTGGTTGTTTTATAAAGATAAAAAGCCCATATATACAATATCACATCCCGTTCTCGATCAGAACCCATGTCACTATTTCTTGATTTTGACAACTTACGCACTACACTTGTGTGTTGAAACTAGGTGTCGGGTTTGACATATAGGATCTATTGAGCGGTTTAGAAATTTTCCCATATTTATACCCTAGACCTGATAATGAGTGACTCAGTGCCTTAAGAAATTATTTTTAGAAGTACATTGCGAATTATGGGAGAAATACTAACTTTTTGCCGACAGCAACACCGCAGTGCTATTCCCAATACAGGTAATAGCAGCTTTGTCAGGGTTTTTGTGTCACCCATACTTTTGACACTACTGTGCTTAACAGCTACCTGTAGAGATGCAAAAGCACAGTCTTCTTCATTAAAGACTGGCACGATAGGAACACAAAGACACAGGAACACAGAGAATTCTCCACATCCACACGTCTCTGGGTCTCCACGTCCTCTTGGTCAACACTCACCTCCAGCTCCTGCGTTGTTAAGTATAATTTCCTATGGTAACCAAATTTCTCTTAATGGTCGCACTTTGTCTGGAGCTTGGTTACAGCAACGCCAAAAAACAGGCTCATTGAGTATTCATCTAAGTGACGGGGCAGTTAAGCAATTATTCGGTGTAGATTTATTAGATACTAGCAATCCAACGACACAACCAATACAGTGGTTTTCATCAAATACTAAACCACTGGTTTTAACGAGTTTACTTACAACAGGATATCGGTATCTAGATATTACAAATATAGCAAAAATAGCCCAATGGCAGATGCAAGCTAATGGTAAAACGTTAGTGATTACCACACCAAGCGCGAAAGTCACAAATATTTATCAGGATAAGCAACCTGTCGGCGATCGCATTATCCTAGATTTGGATCGCCCAACTCCCTGGCAAATCACACAAGGGGTACCAGCAAGAAAACCTCAACCCCAAATAGAGGACAAGGGCATAAGGGGACAAGTAGACAAGGAGAATTCCTTTACACAGCTTCCCTTGTCACCCCCAGTTTCTTCCTCTTTACCAAATAGAGAGTGGACAATTACGCTTGATGCAATAGCAGATCCAGCGTTGGTACAACGCTATACTCCCCCCTCTCCCTCATCTCCCTCATCCCCCTCATCTCCCCCCTTCCCTACCATCTCCCTCATCCCTCCCCTCTGCCTCATTAATACCTGAATCACTGATACAGCAGAGTTGAGGTAGTTAATAATAAAACAATAATTCGTCTGAGTGTTCCTTTTGGTTTAGCTCCTCGAGTGAGCACTGTCCCTAACCCCAACCGTTTGATTGTTGAAATTCGACCTGATGCGATGGTGGAGAGAAATATTACATGGGCACCAGGGTTGATATGGCGACAGCGGTTTGTGAATTTAGGTCAACAACGCTTTCCAGTGGTGTGGTTAGAAATGAATCCTCGCGCCTCAGGGATAAAACTGAAACCGATTTGGACAAGCACGAACACCTTAGTAGGCACTGCTCCCTTGATTGAAACGGCACAACAATATTCAGCAGTTGCAGCAATTAATGGTGGTTATTTTAACCGCAATAATCGATTACCTCTAGGTGCAATTCGTCGGGATGGTCAATGGTTGTCAGGTCCGATTCTTAACCGGGGAGCGATCGCCTGGAATGATTCTGGGCAATTTCACATCGGTCGTCTCAACTTGGTAGAAACTCTGATTGGTAACAATAATTTACAGTTACCGATTTTGACTCTTAACAGTGGCTACGTTCAGAGTGGTATTGCCCGTTACAGCCCTGCATGGGGAGCAACCTACACTCCCCTAACTGACAATGAAATCATTCTCGTTGTCCAGAAAAACCAGGTTATCAATCAGGTTATAACAGGTAAAGTTGGGGAAATTGCCGTTCCAATACCACAAGATGGCTACCTGCTAACATTACGTGGTAAGGCTACGAGCAGTGCTTCTAGCTTACCCGTTGGCTCTTCTGTAAAAATCACCAGTTCCACTACTCCTGCTGATTTTAGCCGTTACCCACACATTCTGGGAGCAGGACCACTGCTTGTGCAAAATCGTCAAATTGTCCTTGATGCCAAAGGCGAAAAATTTAGCGATGCCTTTATCGCCCAAAAGGCTGTTCGCAGTGGGATCTGCACAACGGGAACAGGAAATCTGATTATTGCGGCTGTACATAATCGCGCTGGCGGTGCAGGACCTACCTTGGGAGAACACGCGCAACTCATGCAGCTTTTAGGGTGCGTAAATGCTCTTAATTTGGATGGTGGAAGTTCTACGAGTCTTTACTTAGGAGGGCAACTCCTTGACCGTTCTCCTAATACTGCTGCTCGTGTTCACAACGGAATTGGTATTTTCTTACAACCCCACCGCTAGGGCTTTTGCAGGAAGTAGTTAGTGAGACTTTTTGACGACTCACCTCTAACCACTGACAACTGACAATTCATAGATACATAAGTAACAAATCATCCTTGACTTTAAAGCTGAGAATAAGTTGCCATATGACTTGATAAAGACTTGGTGTAGACACAGTAATTTCAGGGATTATTAATGACACTCTACTACCTGATTTTGCTATGTTTGGCAGAAGTGGTATGAATTGCTCATCTTCGCAATTGCAACTTCGTGCCTTGTTTTTTCATCAATGGTTAAAGATTACTGACGGTTTGTTGTATCACAAGATGAGGTAAATATGGCTCAATTTCAAGAAGCAACACAGACTAACACATTGCCCCTTCCGCCCGGTGTTACTCCAAGAGGCGTGGCGGCTACTGAACTTCGCCCTTGGGGTTCATTTACTGTTTTAGAAGAAGGACGTGGATATAAAATCAAGCGCATTGAAGTTAAGCCCGGACACCGCCTCAGCTTGCAAATGCATCACCACCGTAGTGAACATTGGATTGTGGTCTCTGGAACAGCCAAGGTTGTTTGTGGCGAGCAAGAAGTCTTGCTGAGCAATAATCAGTCAACCTATGTACCGCATTGTACAGCTCATCGATTAGAGAATCCTGGCGTGATTCCCTTGGTGTTGATTGAAGTTCAAAATGGGGAATATTTAGGAGAAGATGATATTGTCCGCTATCAGGACGACTACGCCCGTGTTGAAGATAAAAAGAAATCATAGGGCGAGCAAAATTCCCAAAGTCGTCTACACTGCTTTAACGGCTTTGAGCGAAAAAATGAATATACCGATGAGTTTCATTTCCTACTAGCTTAGGCAAGAAATGAAACTTAGGCAAAGTGTGCTCTGTTTATGTGAAACCCGGTTTCTTGATGAAACCGGGTTTTTTAGCTCATGTGTCCGGTTTTTGACAGATTTATTTTTTTAACTATTTATGAGGTTTATTAAGATTTTTGGTTAACTGTTACAAACCTGCTTGTAATATAAAATGGGTTTTTCAATTGTATTGCTAGTTTTGTCCACACCCCTGCCTAAAGGCTAAGGGCTTCTTGCCTCAAACCAATAGGATTAGTTGACCAGACGAGCGTACCTTCGGGCACTACGTTAACGGTAAGTGTTAAAGTTCCTACCTTGGGATGCTTTTGCTAGTTCCAAGCCCTAGAAATCAAGGATTAAACAGGTTTAGAGGGTTGAGCCAGTGTCTTTGATATAGTTACCGACCGTTAAGTTTGTCGTTGCAAGAGCGTCTCCCCTTGGGAGAAGCTAACTTTACTCCCTTTCGGGAAGGCACATCGAGTGCAAAACCGTTATGCGTACAGAGGGAAAGATTTCAGTTCGTAATTGCCTGAACGAAAGTACAACGCAAAAGTACACGGGATTCGGTACCTCCAAGGCGGTAATGGTTCACAAAAACAAAAATGTGTATTGCCGTCCTAGAAGGACGGCGTTTCAGACCCAGGAGTTTTGATGATTCAATTGAGCAAAGCTGCCGCAACTGAAATAGGGCGATTAAAATCAAAGCAGCAGCCAAATGTCTTATTTCGTTTGGCTGTCAAAACAGGTGGTTGTTCCGGGTGGTATTATGATATGTCTTTTGATGAAGCGGTACAGGTAGGTGAGCGCGTTTTTGACTCTCAAGGTATTCAAGTCGTCATCGATGCCGAAAGCTTAGAATACATTAAGGGGTTGACTTTGGATTATTCAGAAGATTTGATGGGCGGTGGTTTTCGCTTCCACAACCCCCAAGCAAAAGCGACTTGTGGATGTGGTAACTCCTTTTCAGCAAATAATGACGAGTGAGCAAAAAGTTTGACACAAAAGCATAAAAAAAGATATAATCAGGATTTGTTAAAACTTAGACTATAGGCAGCTTCTCGCGCTGTAACTCATGCCAACTATACAGCAGCTCATACGTAACGAACGCGAACAAACGCGTCAGAAAACCAAGTCCCCAGCTCTAAAGCAATGCCCTCAACGTCGGGGTGTTTGTACTAGGGTATACACGACCACACCGAAAAAGCCAAACTCAGCTCTACGCAAAGTAGCAAGGGTAAGATTGACCTCTGGATTTGAAGTCACAGCTTACATTCCAGGGATAGGTCATAACTTACAAGAACACTCTGTTGTGATGATTCGCGGCGGTCGGGTCAAGGACTTACCAGGCGTGAGATACCACATTATCCGTGGAACTTTAGATACAGCCGGAGTCAAAGACCGCAAGCAAGGTCGTTCCAAATATGGAACAAAACGTCCTAAAAAGTCCTAAACAATAGAGCGGGTGCGATTAATCCCATTAAGCAAGATTAATCGCGTCTAGTTCTTGCTTTATAGGCGTGAAAGCGCTTTTAGCTATGATTCTGTACAAAAACACTGATCACAGCTATTCAAAAGCCCTTATTGACACAAATCAAGTAACATCAATTTCCGAGGCGGGAAGTCCAGCTCTACCAGCAAGGTGTATTTGTTAAAAACTTAGCTTAGAGTCAGGATAAAAGCGCGATAGGATTTTTGTGGTAACACCCATCGGTCGGTCAGGTAGACGAGGCGTGAAACTGGTACAGAGAGTCTAACAAGATTGACCAACTGTATCTGCCGATGTAAAGCTCAAAGTACGCAAAACTCTATGAAACCAACACGCCCAGCGAATTATCTAGTTGCTGAAGGAAGTTTGATAAATAGAGTCAGTCGCAGTATATAATTTTGTCGCCTCATAATAGTTGAGGGCAGCAATTTTTGCCAGTTAGGGTAGCTGCAGTTGTAGTAACACAACCCAAGAAAGTCTGATGACGGGCAATTGCCTTTCAGAACTTCTGGTGTTCGATAGCATAAAACATAGAATCTCGTTGCCAATTCAAAACTAAAGGTTAAGTATGTCTCGTCGTGGAGTTATTCAAAAGCGTCCGGTTCCGCCTGACTCGGTATATAACAGTCGCCTTGTCAGCATGATAGTTAGGCGGATAATGCGTCATGGTAAAAAATCTCTAGCCGCACGCATTGTTTATGATGCGATGAAAACAATTGAGGAACGGACTGGTGGCGATCCGTTGGAAACCTTTGAAAGAGCTGTGCGTAACGCCACGCCTTTGGTAGAAGTCAAAGCTCGCCGAGTCGGTGGGGCGACGTACCAAGTGCCTATGGAAGTGCGTGCCGAACGGGGGACAACCCTAGCAATGCGTTGGTTGGTGCAGTTTTCAAGATCAAGACCAGGTCGTACAATGGCAAGCAGGCTGGCAAATGAATTAATGGATGCTGCTAACGAAACCGGGAACGCAATTCGCAAGCGTGAAGAGACGCACCGGATGGCAGAAGCCAACAAAGCCTTTGCTCACTATCGTTACTAAGTAGTAAACCGATATATCGTGATTGAAGAGCGATATATCGTGTCTTTACTAGACAAAGACGGTTTTCCGTAAAAGATATAATATCTTAACAAAGTGTAATATACAAGATACATGAGCCGAAAACTATAGGAGGCAGCTGTGGCACGTACGAACCCGCTAGAGAAAGTACGCAATATTGGTATTGCGGCGCATATAGATGCGGGCAAAACAACGACAACAGAGAGAATATTATTTTACTCTGGGATAATTCATAAGATTGGTGAAGTTCATGAAGGAACCGCTGTCACCGACTGGATGGAACAGGAACGGGAGCGGGGAATTACCATCACAGCTGCTGCAATTACCACCAGCTGGAAAAATCATCAAATTAACATTATTGATACTCCAGGACACGTAGACTTCACGATTGAAGTGGAACGTTCCATGCGGGTACTTGATGGTGTAATTACAGTTTTATGTTCTGTAGGCGGTGTGCAGCCACAAACAGAAACGGTGTGGCGTCAAGCAGATCGCTATAAAGTGCCTCGCATCGTTTTTGTCAACAAGATGGATCGCACGGGGGCGAACTTCTATAGAGTTTTCGATCAAGTGCGCGATCGCCTGCGGGCTAATGCCATAGCCATTCAGTTGCCCATTGGCAGTGAAACCGAGTTCAAGGGTATTGTTGACTTGGTGAAAATGTGTGCATACATCTACACCAACGACCAAGGAACCGATATCCAAGAAACGGGCATCCCTGAAGATATGCTCTCTCAGGTAGAAGAGTACCGCACCAAACTGATTGAGGCGGTAGCGGAAACTGATGATGAACTGATGACCAAGTACTTCGAGGGCGTGGAACTTAGCGAAGACGAAATCCGCAAAGCTCTACGTAAAGGTACGATTACAGGTAGTATTGTGCCAGTGCTTTGCGGATCAGCATTTAAAAACAAAGGTGTACAGCTGCTGTTGGATGGGGTAGTAGATTACCTGCCAGCACCAATCGATGTACCGCCAATTCAAGGTACACTGCCAAATGGTGAAATTGTCGAGCGCCGCGCCGACGACAACGAACCCCTCTCGGCTCTAGCCTTCAAGATTATGGCTGATCCCTACGGTCGTCTAACCTTTGTTCGTGTTTACTCCGGTGTTCTCAAGAAGGGCAGCTACGTCCTCAATGCCACTAAGAACAAGAAAGAACGAATTTCTCGTTTGGTGATATTGAAAGCAGATGACCGGATTGACGTAGATGAAATGCGGGCAGGCGATTTGGGAGCCGCGTTGGGATTGAAAGACACCTTGACAGGTGACACACTATCTGCTGAAGGCTCACCAGTGATTCTGGAATCGCTGTTCATTCCGGAACCTGTGATCTCGGTGGCGGTTGAACCCAAAACCAAGAACGACATGGACAAACTGTCCAAGGCTCTACAATCTCTCTCGGAAGAAGACCCAACCTTCCGCGTTCACGTCGATCCGGAAACCAATCAAACCGTGATTGCAGGCATGGGAGAACTCCACCTGGAAATTCTCGTAGACCGGATGTTACGCGAATTCAAAGTGGAAGCGAACGTGGGGGCGCCGCAAGTCGCTTACCGCGAAACAATTCGCAAGCCGGTTAACAGAGTTGAAGGTAAATTCATCCGCCAAAGCGGTGGTAAAGGTCAGTACGGTCACGTTGTGATCGACTTGGAGCCAGGACAACCAGGCACCGGCTTTGAATTCGTCTCTAAGATTGTTGGTGGTACTGTACCTAAAGAGTACATCGGACCAGCAGAACAGGGAATGAAAGAAAGCTGCGAATCGGGTGTTCTCGCTGGATATCCGCTGATTGACGTGAAAGCGACGCTGGTCGATGGGTCTTACCACGATGTAGACTCTTCGGAAATGGCTTTCAAAATCGCTGGCTCAATGGCGATGAAGGAAGCAGTCCTGAAAGCTGCACCCGTCCTGTTAGAGCCTATGATGAAAGTTGAGGTAGAAGTTCCTGAAAACTTCCTTGGGGATGTAATGGGCGACCTCAATTCCCGTCGTGGGCAAATTGAGGGCATGGGCTCTGAGCAAGGTCTTGCCAAAGTGACTGCAAAAGTCCCATTGGCAGAAATGTTTGGCTACGCCACTGACATCCGGTCGAAGACCCAAGGTCGGGGTATCTTCTCGATGGAGTTTAGCACCTATGAAGAAGTGCCTCGCAACGTGGCTGAGGCAATCATAGCTAAAAGCAAAGGGAACGCTTAGTTAGTAAAGGAAATTAGCATTCATGGCACGCGCAAAGTTTGAACGGAATAAACCCCACGTTAACATCGGTACTGTTGGCCACGTTGACCATGGTAAAACCACATTAACAGCAGCCATCACCATGACTTTGGCGGCTCTTGGTCAGGCTGTAGCTAAAGGCTATGACCAAATCGATAACGCGCCAGAAGAAAAGGCGCGGGGTATTACCATCAATACTGCTCACGTTGAGTATGAAACCCAAAACCGGCACTATGCTCACGTAGACTGCCCCGGACACGCTGACTACGTGAAGAATATGATCACCGGCGCTGCCCAGATGGATGGTGGTATTCTGGTGGTTGCTGCTACCGATGGCCCTATGCCCCAAACCCGCGAACACATCCTGTTGGCAAAACAGGTAGGCGTTCCCAGCTTGGTTGTCTTCTTAAACAAGGAAGACTTGATGGATGATGAAGAACTGCTGGAACTAGTGGAGCTAGAACTTCGAGAATTGCTTACCAGCTATGATTTTCCTGGTGATGACATTCCCATTATCAAAGGATCAGGTCTACAGGCATTGGAAGCAATGACTGCTAACCCCAAAACACAAAGGGGTGACAATAAGTGGGTAGACAAAATCTACGAACTGATGGACGCGGTAGATAGCTTTATTCCTACCCCAGAACGGGATGTAGATAAGCCCTTCCTGATGGCTGTAGAAGACGTGTTCTCCATCACAGGTCGTGGTACCGTAGCTACCGGACGTATTGAGCGCGGTAAAGTTAAGATCGGCGACAACGTAGAGTTAGTCGGTATTAGAGCGACTCGCGCCACCACTGTCACCGGTATCGAGATGTTCAAGAAGAGTCTTGATGAAGGTATGGCGGGTGATAACGCCGGAATTCTGTTGCGCGGTATACAGAAAGCTGATATAGAACGAGGCATGGTGATCGCTAAGCCTGGTTCTATTACCCCTCACACCCAATTTGAAGGTGAAGTGTACGTCCTGACAGAAAAAGAAGGCGGTCGCAAGACTCCATTTTTCTCAGGCTACCGTCCTCAGTTCTACGTGCGGACAACCGATGTGACCGGCACAATCAAAGCCTTCACCGCTGATGATGGTAGTGAGGCGGAAATGGTGATGCCCGGAGACCGGATCAAGGTGACGGTGGAACTGATCAACGCGATCGCGATTGAGCAAGGAATGCGCTTCGCAATTCGCGAAGGTGGTCGTACCATTGGTGCTGGTGTTGTTTCCAAAATCATCAAGTAGCACCTTTGCACTTTAATTAAAAGAGGAGCAGAGATGGTATAATATACGCTCTGCTCTTTTCGCGTCTATAAACGCGTTATGCATTAGGAGTGGGCATTGGGAAGGATATTAAGTGTCGCTAGTCCTTATGCCCCTCATCCCCACTATGTCTGAAACCCTATGCCTGCGGCGAACGTGAAGGCGTAGCGCTCAGTGTACAAGGCAGCACTGACTTGGGAACCCCGAGTTCCCCAATCCCTAACTAACCATTCATCCGAACCAAAACAATTAAAGATGGCAACTCTACAGCAGCAAAAGATTAGAATTCGCTTACAGGCTTTTGACCGCCGCTTGCTTGATACATCTTGCGAGAAGATTGTAGACACAGCTAACCGCACCAATGCGACAGCTATAGGACCTATTCCTTTACCCACGAAACGTAAAATCTACTGTGTGTTGCGCTCGCCCCACGTAGATAAGGACTCACGGGAACATTTTGAAACTCGTACCCATCGTCGGATTATCGACATCTACCAGCCTTCTTCTAAAACTATTGATGCTTTGATGAAACTGGATCTTCCATCCGGTGTCGATATCGAAGTTAAGCTGTAATTATTCATTAGTCAGAAGTTATAAGTTAGAGGTTAATCGTACTTTTTAACAACCAATAACTAACAACTCAGACAAAAATTTAACTGTATAAAGAATGACAAAGCCTTGAAGAAATATATTTCAGGGCTTTTTATTAGCTTTAAAATTGAAATGATAGAATGAAGAAAAAGCACGGGAAAAGCAGAGAATAAAAGCTTTTTAGGATTAAATTTATACCAAGGTAACAATGACATCCTCTTCTAAAATTGCAGTTTGCGAACTACCTCTGTTCCCGTTACCGGAAGTCGTTCTATTTCCGACAAGACCCTTGCCTTTGCATATCTTTGAATTTCGCTATCGAATCCTGATGAACACAATTTTGGAGAGCGATCGCAGGTTCGGGGTCTTGATGGTAGATCCGATCAGAGGTACGATTGCCAATGTGGGCTGTTGTGCGGAAATCATTCATTATCAGCGGCTACCAGATGACCGAATGAAAATGCTGACGTTGGGTCAACAAAGATTTCGTGTCTTAGAGTATGTTCGTGAAAAGCCATATCGAGTCGGTGTGGTTGAGTGGATTGAAGACCATCCTCCCGCCAAAGATTTACGACCATTGGCTACTGATGTAGAACAACTGCTGCGAGATGTTGTGCGTCTTAGCGCCAAGTTAACTGAACAAAACATCGAACTGCCAGAAGATTTGCCAGATCTACCAATAGAGCTATCTTACTGGGTAGCGAGTAACCTTTACGGTGTTGCTACAGAGCAGCAGGCTTTGCTAGAAACGCAAGATACTGCTGCTCGTTTGGAACGCGAAGCAGAAATTTTGACTTCTACTCGCAATCACCTCGCTGCTCGTACTGTTCTCAAAGACACCTTGAATGAGAAGTTGTGAATTGTAAGTGGTTATTAGTTATTAATCATTTATGTCCCAACAACTAACTATTAACCACTAACGCCTTTATTGAGGGCACTAATAGGCAAAACGTTGTAAGTGCCGAAGATTTTTAATATCTCTGTGCAGGGAGATATTTCTGCTAAAGCAGATTGAACTTGTGGTTCAGATGCATCTGCTTCCATATCTATAAAAAATAGGTACTCTCCAAGAGAACGCTTCGTCGGGCGAGACTCAATTTTACTGAGATTAATGCCTATATGAGCTAACACTTGTAAAGGTTTTACCAGTGCTCCCGGTATATTAGCAGGAGTACTGAAAGCAAGGGAAGTGTGACTGGCACGTTCCAAACAACTGGGGCGGGCGTCTGGCATATGACTTTGGCTGACCACCCAGAAGCGAGTACAGTTTTCGGGATAATCGTTAATACCGCTAGCTAGTATAGGCAGGTTGTATAGTTGCGCCGCACGTTGAGATGAGATAGCCGCCACCGTCAAGTCCTGCTCTAGTTGCAGGAGCGCCTCGGTTGTGGAATTGGTTGGAATAAGCTGTACATTGGGAAGTAACCGCTCCAACCATCCCTGACATTGTGCTAGGGCTTGGGGGTGAGAATAAACTGTTTTGACTTCCTCCAAGGTTTGAGCGCAGGAAATTAATGTATGAGCAATTGGCATGACCAAAGCTAACTGAATTTGCAAACTATCTAGTTGCCACAGTGTATCCAGCGTCATGGTCACACTGCCTTCAATAGAATTTTCCACAGGCACAACAGCCAACTTTGCCTGACCTTTATCGACAGCTCGCAATGTCTGAGCAATGCTGGGATAAGGGCATAAGATAGCTTCAACTCCTGTAGTTTTAGTAAGCCAATTGAGATAAAGAAGAGCCGCTTGTTCTGCGTAAGTGCCAGGAGGTCCTAAATGTGCAATTGATAAAGTCATAGAGTTTAGTTTTGTGTGGATAGTTTGATTTGTATTCAATTTTATGAGTTGTAATCAGACATGATAAACTTCTTTCCACACAAATCATTTATTAAGTCATAACCAATGACTGATAACATAATTTCTTAAGAAAATATTACAATTATTTAACAGATATTTTAATATGCTCATGCCTACTCGGTTTACTGCCTCTCAATCGGTTGAAATTGCTATCCCAGAGCAACCTATTCCAATTCAACACTACTTGCGTCAGCCTCAACGCTTGGTTAACGCTTTAGTTGACCCTACTCGTATTCAGCAACTGAGTACGGAAATTTTTCGCTTGAAAATGCGTCCTCTAAACTTTATGTCGCTCAGCATTCAACCAACTGTAGACATGAGAGTCTGGGCTGAATCAAATGGAACGGTTCATGTGCGATCGCTAAGTTGTGAAATCCTTGGTATAGAGTATATCAACCAACGCTTTGCGTTAAATTTAAAAGGGCATTTGTCTCCTGAGCAGCAAGGTATTAACACCCTATTAAAAGGAAGAGCCGATTTAGAAGTGTTAGTAGATTTACCACCGCCATTTTCTTATATGCCCAAGCCAATATTAGAAGCAACAGGCAGTGGTTTGCTCAAGAGTGTTTTGTTGACTATTAAGCAAAGATTACTACATCAACTCCTAGCAGATTATCGCCGTTGGGTAATGTTGCAAACGCCAGAAAAAGGGCTTGGTGATCAAAGTATCCCCATCTTCAATCCGGAGTAGTTATTGGAAGGTTTTAGTATTTTTTAACACATTTGGTTGCCAAAACCACAGACTTAAGTAGATATACGCAAATGTAAATACAGCTTTGACAAATTTGTGACTTTATGGTTATTAACTGGGTTCGAGCGCTCACAGGTAGAATCTTTACCAACTTGTCGCAATTGTGTAGTAAAGAAATTTGTGTTTATCTGTATAAATCTGTGGTTACATGAGTTGTAAAAAAATAACCATCCTTATGACATAACTTACACCTCACTCTATAACGAATTGAAAATATGCCCTACGGATAAGCTAGGTGAATCAGCAGCTTGAGAAGAGGAATTTCCTTTCAATTATCTTGCGAAGATACTGCCTGCAAATCAAATGTGCATAACTCTTACCTATCAGGAACTGAAATTATTTGTTTTTTCTTGTTTGTTTGAGAACACTGTGAATCAGAACTGAGTACGGTCATCTGACAAGGACGAAAGGACGTGCGATGTAATGGTGAAGGTCCGTACTGTTGTAGTGCCATCAGATGTCGTTTACTTCCATAACCCTTGTTGCGTTCCAAGTCATACATAGAGTACTTTGAGGCAAGGCGAAGTATCAGATCATCACGCCAAACTTTAGCAACAATGCTAGCAGAGGCAATAGCAACAGAGCACTCGTCCCCCTTGACTATCGTTTGTTGCGACAGTGGCAAGTCTTTTACTAACTGATTGCCATCAATCAAACATAGAGCAGGCTGCACCTTTAGCTTGAGAATAGCCCGCTTCATTGCTAGCATCGTTGCTTGGAGAATATTCATTTGGTCAATCTCGGCTGTTGAAGCAAAACCGATTTTCCAGTCAATAGCCAGCGCCCAAATGAGGTGCGCTAGCTGCACTCTTCGAGAACTAGACAGCTTTTTACTATCTTTAATTCGGGCTGCTATGAGTTCTGGCAAAGCCGTATCTGGTAGTATCACTGCTGCAGCCACTACAGGACCAAACAGAGAGCCTCGCCCCACTTCATCCACGCCTGCAATCAGCCCTTCAGTGCTTGAGTGCGTGGAAAACTCCAGCCACCTCATCTCTTTCATGGGTACTGGCGACTCAATAGAAGCGACAGCTTGCTCCGGTTCTATCATAAGTTTCTTAACTTTCAAATCCAGTGGATTTACTTACTCCACAGAGGAAGAACGGCGGCGACGGCGGCGTTTATCGCTTAAGTTGCTGCTAGCTTCACTTTCATCCGTCATCAAGTCAAAATCCTGTCGCTCAGTTACAGCTTCTGGCTCGGGTTCGCTTGGTGGCTCAACTACTGTGACAACAGCGCTTGCTCTTTCAGAGACAGGTGCTCTTTCAGAGACAGGTGCTCTTTCAGAGACAGGTGCTCTTTCAGAAACAGGTGGTTCTGAGGTTGATTCAGTCGCTGGAGCAGGGTTGTGCCCAGGTAAGGTGACGTTGATAATCACAGACTTGGGATTTCTGACCTCCCGACCCAACTTCTCTAACGGAGAAACTCCCATCTGGGCGTAGACATCCTGTTCCTCGGGGGACATTTCTACAGTCACAATTTCTGGTGGTTCTACCACTGGCTTGACTAGCTCTACCTTAGTCACTTTGCCACGCTCGGCTCTATCACCCCAAGAAGGTTTGCTAAAACTGGGTGGAGGTACTTCTGATGGCGCTCCTTGTTCCACGTCGTCATCCATTTCCAAGTCTGGCTCGTTCAGAAACGCCAGGGGGTTTGCCACAATCCGTGGCTCATCTTTGCCATTTCCCCCGTTTACCCTCTCTACGCGAGTGCTGCGGCGGGTACGACGCTTTCTGCTGTCGCCAATTTCTTGATAGCTGGGATGATTAACCAGACCCGAGGCACTCAAGTCATTGTCAGTCTCGTATGCTTCTCCATATCCTTCATAGGTTTCCCGTGGTTCAACCGATCGAGCAACTGGCAGACGTGGTTCCCTATGAGGCACGGAGGATACAAGGCGCTCTGGTAATTCTGTTGGTGCTAGTGGTCGGCTTTCTGTTTCTCCAGGTAAATGGACAGTATGCCCTAAACCACCACAAGTGGGGCAAAGTTTACCAAACAATTCGTAGATGTTTTGACCTTGACGCTTGCGGGTGAGTTCAACCAAACCCAACTCAGTAAGTTGGGCAATCTGAGGACGAGCTTTGTCTGCTTTGAGTGCTTTATTAAAATGTTCTAGAACGTGTAGTTGGTCACGCCGCGATTCCATATCAATAAAATCAACGACAATCACCCCCGCAATATTCCGTAGCCGCAACTGACGGGCAATTTCTGTGGCGGCTTCGCAGTTTGTCCACAAAACAGTTTCCCTAGCAGTTGCCGATCGCGTGAATGAGCCAGAGTTGACATCTATGACTGTTAATGCTTCTGTCGGCTGAATAATAATGTAGCCTCCAGAAGGTAAGTCTACTCTGGGTTTGAGCGCTTCTTTAATTGCAGCATTAATACGGAAGTACTCTAATATCGGAGCGCGATCGCGGTGATGGTCGATTAACAACCCTTGTGGTGTTTGCCCGCCACTCCAGTTCTGCAAGTACTGCTTCACCCGCTTCAAACCAGTACTGGAATCTACTACAATCCGATTGACATCTGCGCCGTACATATCCCGCAGCACGCGCTGGATAAAATCATCGTCCCGATTCAAGAGCGCTGGGGGACGTGTTGATTGCGCTTCTTGTTGAATTGCTTCCCATTGCCTTTGCAGCGATTCTAAATCTTCGATAATCGCTTCTTCCGGCTTGCCCTCGGCTTCGGTACGAACCAGCAAACCCATTCCTGCTGGTTTAATTAAAATTGCCAGCGCACGTAAACGGTTGCGCTCGCTTTCACTTTTAATCCGACGTGATAAATTTACACCCCGACCGTATGGCATCAGCACTACGTAGCGTCCGGGTAAGGTGATGTTTCCCGTGAGCCTGGGCCCTTTGGTACCCGTTGGCTCTTTCATCACTTGCACTAATACTTTTTGCTGCGGCGTTAATAATTCTGTAATAGCTGCTGCTGTTCGCCTCAGCCTTAATGGTCCTAAGTCAGTGACATGAATAAAACCATTGCGCTCTGGATCACCTATATTGACAAAAGCTGCATCTATCCCAGGTAGTACATTCTCCACAACACCTAGGTAGATATCACCAATTTGATGATGACCTGTGGCAACAACGAGTTCTTGTATTTGGTCTTCCGAAAATACTGCAGCAATTTGATGCTGTTCCGCGATGATAATTTGTTTTGGCATTCAATTATTTTCCTCAAGAACTGGCAGCACAAACAGACTATTTGGGGGTTTGTTATACCTCTCGCCCCGACAACAAGTCCGCTCATGCGCTGCTTTTAAAAATTGCGCTTCTTCGCTCAAACTTAGGGAGCTATTTACGCGCTCGACTGCGTTTACACTGTTGATTCTTCCAGAACGGCTGCATATTATTTAAGCAATTAAATCATCCGTTCGTGGTTAATTTTTGATCCAATACCCTTTTCCTGGAGAGTCCTGAGTCCTGAGTCCTGAGTCCTGAGTTGTGAGTCATAAAGTCTTGAGTTCTGCGTAATTTACACTCAGCACTCGCGCTTTCGTTACTCAACACTGTCTCAGCACTCGCGCTCTCGATACTTGGCACTACATTGTGGATTGGGCGTTCAAATTAGTTTTAAAAATCATAGAATCAGAGAAGCCGACGAACCTTGCTGTTGGTAATTGCTGATTCACGAGCTTTGAGCTTAAAGAGAGTGTTATTTGATCTGCCTGGTGTTTGTCTGGGATAAAAAACCCGCGCTTAGTTTCACTTCTTTTATCTTTGCTTTTGCGCCCTGAGTACCAGGGTAGTGAATCAGTTTACTCAATGCAGCGCCAGAAAATTTCTCTTCATCTCATTCTAACGCAACCTTGTCAAAAATCAATTTCCAAGATGTGCTAAGAGAGGGCAACCACAAGCAAATTGCCCCAAGCGATTAAACTCCCAAAATCAGCCGATTTCGATGAATTTGCAGCAGATGAAAATCTGTACCTGCTACTTGTTCTAGCATAGAGAGGATTTGTTCGGGACGCAATAGCACCCCGTCATGACGACAGCTGCCCACATAACGCAGGATAACTGTAGACTCTTCCTGATGCTCAGGGCGTTTTGGTAACTCAAATAATTCTAACTCAAACAAGCGATCGCGCAGATTTACCAACTGAGTTTTGCCTGACTTGGTTGTGTGTTCCCACAAAATCTCATCTTGGGCTTTGATGGCGTCAATCCAGCTTTCCCATTGTATCGGTGTCGCCTCCTGCTGACAAGCCACGGTGATTAGATACTCCGCAGCCTCTAGAAGTTGGTTAGCCGAACTCGCTTTTAAATCGAGCTGTTCCACCTGATATATAGGAATGTCTAACGGCAAAGCCTCACTCAGTTTTTGGCGGAAAGTTTCCACATCAACTGGCTGTGTGAGTTCAAAATCCACAATTTCACCACTGCTTGTAACTCCCAAAGGCAAGGCATATGCAATGGAAATGCGGGGGGTAGGATGAAAGCCACCAGTAAAAGAAACTGGCAATCCTGCTCGCCGTACACTTCTATCAAATAGGCGCATCAAATCTAGATGACCTACTAAAGCCAAACCGCCCAGCTTACCAAACCAGACACGCAGCCGTTGTGTTTTGGTAGTATTCGGGACAAACTCACCAGCAAATTCCGGGATAGAAGGCGGCGAAATAACAACATTATGACCAAAGTCAGTGCCGCAGACACCACAGTGAGAACAACCTTCAAAAGAGCAATCTGGTACAGTTGCCGCTTCTAAGGCACGTTGCAAGTCTTCCTTGAGCCATTTTTTATCAATACCAGTGTCGATGTGGTCCCAAGGTAGGGGGGCGTCGAGAGAGGATGAGGGGGATGTTACTTCCTCATCTTGTTTCCCAAACAAATTCCACTCGCCTTTCTCAACTAGGCGGTATTTCCAGTCTAAGCCAGCTTCCCTAATGGCTTGTCCCCAAGCACTAAAAGCTTTTTCGACACTATCATACCAAGAGTCCATGCCTGCCCCTAATTCCCAAGCACGACGGACGACTGGGGCAAGAGAGCGATCGCCTCTGCCAATAAAATCTTCCATTGCTGAAATACGGACATCGGTGAAATTCACCTTTGCTCCTTTGACCCGCCGGAATGCTTGCCGCAGTAATGCTTGCTTGCGCTCAAACTCAGCAGTGGAAACCGAGTGCCACTGAAAAGGCGTATGGGGCTTGGGTGTGAAGTTAGAAATGGTCAAGTTAAATGACAGCGGTCTTCTGCCTTTTCCTCGACACTCCCGTTGTAACCAGCTGACTGTTTCCGCAATGCCTAACACATCGGCATCGGTTTCACCAGGCAAGCCGATCATGAAATACAGCTTAATTTTATCCCACCCTTGTTCCCAAGCTGTTTTTACACCCCGCAGCAGTTCTTCGTTGGTCAAACCCTTGTTGACTATGTCCCGCATCCGTTGGGTTCCAGCTTCTGGAGCAAAAGTCAGTCCCCCTTGCCGCGTACCGCCTAGGATATTGGCAATATTTTCATCAAATCTATCAACTCGTTGGCTTGGTAGAGTCAGGGAAATATTTTCATTTTTTAAGCGATTTTTTATTTCCGTCCCTACTGCTGGCAAGGATAAATAATCAGAACAGCTCAGGGATAGTAAAGAAAATTCGTTGTAACCGGTTTGCCGCATTCCGGAATCTATCGCTTCCACCACATCCGCTGGTTCCACATCCCGCGCTGGTCGGGTGAGCATTCCTGGTTGGCAGAAGCGACAGCCGCGAGTACAACCGCGCCGAATTTCAATTACCAACCGATCATGCACCGGCTCGATGTAGGGTACTAGCCCAATCGAATACGCTGGTATTGGGGTTGCAACCCGCCGCACAATTCGTTTTGGGACATTTGGGTGGTTGGGATGAACCGAACCATCAGAAGCCATGTCGTAAAACTGCGGAACATAAACGCCTGGTATCTGCGCTAAATCCAGCAATAATTCTTTACGGCTTAGCCTAGCTTTTTTCCCCTCTTCCAACACTAAGCCAATTTCTGGCAGCAGTTCCTCGCCATCTCCTAAAGCAAAGAAATCGAAGAAGTCGGCGTAGGGTTCAGGATTGGATGTCGCCGTCTGTCCCCCAGCAAAAATCAACGGGTAACTAAAGGATGGGGGGGATGAAGAAGATGTTGCTTCCTCATCTCCCTTATCTGCCCTTTCCTCCGCCTCTTGGCGTTCTCGCCAAGTCAGAGGGATGCCAGCCAAATCCAACATTTCTAGAATGTTGGTTGCTCCCAGTTCATAACTGAGGCTAAAGCCTAAAATGTCAAAGTCCGTTAGCGATCGCCTTGACTCTACGGCAAACAACGGTGTTTTTGTTGTCCGTAGTTTTGCTGCTAGATCCGGTCCTGGTAGGTAAGCGCGATCGCATAACTGGCGCGGTTGGGAATTCAAAATATTATAGAGAATAATATGCCCTAAGTTGGATGCACCTACTTCATAAACTTCTGGGTATGTCAATACCCAGCGGATCTCTGCCGTATCCCAAGGCTTGTGAATCGCTAAGAGCTCGTTACCTAAGTAACGAGCTGGTTTTACAATATCCGATGTGATTAACTTTTCAACTGCAACAGCCACTGTGGTATCTTTTCGCTACCTTAATTACAGCTACTCACCTCCAACATTAGCATTTATTAGGTGTTTCAAGAGAACTACTCGTTTCCCTTAAGACTTTTTTAGGCATAAGTCACTGTTGCTTCTTGATTTGAGAGGTAAACAGCTTCAAACGCGGCTTTCCCTTCAAATATCTCAAAAACCCTATCTACTTGGGTCAGTTCAAATATAATTTTGAGTGACGGTGAAACCGAGCAAAGGCTGAAGCGCCGTCCTAGCTTTTGAGCCAGTTTGAGCGCAGACACTAATGCCATCAAGCCTGCACTATCTAATGATTCTACATGCTCTAAATTCACGAGCAAGATAGAAATACCATTTTGTGCTAGCGCTTTTGTTAATTTGGTTTCAAATTCTAAAGCGTTTTTGGCATTTAGGCAGCCGTGAGGACTAATAACAGTTATTTTTGGATAGTCTAGTACTGCTTGCATCGTTACATCCTATTAAAGTTATCGAACTTTAAAGTTAGATGTATTTGAACATAAACTTTTTTTTCTCACATCGACCATTCGTATTACGTCTCTTTGCTGAATCTTTATTGCTATTGCGTTACTCTTTAAAGATTGTCATAAACGCAAGAAATTTTGTGTTTAAATATACTTTTTTTACTTCTTAAACAAATATAATCTCCACAAGCAGCCGCACAGGTGAGGATGAATAGCTGGTTCTAGTTATAAACTTTATTTATCCTAGAATTCTATTTGATTTGTATTCAAATCCCTATCAAGCTAATAACTTTACGTTATCACTTGATTATTGCTAGACAGTTGGCTCAATAGTGAACCATGTCCTCAAATAGCTGTGATCCAGGTCACCGCCACAGGGGTGTTCAGATCACTTTTTATACCAAACGTTACCCTTGATAATGACTACTTATATAGTTGGTGTAATCGCTATGAGAACAAAATACTCTATTCGTCTATTGGTAGAAAAAGCTCTCGATATTAAAAAGTTGACTCCTGAAATTGAAAATGAAATTAACTCAGAACTGACCGAAATGGGTTATATTTCTGACGTGGACTACGAAGCCTTGGAACTATTAATGGCAGAGATGGACGCTGGTCGCATTCAGTTGGTTTCAAGTCTAGGCTTGTTATCCTGAGGGTTTGGCATTAGAGTTGCCTTAAATTGAGTTGATTTCAATAAAGACTAAAGTCATGAAACTTCAATATAAGCAACAGAAATTATACTAACAATAGCGACGAGACTTTAGCCGCGTCACTGCTCATATTTTTTTGTAAGATTAATTTGTAAGATTAATTATATATTTGATTGCAGGGGGTAAACCGAGAAGAGAATGGTTCCCCATTTGCATTAATCACTAGTTATCCCCATGTAGTTTGCGCGACGCTTAGAAAAAATTCCTCTCTACTTGTTCGCTGAAATTAACAGCAAGCAGGATGAACCTATTGTTGAGGGAGTAGAGATTTTTAATAAGGCAACGCTTAGAACCTGAAACAGAAATTATCTCTTCCATTAGTTCCAAGGAAGCCATTTACAATACATTTTTACTTTTTTCCGGGTCTAAGATTGGTTATTTTCTTGCTATGCGCTGGCTATGGCTGACGTCACGCCTTAAGGCTATCGGGTACGTGTTCTAGCCTATGGCTTGCACCGTAAGTCCTGCAAAGAGGCGACGCCGTAGGCAGTTTGTTAAATCGGTACTCTTTTACCGACAAGGGAGTAGCTTTCGTTCAAATGGGAGATTACACCCTGATAGCAGAACTAGGTTATCCCGTCTACCGTACATATATCATTTTTACTGGTAGTAAACTTTTTGGCATGCCCCTAAAGATAGAAAATAAATTTTTGCCTAATCTCAATAATATTCCTTCTGAAAGATGCAGCCATTCGCTAGTGTTCATTAGGGGACTGAGGATTGGATCGGCAAGAATTTACCCATTCCCCAATCCCTAGCCCTGAGCGAAGTCGAAGGGCTAATCCCCAATCCCTAATCCCCCTTTTTGTGCTTGCCAAATTTGGTGAATAAAGTGATTGAATTGTTGCTTGGCAACACTAGTCTGTCCAGGTTTTGGTTCTTTTAGCAAAACCTGACTCAAAAAACTAATAACTTCTGTGTCTAAGGCAGGTTGAAATAAATTGACAGACCAAAGCAGGTCAGATGTATCTCGCAGGTCAGTGATCAGCGGCGGTTCTTGGGTAAAGTTGACTAGCAGTAAAGGACGCACCCAACACAACTGACGAGAAACCACGACTTGAATGACTTCTGCATACAGCTTTATGTCGCCATGCTCTAAAGACACAATTTGTCCTGCTTGAAACTCCAAGGTCATCTCCATAGTCACACGGCTTAAGCGACAAGTATATTTTTATTGGTGATTCAATTTTAAGGGGATGGGGTGTAGAGGCGCAGTCAAACCTGTGCAGCCATCAGTCTAAAGTAGCAAAAAATTTGACTACCCCGTTATTTGCGTGTCTATGCTATAAAATGAGTTAATAAGTGTTAAGGAATATTTGGACAAAAATTCTGTTGTAGTAATTCATTCACAAAAGAGCAAAGAACAGTGTCTGTCGAAACCATAGAGAAGCGTTCAACATCCCGCAAGCTAGCGCCTCGGTATCGCGTTTTGCTCCATAATGACGACTACAACCCTATGGAGTATGTGGTGCAGGTTCTACTAACCACAGTACCGAACCTCACCCAGCCTCAGGCTGTTAGTATCATGATGGAAGCCCATACCAACGGGCTAGCCTTAGTCATTACTTGCGCTCAAGAACACGCCGAGTTCTATTGCGAAACCTTGAAAAATCATGGTTTGAGTAGCACAATTGAACCTGAAGAATAAAAGGTTATAGGCAATAGATAGGTTGTTCAAAACAAATCTCCTCCGTTTGTCCCAGTACCCTGCCCCTATTAGGCTGGGTGCATTTATATTGACTTTGTTGGTACTCTGGCTGCCGTTTGCTGCACCAATTTACTTACTCGTACGTGACACCAATTTAGTCAGTATATTGACAATGGTGCTGCTGTATGTTGAGTTTATCGTTCTACTGAGGTTATGGGGCAAGTACGTCTACAATCAACCTCAGTTGCTACGATATTATGGCTTAGAACTGACGCGACTCAATGGTGTAGAAGTGGTACGCGGTTTGGCTATTGGGATAATTGGCGTTCTGATTTTGTTTGGGTTGCAAGGTAGCTTAGGTTGGTTAGTGTGGCAACAACCCAAAGTTTTTTTTCTTAAACTGATTTTAGAGAGTTTAATTGTTGGCTTGGGCATTGGGTTTGCTGAGGAATTATTATTCCGAGGTTGGTTGCTGGATGAGTTGCAACGGGATTATAGCAAAAGTGTTGCCTTGTGGGTTGATGCGATCGCTTATGCGGCATTACACTTTATTAAGCCGCTGGAGGCAATTATTCATACACTACCGCAATTCCCAGCCTTAGTCATACTAGGGTTAACGCAGGTATGGGGAAAGCGTTGGCGTAGGGGACGCCTCGGTTTACCCATTGGATACCACGCGGGTTTGGTTTGGGGTTATTACATTATTAACGTGGGCAATTTGATTACGTATACAAAAAAAGTGCCAGAGTGGATAACTGGAATTGATCGCAATCCACTAGCAGGGGTGATGGGTATATTACTTTTAAGTGCGATCGCCCTCAGCGTGCGAGGATTCCTCAACAATGGACAGATTTCAAAGAACAACCCTGGTTAAATTCACCTATATAAATCTCATCTGCTGAAGGTGCTTGCTGTTAATTAGCCTTTTACAAAGCCATTTCCAAGACTGTTCCCACCACGCATGCTCGCTCCAAATTCACTCCACTTACATTAGTACCGTGTAATTCAGCACACAATAAGTTTGCCGCCGTCAAATTCGCACCCGCAAGATTCGCCCCCCGTAAGTCGGCTTCTTCCAGATTTGCCTCACTTAACAATGCCCCTTGCAAATCTGCACGACTCAAGTCTGCACCTTTGAGATTAGCCCCAGTCAAGTTCGCGCCTCGCAAGTCAGCACCTCGAAAGTCAACACCCTGCAAGTTGACATTCATCAAATTAGCACCGCTCAAGAAAGCACCAACAAAGGACACTTCAGTGAGTCTTGCTCCCATTAAGTTCGCGCCACGTAAATTGCTACCCCGCAAGTCAGCACCCGTCAAATCTGCTTGCATCAAATTTGCTCCCATCAAGTTCGCCCGCAAGTCGGTTTCTACAAGGTTGGCTCCCATCAAATTGGCACCTTCTAAATGTCCACCTTCGAGTTTGGAACCTGTAAAAGTTGTGCCGACAAGGTGAGCGCCAGCAAAATTGATGCGATTTAAGTCAGCATTTGATAAATCTTCGTCTTCTAAATTTACTCCTGGCAAGTCTTTGAGTTTTCCTGACCGAATTTCGTCAACATTCATATAAATTCTACGCTATTTAAGATAATTACATTTCGCGCAAAGACGCTAAGGAAGTCTTTGCGCTTTGATTATTATTGCCTGTAACTGCTCTTAATCTCTCCACTCTTAGTTTCGCTATCTAGCCTACTATTAAGTAGCCACATACCAGTACTAACTTTGGGTGTCATCAAAGGTAAGTCGAGTCCCTGTTGCAAACCCATAACTAATAAAGCTAATGTATCTACAAGTTTGGGGTCAAAGCGATACGATTGTAATTGTTTGCACTCTTCTAAAGCTTGAGTAAATATTTCCTCGGGGCTTAACTGAGAGGTTTTTTTCTGATTAACCCGCCACTGGAAATCTGCTACTAATGCGAGAATTCTTGACTCTAAGGGAATTTCATCTCCAGCTAACCCCGCTGGCTCGCCTGTACCATCCCACCACTCGCTTTGATGTGTAAGAATTTGTGCGATCGCCCGCAGTCGTGGCATTGTTCGCAGTACCTGGGTTCCTGGTACTAGAGGACAAGTCAAGGGACAACAGGGTGCATCTTCTTGGTAGCGGGTGGAACTACCAGGAGAAAGAACGCTTTGGGCTCTTTGCAATGGATCTATACGTTGCAGCAACCCGGAAAGCCGTAGACGTTTCGTTTGCCACGCGGGAAGATCCAAAAGTTGCCCCATTGTTTCTGCTAGTGCTACCACTTCCGCTGCTGCCATTGGATTGGTAATATCGGCAGCATCTATCATTTGCGCCATCCGTAAAAATGCTTGGATTTCGTTGGAAACCAAATTCCGATCCAGTGCTTGGTGGCGAGTCGTTGTGGGGACAGATATATTTACTTGCCCCGTTTGAAGGTAATCTACTACGAGGGAAACCACTGCACTCAAGTCTTCCGGTGTGGCAAGCCGTGGCTGCATTCTGTTTTTGTGTGCCTTAAGTTCTTTTGCCAGTTCTGGGTTGTAGCTTTCGATGTGAGAAATTGCTAATTCTGCTGTTTCTTGGACTAACTCCGGTTCAAATGTCCATAAACCGTAGAATTTTCGCTCTACGTCGGATGCAGGTAATCCGGTGGAAGCATAATCAGCTTGTGATAATTCTTGACAAATTACCATTGCTGTGTAATTTTGTGATAATATAATCAAATGCCACTCCTGCGCTACCGGATCGGCTGGATCTATGGCGACTAGGTTCACATTGGGCAATTGGCTTGTAGAATGTTGGGCAAAGCTTGCATCCGGGGCTGCCATTATAGCAATTTGGCTGGCTTTTTTGGCGATATCTGCGTATCTTTCGGCTTCTTGCAGATACCACTTTCCTTGTTGGAAGGCTGTGATGACTAAGGGTGTACCTTCGTCTTTTAATATGTGGTCTTCCAAAGCATGGCACAGGGAAACCAGTGTGTTTTTATAGTAAACGCCGTATTGAATTGGTCTTTTACTATGGCGATGAGCTGCTTCTAGTTTTTGTAAAATTGAGCCTTCTAACATGGGGATAGGATTTTTAAACGTAGACGTGTAGCGGCGTGCCGCAGGCTACCGCCAAGGACGCCAAGGACACCAAGGAAGCAGAGGAAGTGATGAGGGATATGAGGAAGTCATTTTTTCCCCTTGTTTACCCGTAGTCACCATGTCCCCTGGTTCCCTTGTCTTCTTGCGTGTCTTCTATGATACGCTAACGAGTTGTTTTTCTTTCGTCTCAACGGGTGCAGAAAGTGCTTCTTCTAAGTCGGCACAACCCAGTTTTTCTTCTAATATTTTCATGACTTCGCGTCCGAAGTCATTAGGGTTTTGTCGCCAAGCTTGTAAGCAGACTTGCCCAAAGAATGAACCAAGGGGTTCCGGGTTCCAGAGCATTTTCTGGACTGTCCAAGGTGTAATGTTCATTGGATCATACCCTGGTTTAAGAATATTTTCTTTGAAGGCGTATTCTTCGAGGTGGGTATGGGGTTGCAAACCGATGAAGAAAATCGCAGGTTCGACTTTATCCGCACCGAAGATGCGTTCGAGTTCACGGTGGTAGGCGATGGTTTGGCGGATAGTTTCGGGACGTTCGTCAATGACGTTAAATGAGTAATTGACGGAAACTAAGTCGTTGAATCCAGCAGCTTTCAAGTCACGGCAGTTTTGCAAGACTGTTCGCAGGTTGTAGCCCATCCGCATTTTCCGCACGAGTTCTTGAGAACCACTGGTAATACCAATTTCAAAGTAGTTCATCCCGGTTTTCGCCATCAACTCACACAACTCTGGTGTGAGGTTGTCGGCTCTGATGTATGCTGCCCAGTGGATATCCGTCATCCCAGAATCAACGATTTTCTGTAAGAGTTCCACAGCATCGCTCATAAATTTTCGCGCTGGGATAAATTGGGCGTCGGTAAACCAGAAGTTGCGAATACCGCGATCGTACAATTGCCGCATTTCGGCAACGACTTCCTCAGCTGGATTGATGCGTACTTGTTTGCCTTCAACAACGGTGTAGACGCAATAACAGCAGTTGTGGGGACAACCACGTTTAGTTTGTACACCTATATAAAAGTCTTCTTCTTGCAGGTAATAGTTAAATTCCGGCCACATACTTTCGATATAGTTGTAGTCGCAAGCGGATTTTTCTAGGGGAGTGGGTTGTTCGTGAATCAGGCGATCGCGTGGTTTCTCTTCTCCTACGACATAACACCTTTCATCGCGAAATTCTTGCCCACTTAAAAGTTTTGTAAGCAGGGTTTCGCCTTCTCCCACGGAAACAATCGTTCCCTTGGGTAAGCTTTTACCCACTTGCTCGTAAAAGACGCTAACAGCACCACCACCGACAATCACTCGAGCATCGGGGTTATAACGTTTAGCACGTTTAATACCCCGTTTCACTAAGCCCAAATTCCGCCACAACTCACCGTAGTATCCCGACGCAATCCGCAACAAACCAATAGCCCCTTTTATCTTGAGTAATGGATTGCGGGAGTAGAAAAACTCAAAGGAATACTGTAATGGGTTACCACCACGTCCACCCACTGGAGCATAAATTTGGATATCACGCCACGAATACACGAGTAGTGTGGGCTTGAATTCATCGATACAGCGATCCAGCGCAGCAGCATAATCTAGAGGTGGTACTGTTCCCAAATCAAAAATGCGCTGTTCTATGGTAGGAAACTGCTTGTGGACGTGATCTGCAAGATAAACCACCCCAATTGGAAAGATCGGGTTACAAGGAAGGCGAACATAGAGAATTCGGTTGTCCATCACAGGTCTTTTAACTTCCATCTTGCTGTTTTTAAGGGAAAGTGAGATTAATAGCTTTTAAAAGAAGTGTTGAGATTAATTTTTGTCCTATATCTTAATATTACTTGACATTTAGGCAGATAAGGATTTAATCTGTCCTTTTTGTTGATATTCAGTGGAACTCGTTAAATTCACTTAGGCGTCAGATACATACTCTCTCAACAGAAATATTATTAAATTATAAAGATTTTTATATAGATAGCTTTACAATAACAACAACTCTGTTTGCCAAGCGATGATCTACATATCTTGGTTATGGGGTGTCGCTATGAGGATTGACAAGTAAATTTCGCCGTTTATGATTTTTTGTGAACCAGAGAACATTGTGTGTGTGGGAGCATAATGTACAATTGCAGAAAAGGCATAAAATTTCACAAATATTTCATACGGCCGCAAATCTTAAGATAGAAATAATAATAGAAAAGCTCACTTGGTAGTCGGGGTTACAGCAACTGGGGATCAGCCGGTGCTAGCTTGACAAGTGTAAGATAAGATAGTGGCGTAAAGCTCCTCAGCAGTTATGGCTCAAATATTAGATCCTCTACCACCTGAGCAATCAGGTAAACTTTTCTGCTGCTACGTGAATGCCACAAGCAAAATACAGGTGGCTCGCATCTCAAATATTCCCAACTGGTACTTTGAACGGGTTGTTTTTCCTGGACAAAGGTTAGTGTTTGAAGCTCCAAAAGAAGCTCAACTTGAGATTCATACGGGGATGATGGCAAGTGCAATTTTATCGGATAACATTCCGTGCGATCGCCTCGCAATCAGCGAACCTAGCAATTATGAGTTTCATACAGACTCACAACCAGCAATAGACCCTATCAATAAAAAACCAATTGTGCAAACGATTAATACAAAAACCGGAGATTCCAAAAAACCTTTGCAAGTCGCTGGTTTAGTATACATTGATTAAAAAAAACAATTTTCTTTAATAAGAGGGTTGCTGAACTCAGCAGCCCTCTTTTGTTTCGTTATGAGTTGTCCAGACGTACCATGTCACGTCTAGACATTAATTTTTTTCATCACTCCACTTCCCCATCTACAATGTTTACTATGAACCTACCTTCCTTTCTTTGGCTGTGGAAAATAGCAGCATGGTCGATGGGGTTATCGTTGTTAGCTTATTTGCTATTGGCGATTACAGGCTTTTGGATGTTTCGTAACAGAACATCGGCGCACCCCTCTTTTATTTCCCCCTTTACCGAGGGAAATATAAATGTACGTTCCCTTCACTTTCTCATCGGCAGTTGCATGGTAAGTTTAGTGCTGCTGCTACTCCTGATTGGCATTATTGGTACTTTCGGTCATTTTGGTTCTTTGGGACACTCATCCCACCTTATTGCTGGGTTGATAGCAGTCGTGCTGGTTTTGCTGTCTGGTGGAAGCGCATTGCTTATTAATGGGAGACGACGTTGGGCTAGACGTGTCCATGTTGGCGCTAATATTGCCCTGTTTTTTGGCTTTATCTGGGTATCGCTCACAGGCTGGAGTGTGGTACAAAAGTACTTACCATAATGAGTAACAAATGACCAGACAGCCTCACGACCAGTTTGCCAAGCAATATCTGGAAGAATTACTCTCTCCTTTAGGAAAGGTCGAATTCAGTCGCGAAGTCACTGATGAAGTTCGACAAATAAATCCACGAATAAGACGAATCAGCACCACGGTTTGTGACAACTGAGGAAATGATGTCAACCATTGATTGGATCGGGAATCAACTGAGAAGGTATGCCCTCAACCGTTTTAGAAGGTTCGCCTCTGTGCCTTTAGAGGAACTTAAGGCACCTAGTAATGAGTTTTGTTCGGTTCCAGACTCATTGGTGACATTTCTGTGTCAAAACCAGGACTCGGTTGTTCGTTGGATGGATGAACGTTCAGATGAAACGTCGCAGTTTTTCATCAAACAGGCGATCGCGTTTTTTCAAACAAAAAATCAATTTCTGATTGTTGGAGACCAGGAGAAAACGATATTAACAGCGGAATACGTGAGATTTCTGGGTGATTTTCGCTCTGGGCTTTTAGATTGTAAACACAGCACTCATCTTCCGAAACTCCTCAAGGAAGTGCTTGCTGTGCATCAAATCCAGCTTGAGCAATTTGTTCTCGACCTTGCATCAAGGAATCTCAGTCGTGATTTCGTCTTCAGTACACCCGTCTGTAGCGAGTATTCCCCCGACTTACAACTTCGCATCCTACACACTCCTACTGAACACCTGCTTGACCCAATTCTCGATCTCGGATGTGGACAAAACGGTGAGTTAGTTCATTTTTTACGATCTCAAGGGAATCTTGCTTTTGGGGTTGATCGAGGAAGTGATCCAGATCAGTTCATCATAAACGCGGATTGGTTCAATTTCCCGTTTGTTCCAGGCTTTTGGGGAACGATTATCTCCCATATGGCGTTCTCCAATCATTTCCTCCATCACTACTTGCGTCCTTCAGGGCATTTGCAACAGTACGCCCAATGCTACATGGATGTGTTATCCGCATTGAAACCGCAGGGAAGCTTTATATATGCCCCAGGGTTACCATTTATTGAAGCGCTTTTGCCGCGTGAGGAGTACTGTGTTGAGCGGTTTGAGATCACGCAGATGACAGGGACTCGAATCAATCAGTATTTTCGGACGACCTACGGGTTAGATGTGCTTTATGCCTGTAAAGTTACAAGGAGTTGTTAGCTAGGTTTGGATCTGGCAGTAAATGATAACGATAATAATATACGCTCACAATTGGGCTTTATCAAAAAAATGAGTCTAAAACCCCGTCCTTCTAGGACGGCTTTACAATCTATATGTTAGAATGCAAAAATTTTTTTGCATTCTTTTTTTTTTGCATGGAGAGAGCCTTCAGGTACCGATTCTATCCGACGGCCGAGCAACAGACTCTTCTGCGGCAGACACTAGGCTGCGTCAGATTGGTCTACAACAAAGCTTTGGCGGCTCGGACAGAGGGTTGGTACGAAAGGCAAGAAAGAGTGGACTATGCAGACACTTCTGCCATGCTTACGGCTTGGAAGAAAGAAGAAAGTCTCAGCTTTTTAACTGAGGTTAGTTCTGTCCCACTTTAGCAAGGACTGAGAAATCTGCAAAAAGCGTTTGCTAACTTCTGGGCGAAACGGGCAAAGTACCCCAATTTCAAGCGAAAACATAACGGCGGCAGTGCAGAATTTACCAAAGCCGGATTTAGGTGGAAGAACAATCAAGTTTTTCTAGCCAAGTGTGATCAGGCTCTACCTATAGTGTGGAGCCGGGAAATCCCGCCCGGATGCAATCCGAACACGATTACCGTCAAGTTGGACGCCAGCGGTAGGTGGTTCGTATCGCTGTTGGTCGATGACCATACAATTAAATCGCTCGAAAAGACACATAAGTCTGTTGGGTTAGACGTTGGCATCACGAGCCTGATTGCGACAAGCAACGGCGAGAAGATTAACAATCCCAGACACTTTAAGCGGTTACGCCGAAAGCTCAGACAAGTTCAAAAGTCTGTGTCTCGCAAGCAAAAAGGATCTAACAACAGACACAAGGCCAGACGCAAAGTTGCCAAGGTTCATTCAAAAATAACCGACGCTCGTAAAGATTTTCTGAACAAACTAACCACTCAACTGGTGCGTGAAAACCAAACGATAATAGTTGAGGACCTTGCTATCAAGAACATGATCAAAAACCCCAAGCTAGCGCTGCATATTTCAGATGCTAGTTGGGGTGAATTAGTCAGACAACTTGAGTATAAGTGTCGATGGTATGGTCGGGAGTTAATAAAAATAGACCGGTGGTTCCCTAGCTCAAAACGCTGTGGAAACTGCGCTCATGTTGTTGAAAAGCTGCCTTTAAATTTCCGGGAATGGGATTGCCCCAAGTGTGGAACAAACCATGACCGAGATCTAAATGCAGCTCGTAATATTTTGGCGGCAGGGCTTGCCGTTTCAGTCTGTGGAGCGAACATAAGACCTGACAGTCAACCGACTTGCCGGGCAGTTGCCAAAAACCCGAAGGGCGTGCGTAAGCAAAACCCGCAAGGGCAAGAAGCAGAAACCTAAGTCGTAAGTCTTAGGAATCCCCACGCCTTTTAGGCTGGGGAGGATGTCAAAATTACCAGTTAGTATTAACTTAAAGCACAACGATCATGATGGAGCCGTGACAGCAAACTCAGCCGATACATCATCTTCTGTATTTCGCCTCTCTCCTTTAATTAGAATCACGCTTTTAAGTCTATACATAGCACTCACAACACCGTTGCCTTTTCTTTCCCAGGTAACAGCAGCACCCGTACCACCAGCATTACTGTGGGTGGGCATTATCATAGGTTTTATTGCTCTGTATGCAGCGTTGAGCGAACGCGTCATTGTAGATGACCAGGAAATTCAGGTAACTTATCCTCAATGGGTACCCCGTTTTTTCCGCAAAGGCTGGTCGTTACCTTGGTCTGAGCTAAAACAGTTAAAACCTCGGACTACTGGTCAAGGAGGACTCGTTTACTACTTCCTAAGCAAGGAAGGAAAAGCTTATCTACTACCAATGCGTGTAGCCGGATTTGCCCGTTTGGTGAAACTTGTGCAAGAAAAGACAGGAATAGACACCACAGATGTCTATCCTTTAGCGCAACCTTGGATGTATTTAATTTTACTTGTGTTGACGCTGTTGCTGCTGTTAGTTGATGGTTGGGCGATCGCCACAGCGTTAGGGCAAGGTAACATCAATTAAAGCATCACGTTAAGTAGCCAACCGATGACCTACGGTACAACGAATGTAACGGATGTAACGGTGTATGTGTGGGAAACCCAAATACAAATTATCCGCTACATTCGTTAGTCGTGCGTTGCTAAATTAGCGTGAAACTTAAAGGACATTTATTAGACAAAGGTTTATTTTGGAGAGTCAACAAGACACGCAGATGAGGAAACTTACCCTCAAAGTACAACTGCGCCTAGAACAAGTCAGTCTTTTTGCCAGCTTGAAAACCCAGAGTAAAGGTAAGCAGCTGGGACACCCAATATTACAGGATATTTCCTTTGAGGTATTTGAGGGAGAACGCGTTGCTATTGTTGGACCATCCGGTGCAGGAAAAACTCATTTATTACGTCTCCTGAACCGTCTGAGTGAACCGACGAGCGGTAAAATTTATCTGGAAAATCAGGAGTATCGCCAAATTCCTGTATTGCAGCTACGCTCCTTAGTGACATTGGTACCCCAAGAGTCCAAGCTTTTGGGAATGACAGTCAAAGAAGCATTGGCATACCCCCTGGTTTTGCGTGGTTTACCCAAACAGACAATTGAGGAACGCGTGACTTACTGGATAGAAAAGTTGCAAATTCCAGAGGAATGGTCAGCGCGAACTGAGGTACAACTTTCTCTTGGACAGCGACAGCTTGTGGCGATCGCTCGTGCTTTAGTGATTCAACCAAAAATCTTATTGTTAGATGAGCCAACCTCTGCCCTAGATTTAGGTACGGCTGAGCATCTTATGGAAACTTTAAGCCAGCTTGCTCAAAGTCATCAAACAACGGTTGTTATGGTAAATCACCAGCTAGAACTAGCCCAGAAGTTTTGTACACGGCTATTGTACTTACACCAAGGTCGCTTACTTGTCAATCAACAAGCGTCTGATATAAGCTGGGCTAATTTAAGAGAAAGCTTGACGCAAGCAAAAGCCGAAGATGAATTTGGATTTTAATCATGAGTTATTCGTCTGCTTGTTTTTTTGTCCTCCTCTCATCGGGGAGTGCTGAGGGTTGAACGTTGATTGCTAAACCTCTCTTTAGGTAACTTTGTTGCTGAGTGTCCAATATTGGCATTTAAAATTTCCATGTTAAAACGGTATCCTACATTGCGGATCGTTTGAATTAAACTAGGTTGGCGGGGATCTAGTTCAACTTTTTTCCGCAACGATAAAACATGAGTATCAATGGTGCGTGGGTTGTCTATGGCATCAGGCCAAGCACGGCGTAGCAGTTCTGACCGACTCAATGGCACTCCTCCAGCTTGTGCCAAAACGTATAGCAAACTGAATTCCTGCGGTGTTAAGTCAATAAACTCTCCTTGGAAGCGAACCCGACGCTGTACTAAATCAATTTGCAAAGACCCATAATCTAAATAAGCTGGTGCAACGGGTGTGCGATTGCGACGAATGAGTGCCTCAACTCGTGCAAGAAACTCTTGCATTCCAAAAGGTTTGCTGAGGTAGTCATCTGCTCCCGCTTTCAAACCAGTGACTATATCAGCTTCATTGCTACGAGCAGAAAGCATTAAAATTAAAGGCTGTTGTTGACGATGTAACCAACGGCAAAATTCAATGCCATCACCATCAGGTAAATCGGCATCGAGAATCACCAGTGTTGGTTGATGGCTTAAAAACACTTCTCTAGCTTGATAAATACTTGCGGCTTGATGCACCCGATAGTCCAGTTGTTGCAAGTGCCAGCCTAGCAATGACCTCAGATGGGGATTTCCCTCAACGATTTCAATACAAACCGAACCCACGGTGGCAAGACCCCTTAGCGTATATGAATTTCAAAGTAACAAAGCCTATGTCTTAGGTTTTGTAATCCTTGTTACCTCAATTGCTATTGGCTTCATATTTACTAATACTAATACTGGCAAGGTGCTTAATTGATGCCTTAGCCAAAGCCAAGTTAGTAATATTCTTAAATTTTTGTTAGACTTAGCAAAAGTGCTTTTGATGAAAAATCCTGCTATCAATTGGAGTGCGATTTCCCAAAAAAGTGTCACCAAACAAGCTAATTGTTACCAAAAGAGTTTTTCAGCTTTATGGTGAAAGCAGATTCGATATTCTTGAATAGAGCGGTGCCCACACCCTCGAACCCAGTTAGGCTATTGGCTCTTGATAATTATAACAATAGCTTACTTGATAATCATATTCCCAGTTTTCTGGAATAGGATCGAGATACTCTGTAGCTGCTCGTGAGAGTTCCCTTTGGGGGAGATATCTTCTTTTAGTTCATGCCAAACTAAAAGTGAGACTTCACATCTCAGCTTCAATAAATTACAATTTTCTATTCCAAGCACTTTTCTAACAGCAGTTATGCTCCAAGACACACAAACCATTCGCTATTACCAAAGACTAACTGACGCCTTCGTCGAGTTATGGAATCGCGGTTATCGTACGGATGATATGCGGATGTATTTGGATGGCTATATAGCCGCACTGCAACACAGTAACGCCATTGAACCGTATCTGATTCATCGCTTAGAGGAGGAAGCTAATCGCTACTTGCACGATGTATCAAACTTTACAATGACGCAGCCGCAACCGGATTACTATTAATATCTTTTCTCAATGAGAAGTAGTATCCGTAGCGCAATGCAGATGATTATAGCATATCTATTATCTGCATTGCAGAACTGTGAAAAATTGGAGATATTTCTTTACAATTACAGCACAAAAGCCTTAACTCACGAGTTATAAGTTCTAAGTGAGCTGATTTATTAGCTCACTTAGCCCTCTTACAAACCACACGCCACTTGCTAGCTCAATAGCCTTAAGCCTACGCTACCGCTGCGCCGTTAAATAGGGGCGTTTTTTCATAAGTAGCAACTTGGGTTCAAAGAAAAGCTGCCCGAGTCGCCTACGCAGGATTGCTGCTGTTGTAGACGTCACGGACACACTTTCCAAGGGTGTAACAAACAATTTCTTCCAGAGGGCAGCGTAGTAACTGCCCGTCCGAGAACTTGCTCAGCACTCAGGACTGTTTTACTATGAGGTGACTGGTAATTGCAATATGGTTAACTTCAGGAAGCAAGTGCTACTTCCACCATTTGCTGCAATTCGCCGTTTTGGTACATTTGTATTAGAATGTCTGAACCACCAACAAATTGACCGTTGATATACACTTGGGGAATTGTTGGCCAATTGGAATAGTCTTTAATTCCTTGGCGGAGTTCGTAGTCATCCAAAACATTAACTGTCTCGAAAGGAACTCCTAAGGTATTCAGTATTTGCACGACATTGTTAGAGAAACCACACATCGGCATTAACTTGGTTCCCTTAAGAAAAACCAAGATTTTGTTTTGTTGTACCAAGTTATCAATTCGCTCTTTAAGTTCTGGCGTCATTGTCTTTTTGTTTCCTATCTTACTTTTGGTCTCATGACTGGTATTGCCTTACGTCCTAAGTCTTGAGTCAAGACTTAGGAGTGAGAATTATTTTGCCAAGCTTCGGGAGTATACGTTTTTAGTGCCAAGGCATGGATCGCTTCACTAGACATGGCTGACTTCAGTGCACCATAGACTAACTGGTGCTGTTGCACAAGTCCCTTACCTGCAAACTGCGATGAAACTACTGTCACTTGATAATGGTCACCACCTCCAGTCAAGTCTTGCACTTGAACTAGGGCATCTGCCAGTTCTGCCTTTATCATTTCCTGTACTTGTTGCGGACTAATCATCGCAATTCCTGATCATTTCAAATCCTAATAGGGATTGTAACGCCTCGTATCTGGGCAATTCAAAATTTAAAATATCCTGCGGCAAGCTGCTTTGCGTCTACACAATTTAAAATTCCACAACAAGAGTGTTGGCAAGCATTTTTCCTGTTGACAGTAGGCAAATTAAATGTGTGACACTTGACTACATCTATTTCAAACCCTAATAGGGATTCAAACATCAAGAGTCCCCACCATTAATTATAATCCCATTCTAGCATTGGGCTGAATGGGGGGCAGTGGGGAGGTGAAGAGAGAGGTAATTTGATTATTTCTTCCCGGAGGAGGGAGAGGGAGAGGGAGCGGGAGAGGAGGAGGGAGAGGATGAGGGAGGGGAAGAAGCACTACCACCTCTAGGAAACGGAGCATCAACAAAGCCCAACTCCAACAACTGCTGATAAGCTTTTTTACCTAAATCCCGTGTTGGGTTTTGGCTTTTAACTATTTGAATGAGCAACGGTACAGCTAATTCCGGCTTATTTTGGGCTCTATGTACCAATGCTAGCTGGTAGGTGGCTTCATCCCGCATTTGCGCAGTTTCTAGCGCCTTTTTCCGTTGAGCATCAGCAACTCTGGTGTCAATTCCAGAAAAGCTAGAATTCAAGTCTTGATAAAAATTAGAAAGCTGATTAAAAACAAGCCGTGCTTCTTGGAGTTTCTTTGCTGCTACATCGTAGTTTTGGGAAGAAACTGCATTACTTGCGTCTGTCATCAGACGCTTTCCTCCCTCAAGGCTCAAAAGGCTGTTATTTTGTGCTGTGGGACGGAGGTTATTTGGATCGTTGGGATCAATAGGTTGTGGTTGATTAGAGCCACTTGGTAGCTGTACCTGAGCATTGACGGGTGATAAGAAGCTGAGGGCTGCTATCACTGCTAAGGAAGTGAAGCGAATTATAGGAACGGTTCCAGACAAGTTCATGAGGTCATTTACAGAGATAACTAAAAAAGCAGTTATGAAACTTCGGGTATCTTAACTCTGTTTTGAACTTTGACAAAACAAAGCCACATATTAAGTTTCCCTGATTTAGACTCAAAATCAATGAAACCAGGTTCCCCTAGCGTCTGCACATTAGCTAATCCGCCGCTATCAATGAAGGTACAAATTGCTCTAATTTTTCAACTACAGGTGTATCACAAATCAGTCTGGGGATAGTTTGACAACGCTGTGGTGAAGAGTTCGTTTTTAGAAAGCGATAGAAAATTGTTTAAAATTGCCAACTGTTTGATACGACTCAAAGAGGTTTTAGTTGCCAACCCTAAGATTGTCGTGCAAGAAATGGATTATAAATCCCGTAGTCCGCCGTATATCCAGCAATGGTATCTCAACCATAACGGTGGCAACTAAGCGGTCATTTGCAGTGATTTGGTTACAAAAAGGTGAATGCATCTCCTAGGGGCGATCGCAGCGCAACAGTTACGCAAAGCCGTAGCAGATCCTTAGGAACAACTGGGGGACGAAATGATTCAAAACAAGCAATTCCTGATAATGACAGACAGAGGATAAAAAGCGTACTCCCAATAGCTGACTCTAGCCTCATCCAAGAAATTCAGGTCACTTGTACCTTCATCGTAAGTTTTTTGGGGATTTACAAATTTCATTCATTGCCCTTAACAATCAGCAGGTGTTGTTACAAAGCTGTACCTTAGGTCGCTGTAGTAAGAACGCAAACAACTTATACTGATTCATGCTCATCACAGCTACAAATAATTCTCCCTTGCGCTTGCCGTTGTTCGCCTGCACCAGGTGCTCTCCTAAAGTGCAAACCTTAAGTGAAATTGTATAATTACTAACTATTAGCAATTTCTGCAAATGCGTGAGTAGTAACTTCTGATTCGTGATGGCTTAATTTTTTGAGAGCTATTGCCAAATCACCAGTGAGACGTTTGGCATTTTGTTTCATGGTGCCTCTAGCGTAATCTACAACTTGTATTGGGGAACCAATCTGAATACTCACATCCGTACCCCATGTAGGTAACGGTTGGCTGTAATTGATGCTGATAGGTATAACCTTTATACCTAATCCTGGATGACTAGACTCAGTACTCAAAGCCAGACGAGCAATTCCTGGCTTTAAAGGGTGAACTTTACCATCACGAAAAATGCCACCCTCTGGGTAAATAACCAACATTTCTCCATTTTTAAGTAATTCTACACTATGACGGAGAGTCGTGATTGAGGGCTGTTGAGGATCTACAGAAAACCCCCCTAAGCGTCGGACAAACCAGCCTTGCAACCCTTGGCACTCAGTGATCGTAACCATGAATCGCAAGTCTCGTCCAGTCACGCAGCGACCAGTTGCGTACGGTAAGAGCAACGAATCCCAACGCGCCCGATGGGTGGGAGCAAGGATAACAGGACCAGTTTTGGGGAGGTTTTCTTGTCCACTGACTTTAATCCGCCCAAAGAAAAACGGTAGAACAAAGTGACCCCCCAAGAAATACGCTAAATGACCTAACCAAGGAGAAATCTCAGAGGTAGTAATATGAGCCACCTTAGCATTTTCTGGCGTAGTAGCAGGATTGTCACAGGAAGTATCAAAGGAAGAGTTAAACTCAATCATGACGGTGGCTGGTGGCTGTTGGGTTGAATACATTCAAAACTCTGTTAAATACACCGTAGATTTTCTTCCTTGACTTTTGTAGCACCAACTGGACAGTTTTATCTCTGTCCGTTAGTTAGAAATATGTCGCCGATGAGTAAACCAAGCTTGTAATTGCTGACGACAGGCGGACTCTAAAATCCCACCGATAACACCCAGGCGGTGATTGGAAGCAGCACTATCGGGGATATTGGCGACGGTACGAATTGCACCAGTTTTGGCATCGTCTACCCCGTAAACTAAAAGTCCTATACGCGCTTGTACAATAGCACCTGCACACATTGGGCAAGGTTCCAGAGTAACGTAAAGGGTGCATTGGTTAAGACGCCAAGTTTTTAACCTTTGAGCCGCTGCTCTGATAGCAATAATTTCCGCGTGAGCTGTAGGGTCATTGTCACGTTGTTTCCTGTTTTCACCTTCTGCAATCAAACTTCCGGACGAATCAACAATAACAGCGCCTACGGGGACTTCATCCGCATCACCCGCAATTTGTGCTAAGTCTAAGGCGCGACTCATCCATTGCCGATGTATAAGATATTGTGAGTACTCAACTAGCATTTTCTTAGTCCTAAAAACAGGACAAGGGGAGGTGGGGAGAAAGTCAACTGGTGAGACCACGGAGTCTCCCACCATACGTACTCGTTGGTGGGGGAGGAATGCCGCTCCCTGTCTCGTTACTGGGGACTGTTGAAGGGGAAAATGCCCCCGACTTGGGGAGGGGCAATATTTCCCCGGACATAATTTTTCGTTTGATATACCACTACCCCAATCCCCAGTCCCTTTTAGAAGAATTTTTGAGTGTTGACTCTTGACTTTTGACTTTCTTTGTGAATCTTCTAAATAGCAGATTGGGTGAGAAGCGGATCTAACTGACCTTGCGTATCTAGTTCATACAGGTCATCACATCCACCAATGTGCTGATTGTTAATAAAAATTTGCGGTACTGTGCGGCGTCCATTGGCACGTTCTGCCATCTTCGCTCTAGCTGCTTCGTCACCATCAATTTTGTATTCAGTGAATTTCACGCCTTTCCACCACAGCAAAATCTTGGCACGGATGCAATATGGGCAGGTTTGCCAGGTGTAGATTTCAACATTGGCTTTTACTTGCTCTAGATGACGTCCTAATAGGGAGTTGAGAAAGTTCAACATGATGTTAGTAATGTTATTTTATGAATCGTTTTCCTCTGTCTCTAGCCTAATTCAAGCTTGTTGTAGGATGGGCGACACGAGCGATCCTTCTTTAGATGCCCCTCAGGCACAATGTACTCGTGTCTCACTTCTGCCTGTGGTGCAGTTCATTATTTGACTCAAAATTCTAAGGATGTTGTACAAATTTTGTGTGAAATTCTTTGGAAAATAGAGGAATATCACCAAAGTTAAAGTAATTAACTGGTATAGAATATTCATAGTACTTAAAAAAACCAGAAAATTTATATTGCTTGTGCTATGTCAGTCTGGCTGAAACTTAAAGAGTTGGCGTACAAAATTGGTCAAACTATTTATCAACTTAAGAATGGATTGCTATCAAATTATCTCAATCAACAACTAAATGTCCGCCTATAGCCATGTATGCAGGTCGCTTGTCTTGCTGTCTCAAACTTGTGACACTTGCGTAAGTCCTGCCAGTTTTACACCACATTTTTACCGAAAAATTGGGTTTAAAGCCCCGTCCCTTGTAGGGCGGGGAGTATGTCAATGGTGAGTTACTTCTGCTAGCCTGCAGTAGCCATGTCCTTGATGTAGCTGTGAAAGCACTTGCAGGGCGTACATCCCCACGCCTGTGGCGGGGTTATCGAACCTCATGGTTGCGTAAGTCCTCATAAGAATAGACAAGATGCAAAATAAAGAAAGGAAACTCTTTCGTACTGAAGCACTCTTAAGCCTGTCCTCACCGGAGCAACTTGACCGACTGATGCAGGTAACGAGCCCTCAAGCCTGGGTGCCCTTAGTTTCTATGGGCTTTTTGATAGCTGTGGCTGGTGTTTGGAGCGTAGTTGGGCGAATTCCACTCACCGTTACAGGTTCTGGTGTGTTGATCCGACCTCGTCATGTGGTGCAATTTCAAGCACGCAGTGCTGGTCAATTGTTAACCCTGAATATTAAGGCAGGAGATGTCGTTAGGCAAGGTCAAGTACTCGCTACAATCGACCAATCTAATATTAAACAACAACTACAACAAGAAAAAGCAAAGTTGGTTCAGCTGCAAGAGCAGAACCAAAACACTGATAGACTGCAAAAGCAGCAAATAGCGCTGCAACTAAGAACGCTTGAACAGCAGCAAAAAGACCTTGAAGAAACCCTGCGTCGAGAGTCAGTCGCACCGATACTGCATAATGAAACACTTGAAGCATTAGAGCAAAAACGACAAAGCTTTGAGCAAAGTTTGTCAAGAGAACAAGTTGCGCCAGTTTTGTACAAAAAAACTCTCACTGCATTAGCAGAAAAACGCAAAAGTCTTCAAGAGCGTTCATCACAAATCAGGTCATTGCTGCAAACTTTGCAACAACGAGTTGAAACTCGTCGTAGTTTGTTTGAACAGAAGATTATTAGCCAGGATACGCTGCTGCAATCTCAGCAGGAATTATTAAACGCTCAGGCGCAAGTGTTAGATATTGAGGCACAGCTTAAAGACCTTGAAGTTCAAAAAACGAGTAGCGATCGCGAATATTTACAAAACCTCAACAAAGTTGACGATATCAAAAACAATATTCAAGAAATTAAAGTTCAAAGAACTAATGCAGAGCGGGACTATCTACAAAATCTTAATAAACTTGACGAAATCAAAACCAAAATTAAAGATATCGAAGCCCAAAAAACTAAACTGCTTCAACAAGATTTAGAAAAGTCAATTAATAAATTAAATCAAATTCAGGAAGTGAAAAGCAAGATTGCGCAGTTAAGACTGCAACTAACTCAATCAAGCCAAATTACGAGCAAATTTGATGGTCGCATCTTAGAAGTTGGCGTCCTCCCTGGTCAAGTTATCAGCGTTGGCACGCGTATTGGGACTATTGAAGCTGAATATTCTAATGCTAAACTCCAAAGTCTTGTTTACTTTGCTGATAAGGATGGTAAGCAAATAAAACCTGGTATGACTGTACAGGTGACACCCAGCGTTGTCAAGCGCGATCGCTTTGGTGGAATTGTTGGAGTCGTCACGAACGTTTCTCCCTTTCCTGTGACAACTGGTGATATTACAGCGCAAGTCGGCAACGAAGACTTAGCAAGAAGCCTTGCTAATAGTAGCGCAGCTCGTGTGCAAGTCCAGGTACAACTGCAAAAAGACCCAAATACTGTCAGTGGATACAAATGGTCTTCTTCAAATGGACCAGCACTCAACTTATCATCTGGTACGACAACGCAAGTCAGGGTCAAAGTTGGAGAAGTGGCACCTATCTCTTACATTATTCCAATATTTCGCTCTTGGACTGGTATTTATTAATTTGGTGGTTAATGCTATTGCACATATTAAGGCATTTCCAAGAAATAAATTATCCATCTTGTGGGGTGGCCATCCTGCCCGCCCTGAATATTGAGACGGGTGGGGACACCCATCCCACAAGAAAATTTGGGATATTTTTTTATTTGGAAGTCCCTAGTGCAAGTGGGTAGTGCCGCTGCGCGTTCGTCAAAAGTCACGGATTCAAAAGTCAAAAAGCTTACATCATAAGCTTTTCGTTGATTTGGAATGGTGAACCAGCGCTATGCAGGAGGGTTTCCCGAACTCACAGCGACTGGTTCTCCCGTTGGGTAGCTTTATTTCCGCGCCCGCTGTAGTAGTTTCGTGGAACTGGTTAACACTCTCGGGGCTATTTGCTCAACTAGTAGCAAGACAAATGGAATAAACCCTAAAAAGCGATGAGCAGCTAGCAAGTCTTATAGGGTAATTAAGACTTGCTAGCTGCACGAAAAATTATAGTAGATTAACGGTATAAATGCTTTCCCTGTTGTTTGATACTTATCCAAGCATTTTTGGGCATTGGAACGCTTGAAGTACCAGAGATGTTACAAAATTTTGTCAAAGCCAATTAAGGTCTAATTAAAATAAATCAGCCTTAGACAACTTTATCGAGCGGTTAACTGATAGCTGTAGCTTTAGAAACTACACCATTATACGAATGGGTTTATCACCCTAGTAGACCAGTAGCAGTTTCAACAACGGTACCAACAACTGGTAACTGCGATGCTGTATCAACTACTGTTGTAACGACGCCACCGACAATTGGTAAATCTCCAAGTAAACCACCAGACACGGTTGTCAATTCTGCATCATCCAATTCTCCTTCCCATTCCTTTGTTTCTAGAGTAGCTTTGGTTACGGCTTCATTCTTAATCATTTTGTTTCTCTCTTTTTGTTCAGTGATTACACTTACTGTTATAAAACTTAACCATACCTTTGTATATATACCTTTAGACATATGTGTTTATTGTTGCAACAACAACGCAAATATTACTTATAAGAAAAATTTATAATTTATTTTACTAATCCTTACTCTCTGGTAATTACCTTGTATAAAGGGTTTTGAGATACTCGCGTATTTGTATTTTATAGAGGATAAAATTGATGGGAGAAGTAAGATACCAAAAGTGCTTTAAGTATTTCCTGATTTTTTGAAAATTTTGATTTATTTTTTAGTATTTTTTTTTACTGTACGTATTTAGACATATATCTATAGTATGGTATATTTATTTATCTAATACTTATATAAAAATCTCCTTGCAAGCATACAAGGAGAAGAATCAAAGTCTTTTATATCTGTATGGAGAATTTTAGTACTAGCGCTACTGTATTAACTGTAAAAGCATCCTCAACAATAGCGTCTCGTCTTTGTTCGAGAGTGGGGGAGCTAGCAAGTATTTTTCGGGTGGGCAATGCTCACCAAAAGCCAGATATAGCAACAGCCAAGGTGGTTAGGACATCAACAGATGATAAAACCTAGACACAAAAAGGCTTTTCACCCAGTCCAAGCGTCCAAGCGTCCAAGCGTCCCCTGCTATATAACCTAGATATAGTGGGCATTGCCCACCCTACGTGTATTTCAAAAATCTGCGGAGGAATCCTATACTAGCAAGACAAATGGAATAAACCCTAAAAAGCGATGAGCAGCTAGCAAGTCTTACAGGGTAATTAAGACTTGCTAGCTGCACAAAAAATTATGGTTGACAAAAGATATAAATGCTTACCCTGTATTTCATACTTACTCCACTAGTTTGGAGTATTGGAACGCTCGAAGTACTAGAGGTGGTACAAAAATTAACCAAAGCAAATCGAGGTTGTGCGTTCAATTAAGCTCTAATTGAATATGGATTAGCCAAATGCCTTCTTCGCTGCGTCGGCGAAACGGTTACCTAGATCTGTAAAGTATGTACTAGCTGCCTCTCCCAGATTCTCGAAATATTGTGTAACATAGCCTTCGCCGCCAGACACAGCTGTTAAATCTGCATCATCCAGTTCTCCTTCCCATTCCTTGGCTTCCAGAGTAGCTTTGGTTACGGCTTCATTCTTAACCATTTTGTCTCTCTCTTTTGGTTGAGTGATTACACTTAACTTTGTAAAAGATTGCCGTATATTTACATATCTACCCATGGTAGTATGTATTATTTTTTCAAGTAAACTTTAAAATAGCACTTATAAAAATTTCTTATAGACAGTTTTATCAATCCTCACTCTCTGGTAACTATCTTGTAGAAAGGGTTTTGAGATACTTACGTATCTTTGTTTTAGAGAGGCTTAAATCAATGGGAGAAATAAAATACCAAAAATGCTTTAAGTGTTTCCTGATTTTTTGAAATTTTTAATTTTTTTTGTGGTATTTTTTTTAACTCTATATCATTAGGCATATATCTATAGTATGGTATATTTGTTTGTCTAATACTGAAAAATTTTCTTGTAGACTGAAGAATCAGGCGTCAGCACCACCAAAAGCCTTATTGAGCAGATGCCTGTAAAGAACTATGCCAGCTTTATGAGTCTCGAAAACTAGACATTTGAGATTCTTTTTCGTCAAAATATTTACAAGACATAAGCCGTACCTTAGGTTTGTGCGATCGGTGTTCTGAATCAATTTACCTGAAATAGTTCAAGCTATGCCTGTTACGACACCCAGTAGTATTCAATGTTGGGCTGCTGGTTAATTTTGTTTCTTGCCAGCTTTCCAGCCGTAAAATCGACAGGCTTGTGTATTTTGTTGCAAGAAGCAAGAATTCAGAAAGGTTTTTGCATTCCCAATACCAGTGGTGCTCGTCGCAATCTTTGACTTCTTAAGGTAGATTTAATGTTTTTCAAGGTTAAGCCACTTGCTTTTATAAGGAGTATTCTACAGCCACGACAAACTCCTCGCGTCCGCACGCCCACGCTGCTGCAAATCGAAGCGACTGAATGTGGTGCTGCAGCCCTAGGAATCGTTCTAGGCTATTACTCGCGCATTGTCCCTTTGGCGGAACTGCGGCGTGAGTGTGGCGTTTCGCGAGATGGAAGTAACGCCTTTAATATAGTTAAAGCAGCGAGGAACTATGGCTTAAACGCCAAAGGTTTGAAAAAGTCCCTAGAAAACCTCAACACCCTTGCTCCTCCCTACATTGTCTTTTGGAATTTCAACCATTTTCTGGTGGTGGAAGGTTTTGGAGAAAACCGCGTCTACCTCAACGACCCCGCCACAGGACGCCGGACAGTTTCCCTCCAAGAGTTTGACCGTGCTTACACCGGCGTCACCTTGGTTATGGAGCCAGGACCAGACTTTCAAAGGGGTGGCAAAAAAAGTAACATTGTCTCGGCATTAGCTCTGCGCTTGCAAAACTCGCGCAGTACTATTCTGTACTGTCTCGTAGCAGGGCTTTTACTGACAGTCCCTCGGTTGGCGGTGCCAGGTTTTACCCAAGTGTTTGTTGATGAAATTCTCGTCTCTGAGCGCTCTGACTGGATACGACCACTGGTGTTAGGAATGGTTCTCACCGCCGTGGCGAGGAGCTTTCTGGCGTGGTTGCGGCTTACCTACCTGCGGAAGCTAATGGTTAAGTTGTCGGTGACGATGTCGGGACAGTTTCTCTGGCATATACTACGTTTGCCAGTTGGGTTTTATGCTCAACGCTTCGCAGGTGAAATTAGCAGCCGGGTGCAACTTAACGACAAAGTTGCGGATGTCCTTTCAGGTCGGCTTGCTACCACGGTCATCGACGCGGTGATGATGGTCTTTTACTTTCTCATTATGCTCCAGTATGACGCTGTACTGACAAGCGTAGCTGTTGGTTTTGCTGCTATCAACTTTTTCGCCCTCCAGTGGTTATCGCGGACTCGTGTGGATGCCAACATGAAGCTGGCACAAGAATACGGTAAGGTCAATGGAGTGGCGATCGCCGGTATTCAAACTATAGAAACAATCAAAGCTTCCGGGCTTGAGTCCGACTCATTTGCAAAATTCGCGGGCTATTATGCCAAAGCACTCAACGCCCAGCAGGAATTGGCTTTACAAACTCAAATTCTGACAATAATACCCACGCTTTTAACAGCACTAACCACGGCTTCTATCTTGGTTGTCGGCGGCTTTCGGGTAATGAATGGCAGCCTCAGTATTGGGATGCTGGTTGCCTACCAGAGCTTAACCGCCAGTTTCCTACAGCCTGTCAACAGTCTAGTTAATTTCGGCAGTTTGTTGCAAGATTTAGAGGCTGACTTAAACCGCTTAGATGACGTACTGCAAAACTCTGTCGATGCAGAAGCCTTACGGGGAGCAGGGGGACAAGTCAATTCAAAAGTCAAAAGTGAGCCAGCGCTGCAGGAGGGTTTCCCTCCGCAGGCGACTGGCGAACCCCGAAGGGGTCAAAAGTCAAAATTAGAAGTATCCTCCTCATCCTCCTCATCCTCCTCATCCCCCTCATCCCCCCTACACCCTACACCCTACACCCCACACCCCTTCCGCTTGCAGGGTTATGTTGAGTTGCGGAATATAACTTTTGGCTACAGTCGTGTGGACAACGCTTTGATTGAGAACTTTAGCTTAATTTTGGAGCCGGGACAACGAGTGGCGATTGTGGGGGGGAGTGGTTCTGGTAAGTCTACAATTGCTAAACTTATTTGCGGTCTTTACGAACCTTGGAAGGGAGAAATTTACTTTGATGGCGTACCTAGAACCCAGATTCCTCGTTCTGTTTTGGCGAATTCTTTGGCAATGGTAGAACAGGATATTTTTCTATTTGCTGGGACAGTTCGGGAAAATCTTACCCTATGGGATTCGACAGTATCACAAGCTGATTTAGTACGGGCTTGCTCTGATGCAGTTATTCACGATTTGATTGAATCTCTGCCTGGGGGATATGATGCGAAGCTGATTGAAGGGGGAATGAACATCAGTGGCGGACAGCGTCAGCGTTTAGAAATTGCTCGCGCTTTGGTGAGAAATCCGGCGGTGTTGGTGTTGGATGAGGCGACTTCTGCGCTGGATGCTCAAACAGAATTGATGATTGATAGGAATTTGCGGCGGCGCGGTTGCTCTTGTATTGTGGTAGCGCACCGACTCAGTACGATTCGAGATTGCGATGAAATTATTGTACTGGAGCAGGGGAAGGTGGTGCAGCGGGGTACGCATGAGGAGTTATGGCACTCAGGGGGGAAATATGTTAACTTGCTCCGCACTGAAGGATGATTACAAGTAGGTTCGGTTTAGATTGTTTGTAGGGGCTGCGTGTATTGTATTGTATGCAAGTGAGATTCGCGCTTAGGAACTTCCAATTAAAAAAATCTCCCAAATTTTCTTGTGGGATGGGTGTCCCCACCCGAAAGATACTTAGATTTTTTCAAAAATAAAACCGGATTGCTATAGCACTTTAGAAATACTATATTCTCACCCAAACAAACGCTCAACAGCACAACTAAACCCTGGCAAAAGAGGACTGGTTAAATTATCATCCTTATACAAAGTTGCAACTAGTTTCAAAACAGCCTTTTCCCGACGATAAATTTCCACCTTTTGCCTTTCGCGGTCAAAAATCCAGTATTCATGCACACCTTGAATTGAGTACAGCTTTAACTTTAACTCACGGTCTCGCTTTTCCTGCTTTTCCCCAGGAGACCGCAGGCCAGCCATACCCGAAGGGTGGTCAAAGCTGGAAATGCGGTTGGGGCGGCTAGTAACGCAAGTAAAGCAGGCAGAGCCTGTCAATGGTATTCCCAGTCTCAGACTGGGAACAAGGCAATCCTAGTGCTAGAAATACACGTAGGGTAGGCAATGCCCACCCTACAGATACTGGTTATAAGGTTATCAAAAAGACTTGCCGGGTGACACTTTTTTAACGGTAGTGGTAAATATGTATAGCAATCCAATTTGATTTGTCAAAATCAAAAGCCGTATAATTCCCTACTTCGCGCAAGAAGTCGGGAATCTTGTTGTTCACCAATGATTTAGGATTGCTATATCAGGGTCACTATGGATAATTAGACGCTCCACCATCGCCCACTGCTTTTGTAATAGAAATATGGAAGTTCTGTATCGTCTTAAAGCAAATGAACCTTTACTACTAGATGACCCAGAAAAGGTGTGGATCGTTCAAACTGGTAAAACAGCATTATTTACGACAAAAGTCAAGGAAATGCCAGAGGGCGGGGCTTTACCCAATCGCCGTTATCTGTTCAGCGTAGGCGCTCTTGAGGCGTTGTTTGGTGCAGCAGTCGATAATCAAAAATCGTTGAGTCTAGTGGCGGTAGCAATCGAGGCAACAGAATTATCTCAAATTTCAATAACTGATTTAGCGGTACAAGTAGCGGCGGGAGAAGCCAGTGCAATAGCCCTATTAGAAGGTTGGGTAAATCATTTAAATGAGATATTCAGGACGGAACGCACACCGGCAAATTTTGAGCGCTACTTATCATTAATAAAGTCAGAAAATGCTGCCCAACTGCCAAGCATTTTGACTGATTTACATTCTGAATTCTTCGACTATTTAAAGAAGCTCCAACAGCAGGAAACAGAGACAGCCTTTCGCCAATTTCAACAACGAGAACAACTCAATCGTCAGGTAGTAGACTCTGCGCTTTCTAAGTTAGCTGCTGTGTTGCAACCGCAGCAAGAAACTGCATTTTTTCAACAAGGAACGCCGTTGCTGGTGGCGGCGGGAGCAGTAGGACGAGCAATGGGGATAACGATTAGTCCGCCAGCGCAGTCAGACGACGTTAGTCGAGTTAAAGATCCAGTAGAGGCTATTGCTCGCTCTTCGCAGATTCGCAGCCGTCGCGTAGTACTAGAGGATGGCTGGTGGCTTCATGAGTATGGTCCCCTGTTGGCTTATAACCAAGAAGAAAACCGTCCGGTGGCTGTATTGCCAGCAGGCAGGCGTTATGTTTTATTTGACCCAGAATCACAAAGTCGCACAATTGTCAATCAGGCAGTAGCAGCAACGCTAGCACCGCAAGCATACCAGTTTTATCGACCGTTACCCAAAGTTGTCAAAAATGTCATTGCGTTGTTTCAGTTTGGCATTAAGGGTTATCAAAAAGACATTTTTCTCGTGTTAGTAGCTGGAATTGTTGGCTCGGTGCTAGGAATGGTGGTGCCCCAAGCAACAGCGCTTTTGGTAGATAATGCGATTCCAGATAGCGATAAGAGCTTGTTATGGCAAATAGGGTTCTTGCTATTTGCACTTCTTGTGGGAAAGACAGCATTTGCCATGTCCCAAGGGATTATTTCGCTGCGGGTGGAAAACGCTGCTTCGGGCGCGTTGCAGCCTGCGATTTGGGACCGACTGCTGAGATTAAGTCCTGCATTTTTTCGCGAGTATTCTTCTGGCGACTTGGTAAACCGCACCTTGTCAGTGAACCAGATTCGTCAAAAACTGTCGGGAGGAACGCAACGCACCTTATTGAGCGGACTGTTTGCTCTACTGAACTTGGTGCTGATGTTTGTTTACAGTTGGCAACTCGCTTTAGTGGGGGTGGGTATAGCCCTGCTAACAACTGTTGTCACTACTGTTGCTAGCTTACTGGTAATACGTAAGTTGCGACAGCAGCAAGAACTAGATGGCGAGATTAATGGGCTAACGGTACAACTCATTAACGGCGTAGCCAAGCTGCGGGTGGCGCGTGCCGAAGAACGGGCGTTTGCGGCTTGGGCGGAGCAGTACAGCAAGCGTTCCAGGCTCAAGGCTAGTTTCCAACTGATTAGAGACAATGTTTCTGTATTTAACGAGGTACTATCCCTAGTCACTTCGGCGCTGTTGTTTTGGTTTGCGACTGAGTCTATTGCGATGCAAGAGACAGGCGGGCTGACGGTGGGTACGTTTTTGGCTTTTAATGCTGCATTGGGCATTTTTATTGGTGGGGTGAGCGACCTCAGTAATACTTTGACTGACATTTTGGCAATTGTGCCTTTGTGGGAGCGGGCAAAGCCGATTTTGCATGCAGAACCGGAGTATCACCCTACCAAAGCAAACCCCGGTTCCTTGATGGGTCGAGTCGCCTTAGACCATGTTACCTTTCGCTATCATGACGATGGGTTGCCAATTCTCAATGATGTTAGTCTCCATGCAGAACCAGGCGAATTTGTCGCGATAGTGGGACCTTCGGGAAGTGGGAAGTCAACAATATTGAGGTTGTTGTTGGGGTTTGAGGCTCCAGAGTCAGGAACAGTTTACTATGACCGCTTTGACTTGGCACAACTGAATCTGGAAGCTGTACGAAGGCAGCTGGGAGTGGTGCTGCAAAATGGTCGAATTAGCACTGGCTCAATTTTTGAGAATATCACCGCTGGAGCGTTGGTGTCTCACGAGCAAGCTTTGGAGGCGGCGCAAATGGCGGGTTTTGCTGAAGATATCGCGCTTCTTCCAATGGGGATGCACACAGTTATCAGTGAAGGCGGTAGCAATCTTTCTGGAGGACAGCGACAGCGATTATTGATTGCGAGGGCGCTTGTCAATAAGCCGAAAATAATCTTAATGGATGAGGCAACCAGTTCTTTGGATAACCGCACGCAGGCGATCGTCACTGAAAGTTTAGATCAGTTGAATGCAACTCGCATAGTGATTGCCCACCGCCTCAGCACGATTCGCAATGCTGACCGAATTTATGTGCTTGAAGCTGGGCGTGTGGTACAGGTGGGTAGTTTCGTGGAACTGGTTAACACACAGGGGTTATTTGCTCAACTGGTAGCCAGACAAATGGAGTAACTTGTTAGTTGAAATCGCTATAGCAATCCTATTTGATTTATAAACATCGCCCATGCTTAGATTCCCGACTTCTTAAAGAAGTCGGGAATCTTGTGAATCTTGTTGTTCACAAATCCTGCACGGACTGCTATATCTTCAAAGGTTGGACTAGATATTAATACGGTTTTTGATTTTTCACTACATAAGTTCATTATCTAAAATTAGGCTGTAAGGCCATGTCAAAGCCTTTAGAAAGCAACCAACCATTGTGACTACTTTTGCTGCCCAAACTATTGGAAAATTTATATATTCGTCGAACTCTCTTAATTTTTCTCTAAATCCAAGCCATTGGACAATGACACCCAACAGATATGAAAATAATGCTATCGATATCTCAAGTGACATATTAATCTCTCTCCCTTAGTCAAAATGGTTCTACCTTATAAATAGTTTTTAGGGTTTGGTGTTGCAGCAGTAGTTTAGACACTCCTTTGACGGTAATTTGGTATAAAATAAAAAAATAGAGTAAGTACAGCCACAATCAGCAGCGAGGCGCTGCTCACTTTAAAGGCTTTCACTTTTAGGTTCATAAAATCATTTAGCGATAGTAGATACAACGAAATTCAAGTAAATTCGTAAAGTTGTCTAGAAAATTCCGAGAAAATTTTGGTAGCTTTTAGTTATCAATAGGGAATACAAGCAAAAATCATGCACTTCTGAAGAAGGGCTCTACGACTAACGACCAGGACCAACCAATCAACCCAAGATGAGACGCCCAAAATTTGGGATGTTAGTACAGGTCGTTGTGACAAAACTTTGATAATTGACGGACTCTACCAGGGGATGAGCATTACTGGTGTTACAGGTTGAACTCAAGCGATGATTGCGACGCTGAAAGCTTTGGGAGCTATAGAAATTTAAGGGTGTGGTGTAGTCCCTAATTCATCCGTACATCCTGCGCCCCGACCCCCTACACGGTACATTAGAAGCAAAACTTAACATAGTCGCTAGTTGATACTATTTTCCATAGGTATCCGCCCTTTGGTAGACTTGAAAACTGAAACAGGTTTCTGGAACGACGCGAAATCAAGCAATTGAGAGGGCATTTGTGGAAAATACACTTGGGTTAGAAATTATTGAGGTAGTTGAGCAAGCCGCGATCGCATCCGCACGCTGGATGGGAAAAGGTGAAAAAAATACCGCTGACCAAGTGGCTGTAGAAGCCATGCGGGAACGGATGAATAAAATTTATATGCGGGGTCGTATCGTTATTGGCGAAGGCGAACGCGATGACGCTCCCATGCTATACATTGGGGAAGAAGTGGGTATTTGCTCGCGTCCAGATGCCAAAGACTTCTGTAACCCAGATGAATTAGTCGAAATTGACATTGCCGTTGACCCCTGTGAAGGTACCAACTTGGTAGCATACGGACAACCTGGTTCGATGGCTGTCTTGGCAATTTCTCAAAAAGGAGGATTATTTGCTGCTCCTGACTTCTATATGAAGAAGCTAGCAGCACCTCCAGCAGCCAAGGGCAAGGTGGACATCAACAAGTCAGCAACCGAAAACCTCAAGATTCTCTCCGAGTGTTTAAACCGCTCTATTGAAGAACTTGTGGTAGTTGTTATGAAGCGCGAACGCCACAACGAGTTGATTAAAGAAATTCGCGAAGCCGGAGCGAGAGTGCAGCTGATTTCGGATGGTGATGTGGGCGCAGCGGTATCTTGTGGTTTTGCCGGTACGAATATCCATGCCCTCATGGGTATCGGTGCTGCTCCTGAAGGTGTCATTTCCGCAGCAGCAATGCGTGCTTTAGGTGGACACTTCCAAGGGCAACTGATCTACGATCCAGAAGTAGTGAAAACAGGTCTGATTGGGGAAAGTAAACAAGCTAACGTCGATCGCTTGAAGTCTATGAATATCAATGACCCCGATAAGGTCTACGATGCTCATGAACTGGCATCTGGTGAAACTGTTCTGTTCGCAGCTTGCGGTATCACCAGTGGCAATTTGATGCAAGGTGTACGCTTCTTCAACGGCGGAGCAAGAACTCAAAGCCTGGTTATCTCCAACCAGTCAAAAACCGCTCGTTTTGTGGATACCATTCATATGTTTGATGAGCCTAAGATTGTGCAGCTGCACTAGAAAGTGAGGAGCCAGGAGTGAGGAGTCAGGAATAAAAAGTCAGGAGTAAAAAGTCAGCAGTTATGATTCTTCCTAACTCTTCACTCTCAACTCAAGGCTTTATTCCTAACTCCAAAGACGCCAGTTGCAAGTGTCTTGGGCTCGCCGACGCACTGGCTCCTCTTAACTCCTAATATCCCTAACTCCTAACTTTTTCCAAATACCGATTAGCAATTACCATTTAGCAAATGAATATAGCAGTGGTGGGGTTAAGCCATAAAACAGCCCCAGTAGAAGTCCGGGAAAAGCTGAGTATTCCAGAACCACAAACCGAAGGGGCGATCGCCCACCTGCTTAGCTATCCTCATATTGAAGAAGTCGCAATACTAAGCACTTGTAACCGCCTGGAAATTTACGTTGTTACCCACGAAACCGAACAGGGTATCCGAGAAGTGACTCAATTTCTGTCAGAACACAGTAAGTTACCAGTGACATTTCTCCGGCAAGACTTGTTCGTTTTGCTACATGAAGATGCTGTGATGCATTTGATGCGTGTTGCTGCTGGTTTAGATAGCCTGGTACTAGGAGAAGGTCAAATTCTGGCTCAGGTGAAGAATACTCATAAACTGGGACAGCAATACAACGGTATAAAAACAGTTTTGAATCGATTATTTAAACAAGCCATTACAGCAGGTAAGCGGGTGCGAACTGAAACCAGCATTGGCACTGGTGCAGTCTCCATCAGTTCTGCTGCTGTGGAGTTGGCGCACATGAAATTAGAAAATTTAGCGGCTTGTCGGGTGGCAATTCTGGGCGCTGGCAAAATGTCGCGGTTGCTAGTACAACACCTACTTTCTAAAGGCGCTGACCAAATCTGTATCTTAAATCGTTCTTTAGCGCGGGCGGAGGAATTGGTCAAGCAGTTCCCGGAACCATCAATCAAGACTTGCTTGCTCTCGGAAATGATTACAGTAATTACCGAAGCTGATTTAGTATTTACAAGTACGTCATCGACCGAGCCAATTCTGGATCGCGCCAAATTGGAGATGGTTTTGGAACCCAGCCGACGTTTGACGTTAATTGATATTTCCGTACCGCGCAACGTCCATGCTGATGTCAACGCATTAGCAAACGTCCAGGCGTTTAATGTCGATGACTTAAAGGCGGTGGTGGCGCAAAACCAAGAAAGTCGCCGCAAAATCGCCCAGGAAGCAGAAGCACTTTTAGAACAGGAGGTGGAAGCTTTCGATCTTTGGTGGCGATCGCTTGAAACTGTCACCACTATTAGCTGTTTGCGGAATAAAATCGAAACTATCCGCGAACAAGAACTCGAAAAAGCTTTGTCGAGATTGGGTTCAGAATTTGCCGAAAAACATCAAGAAGTTATCGAAGCCTTGACGCGGGGTATTGTTAACAAAATTTTACATGACCCGATGGTGCAATTGCGAGCTCAGCAAGATGTTGAGGCAAGACGCCACTGTATGCAAACTCTGCAAAAGTTGTTTAACCTGGATGTAGAGGAGCAGTTTAGCTAATCTTATCCTGTGCGTCAACAACCCAGGTCTAAAGACGCTGGGCTTCTAGCCTAAGTCCAAGGACAGTAGTTGACCCGACGCGCGTACCTCGTGTACTACGTTATTGGCAAGTGTTCAAGTTCCTACCTACAGATGCGTTCGCGCAGCGTGCCGTTAGGCATAGTCAGTTTGTAGCTCTAGAACCGAAGGATTAAATAGGTTTATTGGGTTAAGCCAGTGTATGAATGGAAGTGCCGACCAGTAACATTGTCCAGGCTAACTTTACTCCCTTTTGGGAAGGCACATCGAGTGCAAAACCGTTATGCGTACAGGTGAGTCCAGTCCTGAAGGAGGGTTTCCCTCCGCAGGGAACTGGCTCTCCCGTTGGGGTGAACGAGTTGAGATGGTTCGCCAGTACTGAAGGAGGGTCTCCCTCCTTGGAGGTACATGGCGAACCCGTAAGGGTAATTGTCAAGCTCGAAAGTACATCACAAAAGTACACCGATTCAAGTAACCCCAAGGCGGTAATGAACAAAGCGACTAAAGTCGCACGAGTCGTATTTCCTAGGAAGGTCTGTTCGCGCAGCGTGCCGCAGGCATAGACGCGCTCGTTTCCATACTTCCCACGAGGTCTTATGAAGTTGACACCAGATAACGCTCAGATTCCCGGCTTTTTAAAAAAGTCGGGAATCTTATATTTCTGTTTTGGAAAAATAAACCAAGTGAAAAAGTAAAATATGCAATGCTTAGTTGTTTGCTAAAGTTTGAGGGAAAGTTGAACTTTTAACTATGGAGAAAAATTCCACAAACAATAAGCGCCCACCTGGTTTAATTGCAATTATCATTTACAAAGCTTTTGTTGCTTTACTGCTTGGTATTACATCTGTAGTTTTACTTTTAGCTCTGAAAAATTATGATAATTTGATTGAATTTTCTGAATCTTATGTTTTAGAAGGCAAGTTAGCAATTATTGAATGGGTTATAGAAAAGATTATCAATGTCAAAAGGCAAACGTTACAGTTGAGCGGAATAGCAGCTGGAATCTATGCAGTTGTCACGGCGATTGAAGGTCTAGGTTTGTGGTATCAAAAAACCTGGGCGAAATTATTAGTACTGGGGCTAGTTGGAATTAGTATTCCACCAGAAATATTTGAGTTAATTAAAGGAACAACAATACTCAAATTAGTGGTATTTATAGTAAATGTAGCTGTGTTCTGGTACTTGCTGCGCCACTTTACCAATTATGGTAAAAAATAACAAAAAAATTTATATATTGGTTGTACTCCTGTTAGGATTGTGGCTATTTTTTAATTTAGCCAGTCACCTAGCAGTAGAAATACTGTGGTTTGAGGAAGTAGGATATTTACGAGAATTTTGGCTACGGTTGGTGATGCGGCTAGGATTGTGGGCGATCGCCTTCTTCACGTCAGCTGGTTTTTTACTTGGCAATTTGACTGTAGCCTCTCGGCTAAAGCACCTCACTCCCAATACGGTTGGGTTAACCTCTCCCCCACCCCCTCTCCTAAAAGCAAAGGGGAGAAACACTCCTCCCTTCTCTTCAAGGGAAGGGGGGTTAGGTTTGCCTTTTCAGCCGAACCCTATTGTTGACGTCACTCCCACCCCTTCTATGCAAGTAGACAGAAGTACCGCAGGCGGGGTGAGGTCAGATATGATTTATGAACACCAAGCAGGATTAAAGTCAGCAGTAAGATTACGCTTGCTTTTGCCAGTGGTGATTGCATTGAGTGCTGTTGTGGGATTGATACTGATTTACTACAGCCAGAAAGCTTTAAATTTTTGGCATCCGGACATGAAATTGCCAACCACTTCCTTGTCATTACCACCTTGGTTAAAACAGGTGTTGCAGCAAGTGCAAATGCAGCAGATAGCCATCCCAGTTGTACAGTTGGGTTTGCTGCTGGTGTTGAGTGTTGCAATTTTAATAAATTATGAATTTTGCTTGACGGCGATCGCCCTCCTGGTTAGTTTGCTGCTGGGTTTCCTGTTGTCGGCACATTGGGATCAAGTTTTACAGTATTTCCATGCCACCAGTTTTAACCAAACAGAGCCGCTATTTCAGCAAGATATTAGCTTTTATATATTCTCGCTGCCGATTTGGGAATTAGTGGCATTTTGGCTAGTAGGGCTGTTTCTGTTTGGCATTGCAGCAGTAACGTTAATTTACCTGCTTTCGGCAAATAGTCTGAGTGAGGGAAGATTTGCAGGGTTTTCTGTACCGCAGCGACTCCACTTGAACGCCTTAAGTAGCTTATTCATGTTGAGTATTGCGCTGCATTATTGGAATGCACGCTATAGACTTTTGTATTCCACCGGTGGCGTCATCTATGGTGCTAGCTACACCGATATTAATGTGCTATTGCCGATATATACCGGGTTGAGTCTTTTAGCAGCGGCGATCGCCGTTTACTTGCTACTGCGAATTATTGTTTTGTCAAGAGCAAGGAAAACAAGTTTTAAACCAATTCCCTATCCACCCCAAATAATTTATGCATTAGGACTATACATATTAGTAGCGGCGATTTCTGGCGAAATTTTACCTTCAGTCGTACAACGCTTGGTTGTGCAACCAAATGAACTGTCCCGCGAACGCCCTTACATTGAACGTACTATCGCCCTCACCCGAGAAGCTTTTCATTTAAACCGCATAGAAGCGAGAACTTTTGACCCGCGAGGTCAACTCACTACCGCTGATTTGCAAGAAAATGACCTGACAATTCGCAATATCCGGTTGTGGGATACACGCCCCTTGTTACAAAGCAATCGCCAGTTGCAACAAATCCGACCTTACTACAAATTTTCTGGCGCTGACATTGACCGCTACACCCTCAAACAAGAGCAAACAACCGAAAAGCAACAAACAATCATTGCAGCGCGGGAACTAGATTATGGTGACGTTCCCCAACAAGCACAAACGTGGATAAACAAACATCTTATCTATACTCACGGGTACGGCTTTACACTCAGCCCTGTGAATGTTGTTGCTCCAGGTGGATTACCTTATTACTACGTCCAAGATATTGGAGTTGATGATACTGGTAACGAGGGTTCATTGCAGATATCGAATGAATCAGTTCGCTCAAGTATTCCCATTGGTCAACCGCGCATTTACTACGGGGAAATGACCAATACTTATGTGATGACGGGGACAAAAACCCAAGAATTGGATTATCCCAGCGGCAATGATAATGCCTATAACATCTACGATGGACGCGGTGGGATTTCGATTAGTTCTGTGTGGCGGCGCTTAGTATTTGGCCAATATCTTAAAGATTGGCAGATGCTGCTGACGCGCAATTTTACGCCACAAACCAAGTTGCTGTTTCGTCGCAATATTAAAGAACGAGTGGAGGCGATCGCTCCTTTTTTACGCTACGATACTGACCCGTACCTCGTTGCTGCAGATGGGGGAGGAACAGATATCAAAGGTGAAAAGACTTATCTGTATTGGATGATTGACGCTTACACCACAAGCGATCGCTATCCATATTCTGACCCAGGCAAACATGGATTTAACTATATTCGTAATTCTGTAAAAGTTGTCATCGATGCCTACAATGGCAGTGTCAATTTCTACATTGCTGATCCAACAGATCCAATTATTCATACTTTCGGGGCTATTTTCCCCAACTTACTAAAACCCTTGGACGAAATGCCAGCTGCGCTGCGCAGCCATATCCGGTATCCCCAAGATTTTTTCAGCATCCAATCCGAGCGATTACTAACATATCATATGACAGATCCACAGGTTTTCTATAACCGGGAAGACTTGTGGCAAATCCCCAACGAAATTTACGGTAGCGAACAACAGCAGGTAGAACCTTACTACCTGATTATGAAACTACCTCAAGCACAATCAGAAGAGTTCATCTTACTACTGCCCTTCAAGCCTGTACAACGTGCAAATTTAATTGCTTGGTTAGCAGCGCGTTCCGACGGACAAGAATACGGCAAGTTGTTGCTTTATCAGTTTCCTAAGCAGCAATTGGTTTATGGAACCGAACAAATTGAAGCTTTGATTAACCAAGATCCAGTTATTTCACAGCAAATTTCTCTGTGGAACCGCCAAGGTTCAAAAGCAATTCAAGGAAATTTGTTAGTGATTCCGATTGAGCGATCGCTGCTGTATGTCGAACCCCTATATCTAGAAGCTGAACAAAATAGCCTGCCAACATTTGTTAGGGTAATTGTTGCCTACAATAACCGGATTGTCATGGCAGAAACTTTGGAACAAGCACTTGCTGCCATCTTCCAACAAAATAGACCAACAACACCCGCAATTGTGCGTCCAGTACAGGAACCAACCTCTCCATGAGTCCTTTTAATTTTGCTAATCAGCACTCAGTACTGTCTTTGGGCTTAGTATTAAAAATTTGTTAGTATTAGTAAGTACGTTAGCGGACAGACAAACGAGAGCGCAAAGCAATAGACTAGAGCTTTGTGGCAAGTGCAACAATTGTACATAATTATTTAATAATAATAATAATAAAACTTGCTACTTGCTCTCTAGTAAAACAAGTTGAGAAGATTGCACGAGCGTAATAGATGGATAGTTTGGACGACTCTATCAAGACAACATTCTTAGAAAACTTCGAGCCTCGTACCCAAAAAAGCGAACCAGACTCGATTCTAAGCAAGGTTTCATTATTATTAAATAACATAGAGTCTATATGCAAAAGCAATCAAGTTGGTCAGGGACTTGAGCAAGTCCCAGAAAATACCAATTTTGATAAAGATAATCTTCTTACAGATTCAATTGACCTTGACTCTGGTGAAAGACCGGAAATTGAGGATAGAGTAGAGCTTTTGTGCGAGCAAATAGAAACTCTCAAGCAACTATTGTACTACAAGCAGTTAGAACTCGAAGAGATAAAGCAAGAGTTGCGTTATACAAATGAGGACTTGTGTGCTGCGCTTCATTCACCGTGGGTAACGCTTGATCAGGCTAAACAATTAGTTAAAGAAATTTCGGTAAGTAAAAAGCCTGTCGGTGAAACTTTAGCAAAACTCCTAAGCGCTATCTATAATTCACCTGTCAAACCTTCAGAGTTGGAGCAGATACACAACTCACATTCTATGAAACCTTCGTCAACTGAGCCAAACAATTGCATATCCACTAATTTTGATGCGTTAAAAACTAAGACTACGGAACTGAGAAAGCAAGGTGCTGAAATTAGGGCGAAATCTAGGATGCTTAGAGAGTATTCTCAGGGAATTCAGGCTCGCTCTAGAGAACTTAAAGCTCAATTTAATGAAGTGGGAATTCAGTTTGTTGGTCATGCTTCATTCATGAGTTGTCAAGGAAAGTTAAACCAGACTAAAGCTGAAGCCATTCATCTGGCGGACGTTAGTCCGCCAGACGAATGGCTCGATTTTGGCATAGTTCTTGTCAGGCTACTTTTTCAGTCATAACCAGGCTAACCGATCGCATTTAGAGGAAGAACGAAATCGACTTTCCCAGTGTTGATAGCAGATTGGGGCATACTGAAACACTCGCTAGTAGCCTCATCTTGAACAATCACCGTACCGCCATGCTTTTTTACGGCTAGTACTCCCAAAACACCATCGCTATCTTTGCCAGTGACGACGACCGCGATCGCTCGACTTTTAAAACTTTCCGCCGCTGATGCGAACATTTTATCACCTGCCGGGCGGACAAAGTTCATTTTTGGTGTATCTGAAAGCGACAGGGTACCGTTTGGGTTCACTAGCAGGTGCTTGTTGGGGACAGGAGTGTAGATTGTCCCTGAACGTAACAAATCTCCTTGCTCTGCCTGCTTGACTCGCAAAGCCGTCGATCTGCTAAGGATTTCCGCCATGTAACTGGGGTACTGGGGAGACAAATGCTGTACCACAATAATCCCTGCTGGAAAGTTAGCTGGCAAAGTCGAAACAATTTGGCTAATCGCTTTGAGCCCACCTCTTGAAGCGGCGATCGCCTTAAAGAAATTCCTACGAGCCGCAAAAAACGCTTAGTGATTCTCAAATGGTTGGCAAGCAAATTTGACATGGAAATGAAGTACTCGGAACGCACAGTCAATGAAATTCTCAAGTGCTACCATCCTGACTACGCCACTTTACGCCGAGAGTTAATCAGCTACCAGTTGATGCGAAGCGAAAATAGAATGTATTGGCGTTTCGTACAAGATTGACGAGGCAAATTATTTCAATCGCTGATACGGTTTGATACAGATTATCCCCCGCCACTATATATACATACAAGACTATATTCATTTAAGGGGGATGTATTCTATTTAAGTAAAGACAATATTTAAGTATTTTTACGATTACATAAACTCTTTTTGTGTTTAATACTACTTAGAAAGAGAACTTTTTACAGAAAAACAGTATTTTCTTGGTCATCAAAGATAAATTATACTAAAAATTTTAGAGATTTTTGGTATTCTTCATCAAAAATATACAAACAAGTCTTCAACTCATGTACTAATTTTGGATGAGAAAATAAGTATAATTTACATCATTGTGTTGTCTTGACTTGGGATTTTTAAATTGTTTAGGCTGTAAATACAGTGTTTGATTAAGGGTGCAGGTCTTTGATTACTGAAGTTGTCTTCACACTGGATACCACTAGGTTTTCATTATGTTCAAAAAAATCTTACTCCCTACCGTAGTGATATCAGGTACACTCTTTGCTTCCTTCATGTTGCTTTTAGCCCTGCAAGGGTCTAAGCCTGTGAAGATCCAAACAGAGAGTCAAGAAATTTTCTACGGTGAACTCAAAGATATTGTTTCTCCCGGAGTGGGAGCCGTGTTCAGTCTAGGACTAGGACTTGCGGGTGCAGTTTTGTGGGGATTGCAACAGTCCTTAGATCAATCTTCTAACTTAGAAAAGCAGTTATCCAATCTCCAAAAGGAGATAGCGGAAAAAGACTCTCAAATTCAAGCGCTTAAGCTTTCACCATCCAATCCAACGCTGTCTCAACTGAAATGGTTTTTGGAGGAAAATGAGAGCAAAACTCAAGCAACCACAGCTGGTGTAAATACAATTACTCGCCCACAGGCTGCGCCACGTGTTTCTACACCTGTTTCTACAAAAACTACAGAAACCACAATTTCTCAAACCGTTACCAAACCACTGGTCATTACTAACACAGAGTATGAGCCTCAACCGATAACAGTGAATCAATTATCTGTGCAAACAGCCACTTCTACATTCCCCTCTGCTCAATCTGCTTTAGGATTAACTCAAAGGTATGGTAAGCACGCTGATGCTTGAACAATGACTTCACGGTACTGAGTACTAGCGATTGGCGACTGGGAGGAATTGAGGACGAGGAATGGCTCTCCCTGTTTGGAGGAACTCTTGAGAAGTATCAAATATTTTAGTTGATCCCCCCTTTGCCCCTTAAAAAGGGGGATTTAGGGGGATCATTAATAAATTTTGGTACAACACGACACTTTCCAAACATCCTCTAAAAAGAAAGGCAGTAATAACCGGATATTGCAGCCCAGAAAGTTGGTAAACTTCATAAAAAGATAGCGGATAAACGTCAATCCTATCAATGGTACGTGGCTAACAAAATTATTAGTAAGAAAGTTGATGCTATCGGGTTGGAAGGCTTAAACGTGGCTGGTATGCTACGTCGTTGTAAGGTAAAAGTTGACGAATCTAATAGAAGATTTTTAAAAAACGGACAGAGTAGAAAAAAGGCTTTAAACCGCTCTATTTCTGAAGCTGCATGGACGGAATTAACTTTAAAAATCGAGTATCTTGCTGGGAAACATGGAAAGGTTGTAATTAAAGTTAACCCTCGGCATTATTCATGTGAATGTAGAAAATGTGGTCACATAGATAAACTGAATCGTGATAGAGAAAGGTTCGTTTGCACAAGTTGTGGTCACATTGAAAATGCCGACATTGGTGCAGCAAAAACCATCAGAGATAGAGCTATCGAAGTAATTCAAAGTATGGTACACGGGAACTCCGTGAAACCTGAGCCACGAGGTTCTAAACGCCCGAAAAATCGTAAGGAGAAATCACCACGCGATTATCGCAAACGTGGTGAGCCTGGGAACCTGAGCAATCAGGATATTAAGGCGGCGATGTCTTAAGAATCACCGTACCTTTAGGTCGCTGAGTGTCAACGAATAAACTGTCTAGTATTAGGATTTTCCTTTTCTGTTAGGCTAGTTTTGTTTTCTTCATCTTTTTGGTAAATCAAGTGATTAGGTAACGGCTGAGATTCTAATCCCACAATTTGGAGCGCCCATTGAGCCTTGACGAAATCTCGTAGATCTTGATTTTCTATAGATTCTATAAGAGTAATAGCTTGTGTTTGCTTATCATCTAAACGTAAGCGATCATAAAGTTCTGTTGCTCGCTTTCTTGTGTCTTCAGCTTGCTTAAAAAATAGTGCTGCTACTGCTTCTATAGCGATTCCTGGAAGAGTGTTCAGCAGTGTTAGTTGGGGTTGTCGCTTTAGCGAGTAAAAAAAACCTATATACATGATAAAGAGAAACCCAATAGTTGCTGCTGAAACACTAAACCAAAACTGTGCCGCAGCCTGAGTTAAAGCTTGAGTATGATAACTTTCAATAAGTTCCGCCGCTATTGAACTGAGACTACTGTGAGCCTCATCTGTGATATTTTGAGGTCTGGAAGCAGAGAAATTAAAGGCTAATTGCGATCGCTTGACAGCATTGACAGTTTCTCTGGTGCTTTTGAGTAATTCTTCTACTTGTTCTTTATTTCTCCCAGATAGCAGTGCTGTTGCCAAACCAAGTGTCGTCAAGGCAAGTGCAGCAACACCGCCAATTAAGATAGGTCTTGCGACATCTAATGCACTGATATTAGAGTTATTGTCGCCCTGATTATCGCTGGGAGTATATGTGGACGATGGCGAGTTCCTCAATGGTGAAGACTGAGGGAAAGCAGGTACAGCTATAAAAGTATTCATCGCCGTTGCTATGGCGACTATTACAGCTAAACCAACTCTTTTTTTACCAGCTGGCATAGTGACCATATCAATATAGACAAGGTTATCCTAACGCACGCACTGATAACTGACCTTACGGGTTCAAGGATCCCGAACCAATACCCAATCCCTAATCCCTAATCCCCAATCCCCTTTACGCTGATTTCCCCAGATAGGCTTCCAAAACTTTGGAATTACGCTGAATTTCTTCTGGTGTGCCGTCGGCAAGATTTCGTCCTTCGGCTAGCACCCAAACTTGATTGCATAATGACATTATGACATCCATATTATGCTCAATGATCAGAAATGTCATGCCATTCTTATTCCAAGCGATAATGCGATCGCATATCTCATCAATCAGTCTGGGATTCACGCCAGCGGCTGGTTCATCCAACAAAATTAATTTGGGTTCAGTCATCAGCGCCCTTCCCATCTCCAGCAGCTTGCGCTGTCCACCAGATAGTCCTCCAGCGTAATCATATGCTTTGTGCGCTAATCCCACCGATTCCAACAACAACAGCGCCCGTTCTTTAAGTGCTTTTTGTTCCTGGGCAATTTTATGTTGTTGGAATTGTACCTGCCAAAAGTTCTCGCCTGTTTGTTTTTGCGCTGCTAGCAACATATTTTCCAGCACCGACAACCGCGACAAAGTTCGGGCTACCTGAAAGGTACGAACCATTCCCATTTGGGCGATTTGGTATGGCTGCAAGTTCTGTATCGGTTCGCCGTCGAATGTCACCCGTCCTTTGTCTGGGCGGATGAAGTGTGAGAGTAAGTTAAATAATGTCGTTTTCCCTGCACCGTTAGGACCAATCAAGCCAGTGATACTACCACTTGGCACTTGAATTTCGGCGTTATCGACCGCCTTAATCCCACCAAAGTTTTTGCAAAGCCCCGTTGCAGACAACAGCGGAAATTGAGACGACTCGTTATTTGCCAAGGGTGAGTTCCTCCTTTTTCCCTAAAATACCTTGAGGACGCCAAATCATGAGTACCATCAAGATAAGACCTATGATCATGATCCGCAATGCACTTAAACGGTCTGAATCTAGAGGGATAATTTTATCTAAGTTGCGCGTTCCTTCATAGTATATAAAGTAAATGATCGCGCCCAAGACTGTGCCAAGATTATTACCAGAACCACCTAAAATGACGATAATCCAAGCGTTAAAAGTTTCCTGTGGCTCAAAATTATTTGGATAAATTGCGGAAAGTTGCCATGCAATGAAAGCACCTGCAATACCTGCAACAGCACCTCCTAGCATCAGCGATTGGAGTTTATACCAAAAGACGTTTTTTCCTAATGCCTTGGGAATCTCTTCATCTTCGCGGATGGCTTTAAGGATTCGACCCCAAGGCGATCGCACTAAAATTTCCAGCCGCCAGAACACAAAAGCTAATACTATCAGTGATATCAGCATCAAACCTGCTGTTGGGTTGTCGTTATATAAGCCGATCGCACCCGATATATAAACAGCCACTGTTAACACTGCCAACAAAACTCCTATAACCAGGCGTGATATGAATTCTTGCTTGCCACCTACTTTCTTATGTGAATTAGCAATATTTGATACTTCAGAAACGCGAATCCATCGCCACAACGAGAAGAAAGTGATACCAGCAAGTAGGGTCAACACCCCAATTAGCAAAAGTTTGATGAATAGATTGGGTACAAGAGTTGCTAAAGGTATAGGGTAACTTTGTACACCAAATGCTCCAGACCTCCACTCATTACCCACAGGTAAATCCTGGTTATTCACCACAAGACGGATCAATTCGCCAACGCCAATGGTGACAATTGCCAGGTAATCTTCTCGTAAACGCAAAGTCGAGAAACCAATTACCAATCCCAATAATGCTGCAACAACTGCGCCAATGATTGCTGACAGCAACAAAGGAACACCTTTTAAGCTTAACAACACAGTGGTATACGCGCCCAGAGTCATAAAGGCAACATGACCAAAGTTAATCAAGCCCGTAAAACCCCACTGCAAGTTCAGTCCCAGACCGAACAAAGCAAAAATTGAGGTAGAAATCGTTAAGAAAATGAGATATTCAACCATAAGTTATTAAGTCATGAGTTATTAGTTGATATTACGCATTGATCAAAGCTGGCGCGGGACATTGTACTACATCTTCATCAATTAACATTTGCGGGTACGTTCGGTACAAAGTCATTCTCGATCAGCCTGCACGGTAAAACCGCTGTTTGTACTCTTGCGACCTTGGGCATTGGTGCTGACTTAGAATTAGTTTAAAAACAAAAACTCTGGGTAAGCAAGAATTATCAGGAACAATCACAATGGTTCAATCAGCGCCAAAACTTTTAACTGTTGATGAATTTATTAGCTACTACGGCGATAGCGATCGCTATGAGTTAATTGATGGTGAATTAATCGAGATGGAACCAACTGGACCACATGAGCAGGTATCCGCCTTCATTGGGCGAAAACTGAATGTAGAAATTGATCGCCAGGATGCAACCTATTTTATCCCCCATCGATGCCTCATCAAACTGTTGGGGACTGATACCGCATTTCGTCCCCATCTGATTGTCTTAGACCAAACTCGACTGATAAATGAGCGGTTATGGCAAAAAGAACCTGTCATTACATTGGGAAACTCAATTAAACTCATTGCTGAAGTCGTCAGTACAAACTGGCAAAACCACTACGCCCGTAAGGTTGAAGATTACGCCACCTTAGGGGTGTTTGAGTATTGGATTGTTGAGGACACTGCGTTGGACGGGTTCCCCGGCTTGAAGCAAGTGTCCGTCGATTATCTGGGGATTGGTGGCAGAGAATATATTGGTAAACCTAAACAGCCAACGGTGACAATTTGTACCCTAGTAGAGGATGAGTATCAAAAACAGTTATTTCAAAATAACGACCAACTTGTTTCCTCAACCTTTCCCAACTTGCAACTTACCGCAAAACAAGTATTTGCAGCAGGACAGTCTGTTCCGATGTAGTTTCTATGTGCTGGCAATATTTAAGCGTAAGCGAGGGTCATACCTATGCCAGATGTTTAAGGTGAATAATTCAGCCAACACTTAAAACTGTATAAGGTAGACAGGGGAATGCCGCTCCTTGGCTTAAACTTGTTTTTGAAAATCACTTTACTTGAGATTTCCCTATGGACGCTACGGCACTTTGGCAACGGTACCAGGAATGGTTATATTTCCATGAAGGATTAGGACTGTACCTCGATGTAAGCAGGATGCGGTTTGATGATGCCTTCGCCCTGAAGTTGCAGCCGAAGTTTGAAAAAGCTTTCGCGGATATGGCGGAACTTGAGAAGGGGGCGATCGCCAACCCAGATGAAAACCGCATGGTTGGACACTACTGGCTGCGGAATCCTGATTTAGCCCCTACGCCAGAACTCACACAAGAAATCGTAGAAACCATAGAGCAAATCGAAGTATTTGCCGAAAAAATCCACACAGGTGGGATTCACTCTCCAAAAGCTAACCGCTTCACCGATATTATCTCGATTGGCATTGGTGGTTCTGCCCTGGGTCCGGAATTTGTTGCTGATGCTTTAGCCCCAGACTTTCCACCTCTGGCGATTCATTTTATCGACAATAGCGACCCAGCAGGAATTGACCGCATTTTGACTCATCTGAGAAATCGCCTTGCTAGCACTTTGGTATTGGTGATTTCCAAGTCTGGGGGAACGCCCGAACCGCGCAACGGCATGCTCGAAGTCAAAAAGGCTTATTCAGGACAGAATTTGGACTTTGCGAATTATGCGATCGCTATTACCATGCCAGGTAGTAAGCTCGACGAACAAGCAAAATCCGAAGGATGGCTCGCCAGATTTCCCATGTTCGACTGGGTGGGAGGGCGCACGTCAGAACTGTCTGCCGTGGGGCTATTACCAGCGGCGTTGCAAGGTATCGATATTCTTCCTATGCTGCAGGGTGCAAAAGAGATGGATGACGCGACCCGCGTCCCTGACATCAAACAGAACCCAGCCGCATTGTTAGCTTTGTCCTGGTACTATGCAGGTAATGGACGGGGCGAAAAAGACATGGTTGTCCTACCTTACAAAGACAGCTTACTGTTATTCAGTCGCTATTTGCAACAGCTGGTGATGGAATCCTTGGGTAAGGAGAAAGACTTAGAAGGGAACATCGTTCACCAAGGTATCGCCGTTTATGGTAACAAAGGTTCAACCGACCAACACGCTTACGTTCAGCAGTTGCGCGAGGGTGTGGCGAATTTCTTTGTTACCTTCATTGAAGTTTTGGAAGACCGAAAGGGTCCATCTACAGAAATTGACCCCGGAACAACAGCAGGCGATTATCTCTCTGGTTTTCTCCAAGGAACCCGACAAGCGCTTTATGAAAACCACCGCGACTCGATTACTGTCACCATTCCCGAAGTCAATCCCCGGACAGTGGGAGCGTTAATTGCTTTATATGAGCGAGCTGTAGGTTTTTATGGCAGCTTAGTGAACGTTAACGCCTATCATCAACCAGGCGTAGAAGCTGGTAAAAAAGCAGCCGCTGCCATTCTTGACTTACAAAAACGAGTCTTGGAAGTTTTGCAAACAGAAAAAACCGCCCTTTCTCTGGAACAGGTTGCTCAAAAAGCAGCTGCAACAAACCAAATTGAGCAAATTTACAAGATATTGCGTCATTTACACGCAAATCAGCGCGGAATTGTGTTGGAAGGTAATTTGGCAGAACCCAGCAGTTTGAAGGTTTCTATCAGCGGATAAATTTAACAGTTCCCCTACCATACTTTGGTCATCTTTTGTTGCCAAAGTAACAATTTTTTTTGATTGAGCATCTAAGATTGAAGACAAGCTTCAATTTTTACGATGCTCTTTTACAACACCGTTATGAGTAAATACAGGGGAATTGAAATCCGTAGGCTGGAATCTAGCAAAGGGGGGATGGTTGACTTTTTTACCGCCCAAGCCAGTCATGAAACAATGCTGGTACAGGTTCCGCCCAATACAGTAGATGATTTATTTGTTCACAAAACGCACACAGACCAACTATTAGTGGTTAAGGGACGGTTTGTCATCGTCACTTTGCTTAATAAGCAATATCAGTATATTCCTTTAAGTGAAGAGCATCCTGAGTTAGTGATAATTCCGCCAGGAGTTTTGCACGGGGCGATTAATTTGAGTTCACAACCCTGTGTTTTGGTGAATGCAGTGTTGCGTCACAAACCACCTCAAGCGCGGGATTATATTCCCCATAAGCGACCATTTCCTTATGATTTAGAAGCAGCAGAAGCGGCGTTGAAGAATTTGGAAATGACAAACCAAATAAAGAATTATGGGGCGACGCCAGTATAAGTTGTTTAGGTTAACTTGTGTCAGGGCTGGGTGAGTAGCCCACCCTAATTTTTTTGTGTCTCGCCAAATTTCACCTTGTTGTACACATCTGCTAAAGACATTTGAAACGGTATTGAGATGAGAGTTATACTTTCATCTTCTTCGTCGTATTCACAAAGCGACCATCGCTTCTTTGCCGTTTTAGAATATTGCTCAATATATATTCGAGTTTGGTCAATCAAAACATACTCACCAAAAGAGGGAATTGTCCTGTAAGCCTGAAATTTTCCCTCTCGATCATAACCTGCGGTTGATTCTGACAAAACTTCAATAATTACTATAGGGTTACTAATAGTATCAGTGCGATTATCCCAATATATTGGTTCACCAGCTATTACCATCACGTCTGGGTACGTGTAGATTCGCTGCTGCGGTATCCACAAACGCACATCACCCATAAAGACTCCATAATCCTGCTGCTTAAAAGCAAAATTTAATTCAGTACTGACATTAAGGGCTATCCGGTTGTGATTTGTCGTTCCACCTGCAATGGGGATTATTAGACCATTAATATAGTCACTTTTGTATTCTGCGGTTTCTTCTAGTTGTAAATACTCTTCTGGAGAGTAGTGTCGCTGTTCTTGGTAGGTTTGCATGATTTTTGGGAGTGTTTCGGCTACAAGAATATTTTCGCTTAGGGACTTCCAAATAAAAAAATATCCAACTTTTTTTGTGGGATGGGCATCTTGCCCGTCCTATAAACTGCGCGTTAACAGTGAATTATAAGGTTGGAATACTGACTTTGGGATGAATGTATGTGCTGTGAAAAGAACCGCAGAGAACGCAGAGGACGCAGAGGTAAGAGAGAGGACTAAATTTGAGGAGTTGGTAAGTCGCGCAGGAAGTAAAAGCGATCGCTCTTCCAATCACTCCCCTTGATTCTTCCCAAATATCCTATTAATGGTGAGGAAAGTTCAATCACTAAATCGTGAACTGCTTCATCGGTTAGCTTGGGATTTTGAGTGGCATTATAATGAGCGCGAATTTCTGTTACTGTGAAATTTTGACTGGTAGTTACTGACCTTTCGTTATCTTGATTAAAGAGTTGTTGGACTGCTTGGACGATTTGCGATCGCAACTGGATTTGTCTTTTAACTTTTTCAATATACTCATCAATCTTGTAGTCAATCTGCCCAGGAGCAAGATATTTTTTTAGTTCAATTAGGTCAACAGAACCAGCATATTTTGCGTGTAGTTCAACTAACTTCTGTAAAGTCATAACATTGATAATACTGATTTTAGATATTGCAGCCGATGCTTGAAGTTGTTTAGTCGGTTTACCAGGACCAATAATCAAGCGAACAGCGTTCATATAATTTTCTTTAAGATGTCTCTTGCCAATCCTGTCTAATTCCTCAACTGTACGATCAGGAATACTTTTACCTGCCTTACATTCGCTAACTAAGGAATACGGTTTTGAACAAAATAAATCTAAGCCGCCTGCACCCCCTTTATAGGCTTCCTCAAGCTTAAATCCTAAAAACTCAAGGCTGCGACGTGCAATGTTTTCAAATTCTGTTCCAGCTTGATAATTGCTTTTGCCCTGATCTTGTTCTTTGCTGCGATCGCCTAACGCTGCAATGTTGTTTATCCAAGCTAAATCTGCATCGGGTTGCTGGATAAGTTCCTCTGTAGTCCAACCTAAAAATGCTTTGATATCCTGATCTAATTGTTTAGCCGCTGGGTTGGTGATGGTAAGGGAGGCTAAAGCACTCTGTAATTCTTCCAATTCTGGATGCAGTGGTGGTTGGCGTGTTTCGAGTTGGTGTTTGCGAATGGTAAAGAAGCGATCGTTCAACACGGGGTTTGCTTGAGAAACAGTCACAGGTTGCGGTAAAACAACAAACTTTCCTACCTTTTCCTAAATGCTGGGGTTGACTGACACTTTTAGGGCATAAGGTAGCTTGTATACGCAACGCGCAAAGAAACCCAACATTTCTGTAATTGCACTTGATGAACTCAGTAAGTCGTCTAACGTAACGGCTTAACAAGATTGAATTTATGCGATGATTAGCGAACTTGGTAATTTGGCGTGTTACGTTGGCAAGATAGCTTCTTTACAAAGAATTAGGCACTTTTACACAAAATCATCCGGATCGGTACTACTATATACTGAATTTTTTATAAAATAGCAGCGTCATACCTGTATAAATGCTAGCTTTTGGTATCAGGGTTTGGACGGGTACAACGCTCATTCAAGGCTTAAATAGGACTTACACACTGCCCCTTTTTAAGGGGGCTTGGGGTGATCTAAAAGTCTAGAATGCTCCTTTTCTCGTTAAATCTGCGTAAATCGTGTCAAATTCAAAATTTTTTATATCTACTTAATTGTAAAGCTACAGCAGAACACTTTCCGCTACTTATAAGTATGAACAGAGGTTTTTATGGCTCCTAGACAGATAAGAAATATCAAGCCAGCAAACTTGTCAATCACTAATAGAACCTTGAAAATTGACTATCCATACGTTGTTTATCAAATTCGGAATATTGCTACTTTAAATAAATTTTGTTACAAAAAAAACAAAATCCTAATTTGCAAGAACAATTAGGATTATTTATCAGATATTTTCTGATATTAATTGGTTTACTATTTTCTATTGCAGCATTCATGGTATTTTTGAGTCGCGGTCAAGTAATTGAGTTAATAATAGTAATTTCAGTCTACGGCTTGTCGCCTTTTGTTTTATATAGAATAATTGTCAAAAGAACAACAGTATTTCAAATCATTCAAAAAGCAAGAACAGGAGTCGCTAAAAAGTCTTCCTATAAATGGTTAGCCATGATAAAAGAACTAATCAAAGTAATATTTATAGAAGAAAAAAAACAACCATTGTACTATGGTGTTTCTATCTCAACTAATGATGGTAAAAAGGTAAGTATACCTCATTATGACGAAGAGTATATAGAGAATATAATGGCAAAGATATACGAGGTAATGGAAAATCAAGATACCCCCGCAAGCTATCACTTTGTAGTAGAAGGAGACTTGATTCAACAAAGCGGTAATTTTGATGTTGGAGTTAATCAAGGAAACATGAATTCATTTTAATTTAGGAGACCATAAAATTTATGAACTATCAAGATAGAGATATTATTCAGCAAAAAGGCGAATTTTTTGTTGTAGGCGTCAATAAAGGAGAGATTCGCACAACAAATTTAGGTGGAATAATTAACAACGAAGCTCAAACAAAAAGCCGAACTGAAGCTGCTGCCGAAATCCAGCTATTGTTAAAGCGACTAGAGAAAACTAATCCTACTACAACGGAGATTGAAAAACTTACAGTTGTAGCTAAAGCGACAGAAGCAATAAATCAAAATCCGACACTGAAAGCACGGGTTATTAATGCATTAAAAGCAGGAGGAACTGAAGCTTTTAAAGAAGCTGTAGACCACCCACTAGTGAACATCTTGGTGGCAACTATTGAAGGCTGGCGAGAAACTGAATAAATCAGTGTAAGACGCGATCGCACTCCCTACCGCCTTAGGTGGTGCGGTAGGGAGTCCAGCTACCGCACATGCTGATCACCAATCTACTTCAGCAGTGCATTAGCCGTCCAAGTACCGACAATAGTTCCTTCAAACCTAAAATCCGAACTTTTCAAACCTTCACCCAGCACCTCTAAACCCACAGGAGATACTAGAGAGTAGCCTTGTTTGGAAATAGCGATCGCTCCTTTTTCCTCCAATTCCTTAAAGATGCTCTGATAATCTGCTACCTTCTTGCTTTTGGTAACAATTCGCTTCGTCAGTTCACCTTTCTTCACTTCCTGCTTTGCTCCTCCCAAATCCCACAAAGCCAGAAGGAGACGAGTTTTCGCTTGAGTTTCGATACCTTGTAAATTTTTTGACGGCATATTAATAGTTCTATTTGCTACAACTAGTATAGTTTTTAGTCAAACACTGCTACTTATGTATTTTTACTTAAATAGTTCGTGTATGTATTTTTGCTAAATTTTACTTAAATGTATCTCCACAAAAACTCAACACTGATTTATCAATGTCTCGGTTGTAACTTTAATTTTTGAAATTATTTATAAATAAACGAAATAGATAGCCCTCTAAATAATTTTTTTATAGCGGTTCTCAATTTGCTCAAATATGACAGGAACCCCACCCCCCAAGCCCCTCTCTGGAAGAACCCTCCAGAGCAGGAGTATTTCTCCCATTCGTGTGAACTTAAGCCAAAACCCTTCTAAAATCTCATTTTTAGGTAGAACCTAGAAATGTGGTTAGGCAGGTCTGAGCAAGATGGAAGCTGTGCCTCCCAATGGTATTCCCAGCCAGAGCCTGGGAACAAGACAATCTTCAAAAAATTGTCAATTACTGACTTTCACCTTAACTTGACATGTATGTATTTCTCCCCTCCTCGCTTGCGGGGAGGGGTAAGGGGTGGGGTCAAAACCGTAGTGCATCCAAATGCAAATACGGAACAGCAAAAACACCTATCTAAAAGTTGTATATTTAACGCATATTTCCTGAGGATGAATGCAGATTCTCTCAAAGGCGGGATGGAGAACTTGAGAAATTGCATCATGATTGCAATCAAACGGTTTATTTGTGCTGTTGTCAAAGAACGGCTAGTGTTCTTTCTGTCGTACCTTGAAATTACAGAAATTCCTTCACAGTTGTTTGTTCTAACAGTACGCATTTAGCAAATGCAGGGTGATGAGGAAACATAATGATCACGATATCCCCAAAGCGTAAAAAAGCTCCGCTTCCACTGGCTATCTTTCTTTCGGCATTACTAATACTACCGATACTGAGTGGTTGCGGTGGAGGTTCCCAAACTGCTGCGCCACCGCCACCTGTTAACGATACCGTTGGTAGAAATGTAAATAATCCAGCCCCCGCAAACCAACCACAAGAAGCTAAGAGGGGATTATCAACGGGGCAAAAAGTAGGGATAACCTTGGTGGGAGCCGCCGCTCTTTACTACCTCTACAACCAGCGAAAGAATGCTAAAGCAGAGGGAGCGCAGGGCAAGTACTACCTTTCTAAGAACGGGCGTGTCTACTACCGCGATGCTCAAGGTCGTCCACAGTGGGTATCACCACCTTCCGGAGGAATTCAAGTTCCGGAGTCACAAGCGCAACAGTACCGAGATTTCCAAGGATATAACGGGCGTCAAACAGGTCGCACTTTAACGGACATCGCTCCACAAGAAGCCCCCGCATTTTAAATAAAAAGCCGTTTGTTCGGGATAGCACTTAGGCGTAGGCAATAAGGCAACCCAAAACGACAAAAAAACAACGGCACAATTAACCACCGAAATAAAAAGGAGATACGTTATGGTAGACGACTTTTTGAGAAAGGCAAAGGATTTGATTATTGGGTCAAACGACGATCAGCGCCAGCCACGTCCAGCAAGTGAAGATCCATATGGAGATCCAGCCGATCAGGATTACTACAGTAACGCTATCCCCGCAAGTCAAGACCCCTACGGCGACCCTGCTGATTCCTACGGGCAGTATGGCAATGTCATCCCCGCCAGCCAAGACCCATACGGCGACCCTGCTGATTCCTACGGGCAGTATGGCAACGTCATCCCCGCCAGCCAAGACCCCTACGGCGACCCTGCTGATTCCTATGGAGAGTATGGCAACGTCATCCCCGCAAGCCAAGACCCCTACGGCGACCCTGCAGACCAAGAATATGGTAACGTCCGCCCAGCAAGTGAAGACCCCTACGGCGACCCTGCGGATCAGGGTTACCGATAATTAACAAAGGAAAAATAATCCTCTACTGATTACAGCCAAGCCCAATATAGACTCCGCCCCCATCTCCGCTTTTAGCGAGGTCAAGGAAGGAGTCTTTTTGTTTTGTTATAGGTAGCTAAATACACATAATTTTATATAAAATCCGGAAACTTACCCAAAACCAAAATCACAGAACCCCACCCCCAACCCCTCCCCGCTTGCGGGGAGGGGAGCAAAAGCGCAGATGATTGCGGGGTGGGGTTTTCCGGCTATGGGTCAATACAGTTCAGTTAAGGATTGATCCTCCCTAGCCCTCCTTAAAAAGGAGGGAACTAAGCCCCCTTTTTATTTAAGGGGGTTGGGGGATCTTAACAAAACTAAACACCACTAACTGAACCGTATTGGGCTATGGGTAATCGAGCGCACTTGATACTACTTATAATCACAGAACCCCACCCTTGACCCCTCCCCGCAAGCAGGGAGGGGAGCAAAAGCGCAGATGATTGCGGGGTGGGGTTTTCCGGTTATGGATAATTAGAGCGGCATAATATTACCTAGTAACAGCAGCAAAAATTTCTTGTGCTCTGTCAAGATTTTTACGTACTTCTCGGGCGCAAATATGCAAAGCATCCCTTTCTGCATCACAGAGGTTTAATTCCACGACTTTCTCAATTCCGCTACGTCCTAAGCGACAGGGAACGCCGATAAAAATATCATTTAAACCATATTCACCTTGGAGATACGCCGCCACTGGTAACAATCGCGACTGATTCAGCAATATTGATTCCACCATCACGCAAGTCGAAGAAGCGGGGGCAAAAAAAGCACTTCCTGTTTGCATCAATTGCACAATTTCTGCACCACCGTTACGGGTACGCTGCACTAATCGCTCAATTGTGGCTGCATCGAGCAATTCTGTAATCGGAACACCATTGACAGTAGCATAACGCGGCAAGGGCACCATTAAATCTCCGTGGCTACCCAGAACCATCGCGTTGACATCTTGGGGACAAACTCCCAATTCCATTGCAATAAAGGTTTCTAAGCGTGCTGAGTCTAACACGCCAGCCATACCCATAATGCGATCGCTTGGAAGCCCGGTTGCTTGCCATGCTAAGTAAGTCATCACATCCAAGGGATTTGTGACAATTATAAATATAGCTTCGGGAGAATAAACAATTGCTTTGCTTGCGGCTTCCACCACAATCTTGGCATTTGCCACCAGCAAATCATCGCGAGTCATGCCAGGTTTGCGGGGAAAACCTGCCGTAATGACTACGACATCAGAACCAGATGTCTCAGCATAATCGTTTGTACCAATAATCCGACGATTGTGCAGTTCAATTCCCCTTGCCTCCATCAAATCGAGTGCCAGTCCTCGGGGCATACCCTCGACAATATCAAGCAACACGACATCTGCTAGATTTTTTTCGGCAATACGTTGCGCTAAGGTACTACCAACCTTGCCAGCACCGACAACGGTGACACGGGGTGAATGACACATTTTTGGGGAGGAAGGGGAATAGCTCATAATTGCAGTACCTGTGCTAATGGTTGAGTGTTATTTAAATTCTTCAAGTTGATCCTGACGTAGCCACATATTTGGTGTTGGCACTTTCCCGAACTTCACAAGGGCATAATCACCTTTGATATCTACAACTTCGCCCTTGGTTTCAAACAGATAGGAAGGAAAACGTGGGTCACTCGCTTGTGCTTCTAGACTGTTTTCCAGCTTCTCGCGGACAGCGCGAACCATATCTCCTCTTTTTACAGCCATGAGTTTCCCTCTTGAGTATGTAAATTGGTTGTATTCAGGATCTTAGCTCGCACGAAGTCCTTCTAGAGCTAGGAGTTGCCTCCTCCCTAGGTGTGTCGGGAAATGCCCTGATTAGATATCAGTTCGTTTTATGGCTGCTAAATTTGGATTCCTCAAACTTCCTACTGGTAGTAGCTTGTCTCAAAATCCACGCATTGCAACCGCAGGCACACGCAGATATACGCAGATAATTTCTAGATAACTATCTGCCCTCATCTACGTTTATTCAAAATTCCGAATCTTAAATGAAAATTGTATCAGAAGAATACAATAATTTTTATACATTAATTTTTCACTTTAAGTTGCAATCTTTTGGATTTTTAATTTGAATTGCTTATCGTTGACACTGAACACAATAGTGGCTTGAACGCCCAGCTAACCGAGTCCGTGCAATTGCCGTACCACAAACTCGACAGGGTTCTCCAGCACGGTTGTAAACCCAGGCAACCCCACCGTAGTTACCGTTGATGCCCTTGACATTCAGGAAATTACTAAAAGTTGTACCGCCAGCCTGTATACTGGCTTCTAACACTTGAATAATGCTGGATCGCAAACGCTCAATTTGCTCTGGCTGCAAATCTATACATAAAGTTTCTGGCAGGACTCCACTGAGAAACAGGGCTTCATCAGCATAGATATTACCTAAGCCTGCCACGACTGACTGATCTAAAAGTGCCGTCTTTATCGGACGCCGACGGTTCCGCACTTTAAGCGCCAAGTACTCAACAGTAAATTCCGGTGAAAAGGGGTCTACTGCTAATCTTGCCAAACTTGTGATAATGCTTTCTGGTGGCACTCCTGGAGGCACCCACCACATTTGACCGAAGGTACGTTGGTCAACAAAGCGTAATTCGCGTTGATCTCTAAAAAATAATCTGACTCGCGTGTGCTTGTGTAACGGTTCATCTTGATGCAGCCACAAAAGTTGACCGGTCATTCGTAGATGAACCCCCAGCCCGCCGTTAAGGGGAGATGAGGGAGATGAGGGAGATGAGGGGGATGAGGAAGATGAGGGAGTGAGGGCTTCGCCGTGAGCGCTCAGCCGAACGGAGTGAGGGAGTGAGGGGGATGGGGTGAGTTCGGCTAGAAGATATTTGCCGCGACGATGCCAAGTTGAGATGGCACTTCCTTTGATTCCAGTTAAGAACTCATCAACAGAAAACGGGTAGGCGATGGTGCGTTTAAGCAGCACATCTCCACCCGTAATTTCCTGGTTAAGGGTTAATTGATTCAAACCCCGCCGGACTGTTTCAACTTCAGGCAGTTCAGGCATCTTTTTTAGGAGATCAGCAGATGGGGGAGATGGAAGGATGAGGGGGATAAGAAGGATAAGGGGGATAAGGGGGATATCTTCCTCATACTCCTCATCTTCCTCATACTCCTCATCTTCCCGACTTCCCCATGATAATCTGGCGCGAACCTGTTACTTCTTCGCCTTTGCCTGTGGAGCTTCAATCTCTATGAGTTCTTCCAGACCATAGTTATTGGTGTTGACGCCAGCGTAATTTACCTTGTTAAAACGGACAATCACAGGGTATTTGATACCGCTTTGGTCAATAGACGCTACGGTTCCTACATCCTGATACCAGTAAGATTCCCGGCGGAGAATACGTACTTTAGAACCACGTTGAACCATGAGTTTCTTCCCTTTGAGTTATCAATCGCCAATATATAAGGCTAATTGATTTCACTCTACAACCAGGAGGTCTCATCAAGAGGCTTTGTTAAGTTATTTATCTTGCCTTCTTGTTGTCTCTTGAGGAACTTATAGGATCAATTTTCGTCATTTAGAGTAAAGAGGGAATAAGTTACAGGGTGCAGCGAACCACGAACCTACGGGATAGGTTACAGGGTAAAGGTTATCAGGTGCAGGGGATAGGTTACAAAAAATAGGTTGTTTGAGTACAGCGCAGGCGAGGCATTTGACTCTCACCTACGACTTGTTACCTATTCCCCATTCTAGATTATTCAAAAAAAGTGTAAAATTCTCCTTGACAAAATTCCTGGGATCGCTTAACTTCATTGGTCGCAAGGACTTTTCTGGGATAACCTTATGCTTTTGTCAAGACAAACACGCTCCCCTCATTACCTCTACCAATACGCAAATTGTCATCTATATAAGTTATATCTAACCAGCCTTGTTGTTCCTTACTATTTAAAGGAAAATCAATTGCAGTGAGTTTTTTACCGACTTCGAGTTGTTGGATAAATTTCTCTGGAGAATTGTAGCCTAGTAAACGTTGTAAACCGATAATCGATCGCTCAAATTTCACGTTGACGCGCCGAGTTGAGACTGGCTCAAATTTTGCAGCAACGCTGACTATACCTTCAAGAAAAGGTAAGCCATAAATCTCAGCTATGTTGTAAACACTGTTAGTTTCTACGCGGATACACTGATAAATTTGACCAAGTTTGTACAGTGGTAAGCTATCAATGTTTAATAGAGCTTTGCTAGTGGTATATATTAATCGCCAATTACCATTTAGCAAATTTGTTGCTTCAACTGGAGAAGGTGTAGGATTTACATCTTCCAAATTTGCAATTGCTACCAAAATAGCTTGCTTGTCCTGCTCTGTAGCAAGCAGCCCGCGATTTTTCCCAGCAATTGCTTCTAAAAGATCTGTCTTTCCAAGCATCGTCATATAACCTCAAAAACATCAGTATCAAGAAAATATTGATGAACTATGTATAGTGCCATACTAATGAAGAATTGGCTTTCAAATTTGGCTGATCAATAAATAAATAAAAAATTTTTTGTCGGATTTATCAGTCAAACAGTTGAATGAACAAGTAAATCGGGCATTATCAAGTGATAAACTCTAAGTGTCTAGTTACCTTCCCCTTTTATTGTCTTCTGTAGATATGCTAAATTCTCCTTTGCGTGAAGTACCCCGAAACCAGCGGGCATCTGTAATTCCATTAAAGCAAGAGTCCTCCCTACTCGACTGGTTGCAATCTAACGGTCGTCTGATAGCACGTGATGTTCTCGAGCCTGATTTTCTAGATGACGAAGAAGAGATATCAGAGTTTTTGAGTACTGATGATGGCATTGGCGAATATGACTTCGATGACGACGATGATGCTGCTCCTGATGAGGAGTAAATAATTCTGGCTGAAGGTATATTGGCATAGATAGTCCCGATTGTTTAGTTTTGCAAGTGTGGAGTGAAGGGAAGTTTCCGTGGACGCAAAATTATCTCCTGACCAAGGATTGAGCATTATCAATGGCATAGGTCTGGTCTCTGTACTGGGTGTAAGTCTAGGTGTATCAGCACTGGTATTAGATTGGGTGGCGAATAGGTTGCCCTGGCAAGGTATGTCGCTCACCTTGCCATTTTTATTCTGCGCGCTGGCTTCAGCCGCCGCCGGCTTCTGGGCAATACCACTACTGCAAGCCCTGAAAACAGGGCAAATCATCCGCGAGGATGGTCCGCAGGCTCATCTAAAAAAAGCAGGTACACCAACAATGGGGGGCATTTTCTTTGTTCCCGTGGCAGCGATCGCTGCCTGTGTATGGTCTAGCTTTGCGACAGAAGTGCTAGCCGTTTCTGCTTTAACATTAAGTTATGGATTTATTGGCTGGATTGACGACTGGGAAATTCTGCGCCGCAAGTCTAATAAAGGTATATCTCCTCGGATGAAACTAGCTTTGCAAGTCGGTTTTGCACTAGCTTTCTGTGTGTGGCTGTTTTTTACTCAACCTTTTAACATTACAACAATTGCTTTGCCTTTGGGTTTTTCTTTACCCTTAGGGTTACTGTTCTGGCCCTTGGCTGGCTTTGTCTTAGTGGCAGAAAGTAACGCCACAAATCTGACTGATGGTATTGATGGCTTAGCAGCAGGAACGGTGGCGGTCGCACTGCTGGCATTAGGGGCGCTGGCTGCACCCTCCTCGCCTGGATTGATGGTTTTCTGCGCTTGTATGAGTGGCAGTTGCTTAGGATTCCTGGCACATAACCGTAACCCAGCCCGTGTTTTCATGGGAGACACGGGTTCCTTGGCTTTAGGAGGCGCTTTAGCAGCAGTAGGTTTGTTGACTAACAGCTTAGTAGCGCTGTTCATTCTCAGCGGCATCTTCTTCGTAGAAACCCTTTCCGTGATGGCACAGGTTGGTTATTACAAAGCTACCAAAGGTCCTGATGGCAAAGGCAAGCGCCTGCTGAAGATGGCTCCGTTACACCATCATCTGGAACTGACTGGTTGGTCAGAACTGCAAGTTGTTGCCGTCTTTTATATAGTTAGTGCCATTTTGGCTGTCATCTGTTTAACAATTGGTGGGTTATGATTCTTTTAGGAATTACCTGAATAAAAATTAATAACCTCCTCTCATAGAGGGGGTTGTTTTTTTTCACCAAAAAAGAACTCAGGAATCAGAACTTAGAAGTCAGAATATTAAACGCGCTTTTTGAGCATGAATTAAGAGTAAGGTTCCTGAGTATTGGTCTTATGCCCCCGGATAAATCATGCAGGAGACCAACAAACTTTTTCCGTACTTAAATCCCCCGGATAAATCATGCAGGGGATATTCTGATTACTGTGTTCTGTGTTCTGCGTTCTTCTTACTTACGCATCTGTCCAACTAGATGAACGAGTTCTGGCAAAATCAGCTTTTCCATTGCCAATCGCACTGCATTACTGGAACCAGGAAGGGAAAAGATAAGTTTCTGTTGATAAACACCAGCAACAGCGCGAGATGCAATAGCTCGCGAACCAATTTCTTGATAACTTAAAAAGCGGAACAACTCACCAAAGCCTGGCAGAATTTTTTCTAGCAAGTTTTCAATAGCATCGTAGGTGGTATCCCTCGGCGCAATACCTGTGCCACCATTGAAAATCACAACATCCAAATTTGGATTCTCACCCAGCATTTGCATCTGGTTTTGAATCTGCACAGGTTCATCTTTGACAATCATGTAAGCTTCTACTGTATGATTGGCATTGCGGAGTAATTCTTGAATCAGCTGACCACTTTTGTCTGTTTCTTTTGAACGTGTATCGCTGACAGTAACGACAGCACAACTTACCGCTATGCCAGGGGAATCTGGGTGAGGAATGTGCGTCATAAGTAAACTATAGAGTTTTTGTTATTAGTCATTTGTTCGTTGTTTTGTGTTAGTTGTTGGTTGTCTTGCTAACGACCAAGCACTAACACTAATTAATAACGAATAACTGTTTAAGATTTACTGAATTCCAGACCGTTGTCTTCAGCATACCTTTGCATGAACCGCATAAAGCGCTCCCACTCGTCTTTCGATCTCATCACGTAAACGGCTTCTAATGCTTCTGGTTTGCCGTTAATGAATTTACCCTTAACTTCGCGGGTGACAATTTCTCCTTCTTCGTCAATTAAGTACATCCCAGTGATTTCCTCGGTGCTGGTGCTCTCTAAAGCTTTGGGATTTTGGAAGATAAACGTCGCTGTTGCGCTGTCACCCGTCTTTGATCGCGTCAGGCGCACGTCTGGAACTACATCTTCGGTTATACCTCTGGAAAACTGAATTTGAGCCATGTTGAGTGAATTTAAACTTTTATTATCGGTAGTTTAATATTCTCTCACCATTTAGTACCTAGCAGTCTAGCTGCCGCTGAGATTTTTATTTTCAGTATAAACTCTTATGTTGCTTCTCGCTCTAGTAACAAAGTAACAGGACCGTCATTCTCAATAGAGACTTGCATCATTGCCCCAAATTGACCTGTTTCCACCTGCAAACCACTTGAGCGTAACTTGTCAACAAAGCGGTTATACAACTCTTGTGCTATTTCAGGAGCAGCTGAACGGTCAAAAGACGGACGGCGACCTTTGCGACAGTCACCGTAAAGGGTGAACTGACTTACTACCAGCAATTCGCCGCCAATTTCTTGTACAGATTTTTGCCAACGATCACCGCCTTCTTCATCGGGAAACAGCCGCAATTCCAAACACTTACGCACCATCCAATCAAGTTCGGCATGAGTATCAGTATCGGCAATACCGACGAGCAAGTTTAGCCCTCGTCCAATTTTACCGACTATTTCACTGTTGACAGTCACTTGAGATGATTTAACTCGCTGGATAATGACACGCATTCCTATTTTGGATTGTGGATTGGAATTTCAAGTCTCTACTTATCTACCGCTACGACTGATTTACTTGACTGGGGACAACCTGCACAAATTGCAATTCATCGCTTGTTTCCCACAACTACTGTTGTTGATTTTACTTGAACTCGAACGAATGCGTCCTTTCATACTTAGTTATGGTATTGACATTAAATTTTTCAGGGAAAAATATAAGTAACAAATTTAGCAGTTATAGATGGTTATCCAAAATTTTTTAGACGATCGTTAAAGTTGCTAGCTGTAGACAAAACTCAGTTAATACAAAACTCTCAACCACTTACAAAAATAATTACAACGGCATTCCCGTCAATGGCAGTAACCGTGTATACAAAAACCCTTGATAAAACCTTAGAGTTCATGCGACAGTTTATTCATTGATTTGAATACGACGGTTTTCACCAGATATCGTCGTTCTGAGGTGGCTGTGTTGGAATGCTTACTGGTAGAGTGCTTTCTTAGGACAAAAAGTGGCAGAGCCACTTAAAAAGTGCATTCCCAGGTGGAACCTGGGAACGAGTCGAATGACTAATAATTATTTCCCGAAACCTTTGCCGCGAGTGGTTGAAGGCAGACAAACGCAGTTTTCCAGTTGTTGTCGCAAAGCCTCATGATCTAAATTTTGACCAATAAGCACCAACTGGTTTTTCTTCTCACCTTTCCACTCATCATCATCCAGAGTAAAACGCTTACCGCAAAGGTGGAAAATATGACGTTTGGGACTTTCATCAAACCACATAATCCCCTTTGCGCGGAAGACAGTTTCAGGTAACTGGTTATCTAGAAAATACTGAAACTTCCTAATCGCAAAAGGCTTGTCACTCTGAAAGGATATGGAGGTGAAACCATCATTTTCTAAATGGTCAGAATGATGGTGATGTTCGTGATCATGGTCATGGTCATGACCGCATTCAGAGTGGTCATGATCGTGGTGCTGATGATGTTCATGTTCATGGTCATGGTGGTCATGGTGATGGTCATGACTATGCTCATTAGCAGCATCATCAAAGTACTTATCTGTCTCAAACAGACCGACGCTGAGAATCAAGGGGAGTGGTACTTCCGATCGGTTAGTGCGAATAATTCTCGCTCCTTCCTTAACTTCCCGAATTTTTGCTTCCAGCGTCTCTAATTCTGCTTGAGAAACTAAATCTGTTTTGTTGAGCAGAATCACATCACCGTAGGCAATTTGACTGTAAGCTGCCTGAGAATTGAATAAATCCAGGCTGTAATTTGCCGCGTCTACGACCGTAATGATTGAATCCAGACGGGTTAAGTCGCGTAACTCCGTGCCGAGAAATGTGAGCGCAACTGGTAGCGGATCTGCCAGTCCAGTTGTTTCGACAACGAGATAATCTATCTTGTCTTGGCGTTCCAAAACTTTGTAAACGGCATCTACTAAATCAGTGTTAATGGTGCAGCAGATACAACCGTTACTCAGCTCCACCATATTATTATTATCGTCAGTGGAGATAATTAACTCATTGTCGATGCCAATTTCGCCAAATTCATTCACTAAAACAGCAGTCTTCAGCCCCTGCTGATTAGTCAGGATATGATTAAGTAAAGTCGTCTTACCGCTACCAAGAAATCCAGTAATAATTGTTACTGGCAATCCTTGTTTCGGTGCATCTATTGATTTCGATTCGGAACTAACTGCTTGCATAGCGATGCTGTGAAAAAGTCAAAATAGAAGAATGTAGCGCACAGAGTACAGAAAACACTAGCATAGGGATGCTGGTATTTCATCCCAGCCCTTCTCCTTCAGAGACGCTAGCGCCGAAAGTGCCAGTCCGTACAACTTACGGGTTGCCAGTCGCTGTGAGAGCGAAAGACCCTCGTGCAGCGCTGTGTCACTGCCCTCCCCTATTATTACGTATCTCTATATTTAGTAAAACTTGGTTATGACCCTAACTGTTTACAATACACTCACCCGTCGCCAAGAACCTTTTGAAACCGTCGAACCCGGAAAAGTTAAGATGTATTACTGCGGCGTGACAGTGTACGACTACTGCCATTTGGGTCATGCTAGAGCTTGTATTGTTTGGGATGTCGTGCGTCGGTACCTGCAATTTCTTGGCTATCAAGTGCGCTTCGTCCAGAATTTTACCGATATTGACGACAAGATACTGAACCGAGCGCAGAAAGAACATTCATCAATGGAAGCTGTCTCTGAGCGCTTTATCCAAGCATATTTTGAGGATATGAGGCGGCTGGGGATTAAGGATGCTGATGAGTATCCCCGTGCAACTCACACGATAAATGGCATTGTGCGGCTCATTCATGAGTTAGAAAATAAAGGCTTCGCTTACCCTGCCCAGGGTGATGTTTACTACGCAGTGCGCCAGTTTTCTGAGTATGGTAAACTTTCCGGACGCAAATTAGAAGATATGCAAGCAGGAGCCAGCGAACGGGTAAATGTGGACGATCCAGAGTATCAGAAGAAAAGAGACCCGTTTGACTTTGCTTTGTGGAAAGCAGCAAAAGCAGGAGAACCCGCTTGGGAATCACCTTGGGGTCAAGGTCGTCCGGGATGGCATATTGAATGTTCGGCGATGGTGCGCGATCGCCTTGGCGAAACTATAGACATTCACGCTGGAGGTGAAGACTTAAAGTTTCCCCACCATGAAAATGAAATCGCTCAATCAGAAGCTGTCACAGGAAAACCACTGGCGCGTTACTGGCTGCACAACGGCATGGTAAAAGTGGATGGTGAAAAAATGTCCAAGTCTTTGGGCAACTTTATCACGATTCGGGAATTGCTGGATCAAGGAGTTGACCCAATGGTGGTGCGGTTGTTTGTACTTGGGGCGCACTATACCAAACCCATTGACTTTACCGATGAGGCGATCGCCGACAAGACAAACAGTTGGCAAACTCTCAAAGAAGGTTTACTCTTCGGCTATGAATACGGTAAACAACTCGCATGGGAAGAATCATCCACAATCGAAAATTCCTACGTTGAGCGTTTTCAACAAGCTGTCAATGATGACTTTAATTTTTCTGCTGGGTTACCTGTGCTGTTTGAATTAGCCAAGGAACTACAACGCCAGAGAAATATTTTAGTACATGAGGGAAAAACCGAGACATCAAGTGCAGAACTACAAAGCAAGTGGCAAACTCTTGTCACATTAGCTCAAGTTCTGGGTTTAGAAGCCAAGATGTCAGCCCAAACACCCCAAAATAGCGGTATAAGCGATGCGGAAATTGAGGCGTTGATTCAGAAAAGGCAGGATGCACGCAAAGCAAAGAATTTTGCCGAAAGCGATCGCATTCGTGACGAACTACAAGCACAAGGTATTACCCTAATTGATAGCCGTGAAGGCACTAGATGGCACCGCAATTGAAAATTCACGCATTCACGCATTCAAAGTATGCCCTGCGGGCACGCTACGCGAACAAAATTAATAATGAGATTGAAAATGGAAAATGACGAGCCATTATAAAGCAATTACAGATAGGACGTTTGAGTTCGCTGTCCGCATTGTTAAACTTTGCAAGGTACTAGATGAAAGTCCGCGAGTAGTGCAAACACTCTCCAAATAGTTGATCAAGTCTGGAACGTCAATTGGCGCAAATGTCGAAGAATCCGAATCAGCACAGAGTACAGCCGATTTTGTTAACAAGCTAGAAATTGCGCTGAAAGAGGCAAAAGAAACCAGATACTGGATAAGACTTTTGATTACTACTGAATTGATACCAGAAAATCGCTTACTATCTCTTTTAGGGCAAATTAACGAACTTATTAAGATAATTGCTACTATCGTCGTTAAACCAAACAAAATCATCAAAAATAGTTTTTTGAACTTTGAATTTTGAATTTTGAATTGCTATGTGGTCTGAACTAACAAAAGCGATCGCTCAAATAAATATACCTGCTGATTGGGTCGGTATTAGAGGCGTGAAAGATACTTCATATAACCGTCATTTCCGTGACGGCATACCCCAAAGCAACGGTAAATCTTCCACTACCGGAGCTATGCTGGAAGTCATGGTAAACGGGTGTATAGGCTATGGAGCTACCAATTCACTGCAACTGCAAGATTTGCAATCTGCTGCTGAAAAAGCGTATAAACAAGCACTAGCTGCCAGTGAATGGTGGATATATCCATTTAACGCGGCGAGAGAGCGTCCTAAAGTAGTCGGTCAGTATACTTCGCCGTTTCTTGAACCCTTGGATGCTCTTAGTCCAGGGGAAATCAACGATTTACTTGTCCGCATTTGCCAAACCCTAAAAGTCTCTGACCAAATTGTACAAACCACAGTAGTTGCTAGCATCAGCGAAAGGGAAACTTGGTTTGTCAGCAGCAACGGCTCTGAAGTGTATCAAAACTTCATGTTTTTTAGCAGTCATTACGGGGCTACAGCACAAGATGGCGCGATTGTCCAGCAACGCACCAACAACGGCTGGCAAGCAAATTGTTACCAAGGGGGGCTGGAACTTTTCCAAGAACCAGACTTATGGCAACGGGTACAACAAATTGGTGAACAAGCAGTAGAACTGTTGACAGCAGAAGAATGTCCAACTACGCGTACCAATTTGGTGTTAGCGCCAGACCAGATGATGCTGCAAATCCACGAAAGCGTGGGGCATCCCGTAGAAATTGACCGAATTTTGGGAGATGAGCGCAATTACGCCGGAGGAAGCTTCGTCAGTAAGAGTGATTTCGGCACTTTGGTGTATGGTTCTCCCGCAATGAATATTACCTTTGACCCCACAGTACTGGGTGAATTTGCTAGCTATGGCTTCGATGATACGGGTGCTGTGGCAACGCGGGAGTATTTAATCAAAGAAGGCGTTCTCCTGCGAGGTTTGGGCAGTCTGGAAAGCCAAGCAAGAGCAGGCGTACCAGGTGTTGCTTGTGCGCGTGCTAGCTCTTGGAATCGACCAGCAATTGACCGCATGGCAAACTTGAATTTAGAGCCAGGGGAAACCTCATTTGAGGAAATCATTGCTGGAATAGAACACGGTGTTTACATGGAATCTAATCGCTCCTGGTCGATTGACGATCGCCGGTATAAATTTCAGTTTGGTTGCGAGTACGCTAAATTGATTGAAAACGGCAAACTCACCAAAACCCTCCGCAATCCCAACTATAGAGCCACGACTCCAGAGTTTTGGCACAGCTTAGTAAAAGTAGGAAACTCCTCTACTTGGCAGATGTATGGAACTCCATTTTGTGGTAAAGGAGAACCAAACCAAGCGATTTCGGTAGGTCATGGTTCACCCATTTGTGTATTTGCTAACGTCGAAGTTTTTGGCGGCGGCGGTTGAAGAAGATTAAGGGACAAGAGGACAAAACGACAAGGGAACAAGAAGAGTTGTTCTTCTCTACCTTCCTCCCGTGCTCCCGTGCTCCCCTGCTCTCCTGCTCCCGTGCTCCCCACCTCCTCATCTACCCCTCGATTTACAATGCCCATGAAACACGAAGAACTATCTGCCTTAGAAGTCAGCTTTAACCAACTGATTGACACTCTTCTAGATAAGAAAGAAGATGAACAATTCACTGTGAAACTCAGCAGTGAACGCAGTCAATTTACTCGTTTCAATCATGCCAAGGTGCGACAAACAGGTTGTGTCGCTGATGGTTGGATTGAACTGACTTTAATGCAAAATCAGCGCAGTAGTTCTCGGCAATTTCCCTTTACTGGAAATTGCGAAGAAGATTGGTTTTTAGCATATCAAGCTTTGCAAGAACTACGTGAAGAACTTCCCCAGTTACCCGTAGATCCATATCTAGTATTACCATCAGGCACAAATACCAGTCGAGAAGTCCATTCTGGAAACTTATTGGCTGATGAACTGGTCGTGCCAACGGTGCTAAAACAGGTTGCAGAATTAGATTTTACAGGTATATACGCTGGGGGAGTTGTTATTAAAGCTTATGCCGATTCGAGTGGGCAAAAGCATTGGTTTAGTACCGATACTTTTACATTGGACTATTCTATATTCACGACCGAAGGACAAGCTGTTAAAGGAACTTTTGCAGGTAGTGATTGGAATCATGAAGCTTATGCAGCTAAAATTAGTGATGCCAAAAGACAACTCAAATTGCTTTGTCGTCCTGTAAAAGAATTACCACGGGGTCAGTACAAAACTTATTTTGCACCAGCAGCGGTTGCTGATTTATTAGCCATGCTTTCTTGGGGAGGTGTCAGTGAAGCTGATTTACAACAAGGGGGCAGTGCTTTAGCTTTACTGTGGCGCAAAGAAAAGCAGTTGAGTAATGCATTTTTTGTGAAAGAAAACTTTCAACGAGGGTTGGTGCCGCGATTTAATGAATTAGGAGAAATGGCAGCACCAGAATTGCCTTTAATTGAAAAGGGAGTTTTGGTAAATACGCTGGTAAATTCTCGCACGGCAAAGGAATATCAAAAAACTGCTAACGGCGCTAATAGTTATGAGGCTTTACGTGCGCCAGAAATCAATCCGGGCAATTTAAGATTTGAGGAAATTCTTCCTAGTTTAGATACCGGTTTGTACGTCTCTAATTTACATTACTTGAATTGGAGCGATCGCCCCACAGGAAGAATTACAGGTATGACTCGTTATGCTTGTTTTTGGGTGGAAGGTGGCGAAATTATCGCTCCTATTGAAAACTTGCGTTTTGATGAAAGTCTCTATCGTTTTTGGGGAGAAAATCTCGTAGATTTGACAAATTTCCAAGAATTCATTCCTGAAGTAGGAACATACGATAGTCGTCAACTTGGAGGTAGTATGGTTCCCGGTATGTTGGTAGAGGATTTTACATACACGTTGTAGTGGAGAAGAGTATCTTTTGAGCAACCTGTTTATTTGAGTTTAGTCAACGAAATCTCGCTTTTTTTAGATAATTTGCAAAATAATGTAACCTAGTTTTTTCAGGATCAAAGGACATTTGATCTGTATAGATATCACCAACACGATGGAACAAACTTCGCACGTCGGCTGTCCGACCTTCTTCATCTCGAACAGCTAAGGCAGCTTCAATAAGAGGACGATCCGCGATTGCGTGAAGCCCACTGCCCTTTGGGCAATCACACTTAAAAATCGGATGGCATCAAATAAGTTAGACTTGCCAACACCGTTATACCAATTCTCCGTAAACTTGCACTTAATAATTATTCCTTCTTCCTTCGTGTTCTTTGCGTCTTTGTGGTTCGTTTAAAAATATTAAGTGCATCTTCATAGCGAATTGGTATTAGCACCCGCTACACAGGTGAATGGTCCAAAGCGTACATCAACATCAACTAAATTCTTAAAGCCAGAAACTTTCAACCGAGTCAGCATAATATCCTTCTCTTGGAACCGAAAGTGTTGCAATTTACCTGCGCCTATTTCTTCTTGGGAAATTGAGAATTATCGTCTAAAGAGGAGTCTGGTAGTAATTGTTGACGTCCGTTACGAATAACTCGCAACATATCCTGAAGATTCTGCTCAATATTTTCTAGAACGCTATCAGCGTAGTCATCAGCTCCCTGTTCAACTGCCTCTGCTTCTGCAATTGCCTGACGGCGCATTTCCTCTATTTCTTGCTGACAAGCGCGTCGCTTACGGTCAATTTCTTCGAGGGTTTCTTGCAGCATTTCGTCACATTCTTGTTGAACTTGTCGCCGCAGTTCCGAGGCTTCGCGTTCTGCTTGTCTGATGATGTCACTTTCATCCAAAATTTGCGATCGCTTGGCTTGCGCTGCATCAACAATTTGTTGCCCGTACTCTTCCGCTTGTAGGAGAATTTCCTCCTTTTGCTGGATGATTGCTGCTGCTTCTTGAAAAGCTTCAGGTAAACAAAGCCGTATTTCATCAAGCTGATCCAGCAGCTTGTCTTCATCCACTAACGTGCGTCGCGTCAGTGGAATATTGAAACCGGCAAGAATCATCTCCTCCAAGCGGTTGAGTTCCTGCTGAATGTCTACGCTTGCTATTCGCGTAGCGTCTCCGTCGTAGGAGATTCCATCGGCAAACTCTTGCGGGGGGGGATTACTTCCGTTTTGATTTGGTTCGATACCGGACTGTTTTGGGCGTAGCATTGGGAAATATCCAGGGCAACGTGCGGGGGAACAAGATGATCGACAGAGCCACCAAACTTAGCAATCTCTTTTACCACACTACTACTTAAAAAACTATACTCATTTGATGTTGCTAAGAAAACTGTTTCTATTTGATAAGAAAGGGTTTTATTTGTGTGAGCCATCTGAAGTTCTACTTCAAAGTCTGAAATTGCTCGTAAACCCCGCAGTAGCACTTGCGCTTCCCGCATTTGGGCATAGTTTACGGTCAAACCATCAAAGGCGTCTACCTCTACATTAGCGAGATGTTTTGTAGATAGACGAATCTGTTCTAGCCGTTTTTGCACTGTAAACAGTGGATTTTTGTTAGGATTGCGCACCACAGCGACAATCACGTGGGCAAACAAGCGACTGCCGCGTTGGATGATGTCAAGGTGTCCTAAGGTGATAGGATCGAAGCTTCCTGGATAAATGGCAATCACAATCACAGATGCCTCAAAGTTGTTTAGGTGATTATATCTAACCACTACTGGTTAGGAGCAACAAAGTGCAAGTTTTCAGTAAAGGGGATTAGGGATTAGGGATTGGAGATTGGGTAATAAAGCTCTCTCCAAGTCGGGAGCATTTCGCCAGTCGCCAGTCCCCAGTACCCAGTCCCACAAGTCAAATGTATATTACCTTTTTATAGTCTTCTAGGTACTTTTGCATGGCACTGGATCTTTCGACTTTGCCCTTGGCATTTCAATTTACTTCTCCAGGACCGATTCTGGTGAAAATAGGATGGTTCACTATCCGTTGGTATGGTTTTTTCATTGCTATAGCAGTATTGATTGGCGTTACGCTTTCCCAGTTCTTGGCAAAGCGCCGTAACGTTAATCCAGAATTGCTCAGCGATTTGTCAATTTGGCTGGTGATTGGGGCAATTCCAGCAGCACGGTTATATTACGTTTTGTTTCAATGGTCAGAATACGCCCAGCACCCAGAGCGGATTATTGCGATTTGGCAAGGAGGCATTGCGATTCATGGAGCAATTATCGGTGGCGTTGTTGCAGCATTAATATTTGCCAAAATTAAGCAGATTTCTTTCTGGCAATTGGCAGATTTAGTGGCTCCTTCGCTGATTTTAGGGCAGGCAATTGGACGTTGGGGCAATTTCTTCAACTCTGAGGCTTTTGGCAGCCCTACCAATTTGCCTTGGAAGCTGTCTATCCCACCACAAAATCGTCCTCCAGAATTAGCTAATTTTGAGTACTTCCATCCCACTTTTCTCTATGAATCTGTGTGGAATTTGATGGTATTCGCTTTGCTGATAACTTTATTTTTTAGGAGTTTGTCGGGCAAACCAGCTTTGAAAACAGGTACGCTGTCTTTTGTTTATTTAGCAGCTTACAGCTTAGGACGCTTGTGGATTGAAGGTTTTCGCACGGATAGTTTGATGCTTGGACCGCTACGGATAGCACAAGTCGTGAGTTTAGTGGGAATCGTCTTAGGTTTAGCTGGGTTAGCTTGGCTTTATATAGCTAAACGCCCTTTACCAGATGTCGTTTCCACTCTTGAAGCAAATGGAGAGAGGAGGTAAGCACATGAAAAGGAGGACTCTTGGCTCACAAATAAAAAATGCCCCAGAGTGTTCTCCAGGGCTTAACCAGGGTGCATCTACCAATACACTTTTCTAGAAGGAGGGGTTCTATCCGGAAAGATACTGAGGAAATGCTAAAAAAATTTTTTTGAGGAATTGCTGTGTGTTCGCATATGAGTAAATATACGAGCGTAGAAAGTACTAAAAAACCTTATAAAGCTTTAGAACCTGCTGTTTATATCGTGGGTGCTGGTCCTGGAGATCCAGAACTATTAACTGTTAAGGCGCAGAAACTGTTAGAAAGCGCCGATGTGATTTTGTTTGCTGATTCCTTGGTACCCCAACAAATTTTAGAAATTTGCCGCGAAGATGCCCAGATTATTCACACTGCGAACAAGACTTTAGAAGAGATTTTGCCAGTCATGATAGAACGAGTGCGATCGCACAAATCTGTCGTTCGTCTCCATTCTGGCGATCCCAGTCTTTACAGTGCCGTCCACGAACAAATGCATCTTTTGGCAGAGGCAGAAATTCCCTTTGAAGTCATACCAGGTATTAGTGCTTTTCAAGCAGCAGCCGCTAAACTCAAAGTAGAACTCACTGTCCCCGGTTTAGTCCAAACAATCATACTCACGCGCATCAGCGGACGCACAGAAGTCCCCGCAAGCGAAGAATTAGCAACGCTCGCGGCTCATCAGGCTAGTTTATGTTTATATTTGAGTGCGCGTCACGTTGAAGCAGCCGAAGCCAAACTGCTGGAACACTACCCAGCCGAAACATCGGTGGCTATTTGCTATCGCTTAGGGTGGAGTGATGAAAAAATTAGGGTTGTTCCCCTCAATCAAATGGCAGACTGTACTCACCAAGAAAATCTGATTCGCACCACACTTTACATAATCAGCCCTGCACTCTCACAAGCATCAGCGCGCTCTCGTTTATATCATCCCGAACACAGTCATCTGTTTCGCCAATCTCACCCCTAGCAAGCAGAGGGAGCAGGGGAAGACAAAACTCCCTCATGTTCCTCATCTCCCTCATGTTCCTCATCTCCCTCATCTCCTCTGTTGCCTCGTGCAGTTCGACAAAATTAACTGGCTGATTATACCATTAAAATTGACAATTTTGAATTTTGAATTGTTATTATGCCTTTAATTAAAGTCCAAACTTCTGTATCTGCTCCTCTTGGAGAAGAAATTGAAGCAATGCTCAAAAGCCTATCAGCTAAGTTAGCCAAGCATACTGGAAAACCCGAATCCTACATGATGACGGCTTTTGAAGCCGGAATTCCTATGACATTTGGTGGTACGACAGATCCAGTATGCTACATCGAGATTAAGAGTGTCGGTACAATGAAGCCAGACCAAACTCAGGCGATGAGCCAAGACTTTTGCCAAGAGATTAACAAAGCCCTGGGTGTGCCTCAAAATCGCATTTATATAGAGTTTGCTGATGCCAAAGGCGCAATGTGGGGCTGGAACGGCACAACTTTTGGTTAAGTCACATCTTGCACTTAAGTACAGCTTTGCATTAATTAGTAGCGTTTTAAAACGCAGAGGGACGCGGAGTCAACGCAGAGTAACGCAGAGCCTTTCTGAAATTAATTCGTTACGAACTTGTGAAATTCTGTACTAAGCGAACAAATTTGTAAAAGGCAAATAAGGCGATAACGGGGATGGAAACGATACTGAAGTCGCACCTGCTCTTTCCATTTGGATTCTTTACCTGTTGGGTTAGACTCGGTAAGACGGGCAAGGCGCTGCAATCGTTATTTTAGCCTAGAATCCCCGCCCTAAAAGTGCGGGGAGTATGTCAAAAATCCTCTTCCCCTAACGGGGATGGAAACTCGAAATACATGATCAACGACAACACGTTATGCGGAAAAGGTTTTAGATTTTGGTTTGTGCGAGATCGGTCTGTGTGCGATCGCACAACCGATAGGAACACAGCAGTGCATTGTGCGGTCGTGTGCCTTGGCTTGGATGAGAACTGCAAGGCTTAAAACTGACCAGATGCAAAAGTTTCGAGAATCTGCTATCACCGTCGGTGCGATCGCTGTTCTAAGTGTTCAGCCTTTGTTTACCCAAATTGAACCACTCCTAGCGCAACCAGCGCAATTGCAACCAAAATCGACAAATCGAGCTTCAACCTTCCGGTTACCTGTGCCCACTGGTTCTTACCAAGTAGGCACAACGGCTTACCACTTGCTTGATACCTCCCGTAAAGAGACTTACAGCACTGAAGTCTACGATCTGCGGACACGAAAACCGATTACAACCCCACCACCGACAGATCGCCGTGAGTTGATGGTTTATGTTTGGTATCCTACGAATGCCAAGCCGGGAGCAAGCACTGCCCCTTATATGGATGAGGGTTTTGCGCTAGCTGCTGCTGAAGGCATGGGACGTGATTTTGGAGTATCGTCTGACCAATTCGTCCAATCAGTTACCCAAACCATTCAAACTAACGCTGTTCCAAAGGTGGCGATTGCGAATGCCTCGAAACGCTATCCAGTTGTCATTTTCTCCCCTGGTTTTGGCTCGACACCCAAATTTTATACAACACAACTCGAACAACTTGCCAGTCATGGTTATGTAGTCGTTGCGATTAATCCCACTTATGAGGTGCCAGTCCTGTTTCCGGACGGACGAGTGATCACTCAATCAACGGTCTTCAATTTCTCCAAAGCTAAAAGAGCGAAAATTCAGCGTACCTTTAACCAAGCAGTTGAAATTCGGGCAAAGGATGTCAGCTTTGTGCTCAATGAGTTAAATCGCCTCAAGATCAAAGACCCTCAAGGACTTTTCAGCGGACGTTTAGATTTAAATCGAGTCGGTATTTTGGGCATTCCTTAGGTGGAGATACGGCTATCGAGGCAGTGTGGCGCGATCGCCGATTAAAAGCGGGAATCAACATGGACGGTGGCAGCTATGGCAAGCTTTTGGGCAGTGGAAATAAGGACAGATTGGATAGCCCCTTCCTGCTGATGTCTCATGATGGTAGCGATCAGGCGCTGCAATCGTTTTATCAACGGCTAAAAACCAATGCCTATAGCCTGACGCTCAAAGGGAGTAAGCACAATACGTTCATAGATTTTGGGGTAATACTGCCCGCATTTTCAGCGAATTCCACAACTCAGGCAGAATCTCCAATCAAGCAAGCCCTTGGCTCAATTGAACCTCAACGGGCAGCCAAAATCATCAATGCTTACACATTAGCATTCTTCAATAAATATCTCAAAAACCAGCGTGAAGCTTTACTTGAGAGAGCTTCATCTGATTACCCAGAGGTGCTATTGGAATCTCGTGGAAAGCTGTCTAACAAGTTTTAACTATTCGTCGTAAGTCCCGCGCTATAACTGTACTCAGTTTAGCGCCGGGATATAAGACGGGCGGTGACAATTGCATCTTTGATTGATTCTTTCCAAAAGGATTGACAAGGAAAAGATGCATGAGGAATCGCCAAATATTTTCGCGCCTTATGCTTATCGCTAAATGTATATTGTGATAGAATGTAAAAACCAAGGAGGTGATATTGAGTGCTACATAAGGCTGTACAAGTCCGGTTATATCCAACAAAAGAACAGCAAACACAACTAGCGCAAGCATTCGGATGCTCTCGTTGGTGGTGGAATTATGCGCTAAATAAGTCAATTGAGTCTTACAAAGAAACAGGAAAAGGACTTGGACGCTCAGCACTCAATGCCCTTTTACCAGCCCTCAAAAAAGCTGAAGAAACTGAATGGTTGAGTGAGTGTTATAGCCAGGTTCTACAAGCTACAACGCTCAATTTAACCACAGCATACAAAAACTTTTTTGATGGTAGAGCGCGGTTTCCAAGGTTCAAGTCTAAGCACGGAAAACAGTCTATTCAATATCCTCAAAACGTCAAAGTTGTAGATGGGAATGTCAAGGTTCCCGGAAATATAGGGATTGTCAAAGCCAAAATACACAGACCGATTGAGGGAAAGATTAAGACTTGTACAGTCGTTAAAACTCCATCAGGGAAATACTTTGCATCTATTCTGACTGAACTAGAAGGGGATAACCCTACTACGACAGAGGGAAAGATTTACGGTGTTGATTTAGGATTAAAACACTTTGCTGTTGTAACTGATGGCGAAAAAGTGTCTAAGTACGACAATCCTAAACATCTTGCTAAACACGAAAAAAACCTAAAGCGTAAACAACAAAAGTTAGCACGTAAACAAAAGGGGAGTAATTCCAGGTATAAATATCGTAAAGTTGTTGCCAAAGTGTACGAACGAGTTAGCAACTCAAGGCAAGATTTTCTACATAAACTTAGTTACAAGTTAGTCAGCGATAGCCAAGCTGTCATAGTAGAAAATCTTCATCTTCTAGGCATGGTGAGCGCTTCGCGCACGCTACGCGAACGTAACCATAATTTGGCAAAAGCAATATCTGATTGTGGATGGGGAACTTTTACCAACTTCTTAGCTTATAAGCTAGAACGCAAAGGTGCAAAGTTGGTTGAGATAGATAGATGGTTTCCCAGTTCTAAGCTCTGCTCTAATTGTTTTTATCAGATGGGTGAGATGCCATTGGATGTGAGGGAATGGACTTGTCCTCATTGTAGTACTCACCATGATCGAGATGGAAATGCAGCCATCAATATTAGAGCGGAGGGTATCAGATGGCTATTGGCGGAAGGTTCAGCCGTCTCTGCTGTAGGAGGGGAGGTAAGACCAAAGATGGGACGAAAGTCAAATCTACGGCACTCGCCATTGATTACAGAAGCCCACACCGTACCCGATAGGGTCGGTGTTGGGTAGTTCACGTAGACTCTTCAGTGTTCCAGTGGTGAAAACCGCAATTATAAACCCAAGCAATAGGAACAGCGATCGCCTACCATAAAGATCCAAGGCGAATTTCTTAACTACCATGTCTGCTAAGTCTGTCTCTGTACTCCCCTCCCCTAAAACTGATATTCCACAACAACCTAACATCTCTATTCCACCGCTTTTAGGGGCAAGTGTAGAGGAGTTAACGGCTTGGGTGCAGCAACACGGACAACCAGCTTACAGGGGAAAGCAACTGCACGATTGGATTTATCAAAAGGGAGTGCGTAGTCTCTCGGATATCTCTGTCTTCTCCAAACAATGGCGTGCTGAAGTTGCAGAAATTCCCATCGGGCGCTCAAAGATACACCATCGCTCTGTAGCTCCTGATGGTACTGTCAAATATCTTTTACAACTAGCAGATGGTCAAATTGTTGAATCTGTGGGTATTCCTACAGAAAAGCGCTTAACGGTTTGCGTTTCTAGCCAGGTGGGTTGCCCAATGGCGTGTGATTTCTGCGCTACTGGTAAAGGAGGCTACAAGCGCAATCTTGCCCGCCATGAAATTGTCGATCAGGTGTTGACGGTTCAGGAAGATTTCCAGCAGCGGGTCAGCCATGTGGTATTCATGGGTATGGGTGAACCGTTGTTAAATACAGATCATCTGATCGGAGCTATCCAATCCCTAAATAAAGATGTAGGTATTGGACAGCGCAACCTCACTGTCTCTACTGTTGGAATACGCGATCGCATTCGCCAGTTGGCTCAGCACCAGTTGCAAGTCACTCTTGCTGTCAGTCTCCATGCTCCCAACCAAACACTACGAGAACAACTCATTCCCAGCGCCCACCCTTATCCTATTGAAGATTTGCTGGCTGAATGTCGGGAGTATGTGGAAATTACTGGACGCCGTGTCAGTTTTGAATACATTCTCCTTGCTGGGGTGAATGATTTCCCAGAACACGCATTGGAGTTGGCAAAACGTTTGCGGGGATTCCAGAGTCATGTCAATTTGATTCCGTACAATCCCATTGAAGAAGCAGACTACAAACGCCCCAACCAAAACCGAATTCAAGCTTTTGTTAAAGTTCTGCAGCAGCAAAAAATCGCGGTTAGTGTTCGCTACTCACGTGGTTTAGAAGCGGATGCTGCTTGTGGACAACTGCGGGCAAGCAAGAAATAGCAGGAGAAAGAGCTGACTTTTCCACATGACGTGAAAAGTCCACAAAAAATCTAACTTTCAAACCCAAAATTCTTGCCTCTCTCTCCTTATAGTAGAGAGAAATAGAAGCGAGGTTTTCTAGATACCGTGAAAAGTCAGGAGAAAGGAGTGGGCGAGACGCGGTGACGCGGAGAGTTTTATCGATTCATTCCCCGTGTCACCCTTCGGGTATGTCCTTCGGACACGCTGCGCGAACGCAGTCGCCTGCTGTCGGGAAAGCCGTCATTCGCGCTGTCTTACCGCGTCCCCGTTTCCTCCTCAATTAACGCTGTGCATGAATACCTGGAGCATAAGCCTCAATAACTTTGCCAGTACGCGTGCAATTGATCATCAAGTAGTCACAGATTGGGCATTGCGTTCGAGTCAGCTGACTATCAGATAAATAATGCCTTTCACCTTCGCTACCACAGTTTGGGCAGCGAATTTTTTGTACTATCTGCATTTTTAAACCCTGGAATTTCATGATTTTTTTTGAAAAAACGCAACTTCAACTTGTAAATCTTTTAGATTGGCAGAATTGAACAAGCGATAATAATTTATCGCTTAAATTAACACAAACAAAATTAGGTGTTCTTTTTCATTTATATTTTCTTAATTATCCTTACTATGAGGCTATATGCTATCCAACTGAGGATATATAAATTATCTCTACAAGTTCCACTTTCATCATAAATTGCATGATCCCAAACGCTAATACTTTGAGACCATCTTATTTGTAGTCATACCAACTTTGTTTTTTTGCTATAATCTATCTCAGCTTTTTTAAAAGGTAATATTTGCAGCAAACAGGTAAAAACTGAATAATTTTGGATAATAGCAACCGTGAGTCGCTCTTTATGCAGCGAAAGCAACTCATGTCTTCTGTGGCAAATCTTCGCCCTTTGCAAGTCTACTCTTTCCTAAAGAGTAAACCTGGGCAAGCAGAAGCCATAAGTTAATGGCTCTATTCTCTAGGTGTATCCAAAAAGTATTACTTAAAAACTAACTCTATCCTGAGTCTTAGTAACAAAATGTTAAGTTTTAGCTTTTATTAATCTTTGTTTACTATTGAGCAGAAGAACACATCATGGTAAATAAATAAGCAAAAATTCCAATTATAGAGATTAACACGATTCCTATGTTTGGTGAACATAGAATTCTCCTCATCGGCGGATCATCTCATGTGGGTAAATCGACCCTTGCCCAGTCTCTGGCCTTTCATCTGGAATGGAACTACTGTTCCACAGACAAACTAGCTCGCCATCCTGGACGTCCGTGGCAAGCAAAACCAAAGAAAGTTCCAAATCACGTAGCGGATCATTATCTATTACTGTCAGCCGATGAACTTATCACTGACGTCCTTCGTCATTACAGAGAAAATGTGTGGCCGCTTATCGAAGATATTGTGGCTTTCCATGCAACGGATGTGTCAGCTGACAGATTGGTACTGGAGGGTTCGGCTTTATTGCCAGATCTTGTAAATACTCTGAACTTTGAAAACATTGCTGCCATCTGGCTCACAGCCAGCAACGAGTTTATAAAACGAAGAATCTACGCCGCAAGTCATTATGAATCAAAATCCCATACTGAAAAAATGATGGTTGATAAGTTTTTGGAGCGCAACAATTTATTCAACGATCAAATTATGAACGCTGTCAACCAACTTGGATTGGCAAACGTGGATGTGGAAAATGTACCCAATGTGGATGAACTGACGAGTATGTGCCTGTCAGCATTTAAATGATCACGCTTACACGATCGCCTAGCAAATGCCTGAAGATGTCCTATCAAATTGTGTTTAGCGAACAATTTTTCCTTCTGGTGTCGTAATAGCAATTTGAAAAAAGAATGCGACAGATACACACTGCCAAACCCTCGTTATCTTAGGCTTTCTTAATTTTGAATTTTGAATTTTGAATTTTGAATTGGTATAACTCCCTCTTGTCTTTCCGTCGAGCTGGAATGGTAGTACACAAGCCCAACACTCAACAAACCAGCTACTACAAAAATGATTGGTAATAACTTCGCCTTAAGGCTAGAGACAGTAGCAGGAGGCTGCGTTGGAGCAAAGCTTGTCCTGGCTGGGTTGGTTTTCGGCTGCGATACATCCTCTAACTTAGAGGTTTTCTCTGAATGATTTAGGCTAGAGGCAATAGCAGGAGGCTGCGTCGGGACAGAGTTTACTATAGCTATCCTGGTACTCGGCTGAAGTTCATTCTCCAATTTCAGCGCTTCTTCAGGAGACTTCGCCCCTTCTAGCATAATCTTGACAATCTCTGCATAGGCATCTGTCCACGCCTGCTTAACTTCTGGCGTCCAGTCCGTTCCTAAATAAAATTCAAAGGTTTTCAACAGTGCTGTACCCACCATCGGATAATGTTCCTCGATAGTGGCGTATCTTACATGTCTTTCTCCCAAATCCCTGAGTATAGTCTTTAAATAAGCAAAGTTCCGTAAATTGTAGATTACCAGCACCAAAGTCATCATTAACTTCTTGTCCTGCTCTTGCATATTGGTGTTGGCAAACAACGGCTCAAGCTGAGGATTGTCAGTAAACAAATTGTAATAGAATCTTGATGCAAACTGTGTGGCGTAAGGTTTAATGCCCGCAAAACTTTTTTCTAAAACCTTGACATTCAAAGAAGACATAGTACCGTTGGTAGCTCATAAAATCTGCTTGAGCCAATCTCGCTCTGGATTGACCAAAAACTGAACGGCAGGCCATGCCCAGCAGATAAGCTTTAGCCAAACGATGAAAACCGTCCAGCAAGTGTCCTTAGACTTGTTGCATTCATTCCAAAAAAAATGAAGAATTAACCGCAGATGGACGCCGAAGTAGATGAACACAGATGGAACTCACATTCCGCAATCTTGTCTAATTTATCACTGCGCTGCTAAGAGTGAAAACTCACCACGAACCCATGCGCCTTATCCCGTAACCGCCACAAGAAATAGTTGCACCCCTACTTGTTCTGCGTCGGTTTTCAGTGGTTCAGAACTCAGCAAAAAGTAACTTTTGCTACTACTGCTCATTGCCTTGATGTTAATGCTGAATTTCCAAATTTAGGATGTAGTGTCCCAGTTGGACTTTTTCCGCCCACAATTCATATTCCACCCGCAAATTCCTTGGTAGCGGGTGTCCGTCAAGCACCAATATATTAGTAAAATTACGTAAGGTTATTGGTTTATTAGGCGGCGATGACTCAGTTGGCAGCCAATAACGACTACTGCCAGAAATGCCCTGTTTCCAGATGTGACGGTAATTCAACTGAGCGTTACCCTGCATGGTCATAATGACGCGGTGAGGGGAAATTTCCAACCACCAGGTTCTGGGACTGGTGGGGGCGATCGCGCCTTCGCGGTAGCGTGTCGCTTCGGGAGTCAGTGCAGGATCGGAGGCGATCGCCTCTTCGGAGCTTTTATTTGGCGGTGCGGTTAATAGTAAATGGAATCGGTCACGGTCTTTTTGAGACAATGTTGCGGCAGCATCGACTACAGACAATACTGGCACGTCTGTGGAAACAAGCGATAGGCACACGGGCTTACGGTGTTCGGTCAGCATAGGAGTGATAAGGAGTAGGGATGCTTGGAGGCAATGAGGTACATCAGAACTGATGCATTCACTATGTGATATTAATTATACCCATATTATTTCTTACCTATGATAGATACTTATAGATACTTTATAAATCTCAAGATAGATGTTGTTTTCAGCTAAATTTTATACTTAGAAATAAAAAATATTTTCATAAATAGATTATTTTTTATAAAAAGTAAATAACCTAAAGAGAAAATTAGCAAAAAGCGCTTCCCGTTTAAATCAGACAAGTGAAAACCGCACGACTTGGTGGATTTTCGTCAATGCATATAACCGCCTACTTAATCTGTTCAACTCTCAAATACAGCGCTTTTCGTTTGCATAAACTACAAACCAGACGTTTGGGGTTAAATCAGTTATCAGTTATCAGTTACCAGTTACTAGTCGTCAGCTTTTTGTTCACTGTTCACTGCTTACTGTTCACTGCTTACTGTTCACTGTTCACTGTTAAAGCGATTGCTTCGCGCACGCAAGTGTCGCAGGGGTGCCCTTAACGTGCGTCAATACCTCAAGAGGGATGGAAATAATCGTAGATTTCTTGAGCCAAACGTGGACCAATACCCGGAACTTCAGCGATTTGTGCGGGTGTTGCTTGCCGAATATAATCAACAGAGCGAAAATGCCCTAAAAGCTGCTTTTGTCGATGGTGTCCCAAACCAGAAATTTCATCTAAACGCGATCGCTTTAATTTATCACTGCGCTGCTGTCTGTGGAAGCTCACGGCGAACCGATGCGCCTCATCTCGCAAGCGCCGTAAAAGTTGCACTCCGGGTTGTTCTGCGTCAGTTTCTAGCGGTTCGGACTCTCCTGGCAAAAAAATCTCCTCTCGCCGTTTTGCCAAACTCACAACTCGCAAATCTTCCAATAAATTCATTTCTTGTAAGACTGCGACAACAGATGATAACTGACCTTTACCACCATCTATCATGACAAGGTCAGGCCAATCTGGATTTCCTACTCGCGCTAGTTGCGGATCTTCCGCATACTTGCGAAAGCGACGCCCAATAACTTCGGCGAGACTGGCAAAATCATCTGAGTGTCCTGTTGTGACTGTGGGATTTTTGATTTTGTAGTGGCGATAGTGCTGCTTGGCGGGTAAACCGTCAATAAACACGACTTGGGAAGCGACTGCATTTGACCCTTGGATATGGGAAATGTCGTAACCTTCGATTCGGTGGGGTAACTCGGGTAAATCGACGATCGCGGCTAAATCTTGCATCGCTTCTTGGTTGCGATCGCCCAATTTTTGCATTCGTTGCAATTCATATTGAGCATTTCGCTCCACCATCTCAATTAATTCTGCCTTAGTTTGTCGCTGGGGTGCCAAAATCGTCACTTTTCGTCCCTTACGCCCAGTCAAGACATCTGCGAGTATCTCCCCATCTGGCAATTCGTGCTGTACCAAAATTTCTGTGGGAATTTCTACCGAATCAGCAGTTTGATAATGCTCTTCCAACACTCGTTGTAAGATAGCACCAGGTTCAGCATGAGCATCTGCAACGAAAGCAAGGCGTCCGACCAATTGTCCAGCGCGAATCTGGAATAATTGAATGCACGCGAGTTGTTCGTCCGAGAAGAGTGCGATCGCATCACGGGAAACTGTATCATCTGGTAAAGACACTTTTTGGTCAGCATTGAGCGACTTTAACCCAGCAATTTGGTCACGAATCCGCGCCGCTGACTCAAAGTTCAGTGCTTCTGCTGATTTGTGCATTTGCTCGGCTAGGATATCTATCAGTTCCTGACTTCGACCTTGGAAAACCATCGCTATTTTTTGGACGATTTTGCGGTATTCTTCTGGTGAAATCAGCTTTTGACACACACCCGGACAGCGTCCCAAATCGTAATTCAAACAAGGACGGTCTTTGAACAGGGGTTGAGGACGTTGTCGCAAAGGGAAGATACGCTTGCACAAGCGCAATATCTCCCGCAGTAGGCGAGAATCGGTATAAGGTCCGTAGAATTTATCTTTTTCTTTACCTAGTTGACGTTTACGAGTGATAAAAATACGTGGATAATCTTCTGACCAAGTAATACAGACGTAAGGATATTTTTTATCATCTTTGAGTAGGACGTTGAAATAGGGCTGGTGCTGCTTGATCAGATTGGCTTCCAGCGCCAAAGCTTCGGTTTCAGTATCGGTGACAATGAATTCAATTTCACTCACCTGCTTAACCATTGTGGCGATACGTTCGCTGAGTCTTTGCGAGTCTCGGAAATAAGAACGAACACGCGATCGCAACTTCCGCGATTTACCTATATATATGATGCGATCGCTGCCATCTCGCATCAAATAAACTCCCGGTTCCGGCGGAATTTCTTGTAGGCGGCTTTCTAGGCGTTCAGGTTCTTTAACAAGTGGTACTGTTTGAGCGGATGTTGTCACAACCAGTTTTTGGTAATTTTACATTTTTTACCTATATCTATTTTAATAAAAATTACTGTTATTTTGCCTTGATTTAAGATTTTTCCAATCAATCGGGACATAGATTGATTCTTTTATAAGTCAACAGTTAATTAGGGCAGAATACCACACCTCCTCTGCGATATTTCTCTACACCTTTCATAAGGGGCATCCCATATGTTTAAATTTCTTGTCATGCTGTTCGAGGATACTAAAAAATCAAAAAAAACATTTTTATAAATAATTAATATAGAACCTTTAAATGTTTTTTTTTAAACAAGAACCCCGACTTCTTAAAAAAGACGGGGATCTGAATAAGGTCAATTTCTACGCTTAGCGCAGGCACTTTCACACAAATGAAATAAAATTGCTATATAAACTCTTCTTCGACAGCAACTGCCTCAACCTAGACAGCGAGCTTCAACCTATGATGACGCCGTAGAGGTTGACGACTAGCGCTTACCGGTGGTACTAAATTTCTTTTTTTGCCAGGCTAAAGTAAAACTGGATAAAGTCTTCAGCAATATTTACTAACAACAATAGGACAAAACAATGACTAAAAAATCAAAGAAAAACTTTCGCTCAGAGTGGAGAACGCTAACCGAACTTGGCACTGAATTTGGTAAATCAGCCGTTGCTTTTGGAAAACTTCTTAAAGAACATGGCTTGCGCGATTCTGACGGCGAACCAACAGCCGTAGCCAACGGACTTTTCCAGAGAATTGAAGCCAAGCAAGGCAAGCCCTACTACCTGTGGAATCACAAGGGGATTGTTGCATTCCTTCGATCTAAAGGTATCGAGCCAGTAAGTGACTCTAAAGATGCGCTCAAAGATACCGAAGCACGTAAACTAGCGCGTTCCTACATAGAGGCTCAAAAGTTAGATGACCAAGGAGACAAACTTGGCTACATGATGTTAGGCGAGATGGTTGATGACATTAGAAAGATTGGGCTGGAACGCTTTAATGCCGCATTAAAAGCAGTTGGTTACAAAGGCGAGCCAGTGACATTGGAAGACTGGTAAATATTTTTAATAGACAAGATTGCGGAATGTGAGTTCCATCTGTGTCCATCTATGGTTAATTATTCTTTTTTTTGGAATGAATGCAAGAAGTCTAATGTTCAAACGCCTGAAACTCGGATCCCAGACAAATGTAGAGACGTGCCATGGCACGTCTCTACAACTCATGGCACTATGCCACATTCGGCTCAACTAAATTTTCTGCCCCTTGAATGACTTTTGCGGATTCAATTTTGTCACCCGCCTTCAGTTCATCCAAAACATCTTTTCCTTCAGTGAGATAACCAAAAACAGAGTAGCGACCATCCAACAAGTTGCGCCCTGCTGGAGTGAGTTCTGGTTCAAACAGGAAGAAGAAAATTTGTGAAGAACCGCCATTCACGTCAGTTTCAGGACGTGCCAGCGCCAAAGCACCAAAAGCAGAGAAAGGCAGAACAGGTAAATCAGTGTAACGACCAGCATCCTCTAAAGTGATACCGTAAGTAGGTTTTTTATCGCCTTGTGCGAGTACTTCTAGGGGAACGGCGCGATATTTACCCGTTTTTGGGTCAATAAAACCCACATCTTTGCCTGGTGGATCTCCAGTTTGCAGAACGTAGGATTCTTCAGAACGGGTGAATTCTAAGCCGTCATAAAAACCCCGTTGCACCAAATCAACAAAATTCCCAGCAGTGACAGGGGCGCTGTATCCGTCAACAACAACAGTAAGGTCGCCTTTGTTAGTTTTCACCTTCACAGTCGCACGACCTTTAAGTTGTGGTAAATTGCTGTATTCGGCTGGCACTTCAAAAGGAAATTCCGTCACCATTGACTCTTCAAGTTGGCTAACCAAACTCAGCAATTTGGCACGTTGATCCCGAACTTGTTCTTTATCTTTTGTTTTCACCACCTCTTGCAACTCATTCACGCCGGATTTCAACTCAGCAATCCAAGCTTCAGCTTGAGGTTGGCGTTCTTTTGGAACACCTGCTAGAAGTTGAGAGGGTTTATCGAGAATCCGCGATGCTTTGCTGAGGTCTTTGGAAACAGCACCCCAACGCCGATTTGCTCGCAATTGGGCGGCAATGTCCTCTAAAGAAGCTTGCAGTTGCCGTACAGGTTTATTATCTATCGGGAGTGCGTACCGTAGTAGAGCATTACCGTCAGTAATAGCATTCCCAGCTGGTAGCGCGGCGCTACTAGAGGGAGTCCATCCAACTGTACTTATTCCTAAAAATAGAGTTACCAGCAGCAGTGCAATTAGGCTGTTATTCAACCAGGATTTAAATATCTTGAACATGCGATGGCTCAAATGCAGCATCAAACTATTGACTGGGCGTAACCCAACAATAATCTTCCCACAGTACTGGAAGCACTTTCGCCTTCATACCCAGTTGTGGTCAAAAAAAAGTATGATGAATGGATATTTTTAACCACAGATGCACAAAAATGAACACTAGTTAATCATCTGTGTCCATCGGTGTCCATCTGTGGTTTAATTTTCATACAATCTCCATCAGCGATCGCGCAAAGCGCAGCGCCCACGCATGGCGATCGCAAGTCAGCCCACTGTCCAAAGAGCGATCGCGCAAAGCGCACCTCGAAGAGGCGATGGCGCAGAACGCCCGCTCCGCGAACGCATCGAACAATCGCCATACTGGAGGTAGGACAAGATGAGCAGGTGGCATCTAAGTACATGCGTTTTGAGCGGCACTGCTGTGTGGGTACTTGGTTGTGCCCAACCGATCGCAGCTCAAGTGATTCCCGATAACACGCTGCCAAGAGCAGAGCAAACGCAAGTCACAGGCAACCCCAATTTTCAGATTGACGGCGGGGCAAGGCGGGGCGGCAATCTGTTCCACAGCTTTGAGCAGTTTTCTGTGCCCACTGGCGGTTCTGCCTTCTTCAATAATGCAGCAGATGTGCAAAACATTCTGACACGAGTCACAGGTGGGTCAATTTCTAATATTGATGGCTTAATTCGAGCCAACGGTACAGCCAACCTGTTCTTGCTCAATCCCAATGGCATTTTGTTTGGTCCGAATGCGTCACTCAACATTGGCGGTTCGTTTGTGGCTACGACTGCCAATGCTCTAGGCTTTCCCAACGGCGAGGTGTTCAGCAGCGATGCGAAGAGTCCGTTGCCTAGTCAATTGCTCACCGTCAATCCCAATGCTCTCTTCTTTAACCAACTGACGCCACAGCCAATAATCGTTCAATCTCGTTTTAACGAGATGGTTTTCAATCAATCTAGTTTTAACGCCACTGGTTTACACGTTCCCCCTGGGCAAAACCTATTGCTCGTTGGCGGGGCGATTCAACTAGATACTGGAGAGCCATTTATTCCCACAAGCCCCCCTGGACGACCCATATTGAAATTTTACTCGCCTGACATACAATTAGATGTTCAACCAGATGGTGGATGGTTAATTAGTCCAGGAAGCTATGTCGAGTTAGGGGCTGTGGGTGGGGTAGGAAGGGTTGGTTTATCGACAGCTAGTCCTGATTGGCAACTGACTATACCTAATGGAGTGCCAAGAGCAGATGTCTCCTTCAGTAATGGTAGTGGCATTGATGTTAGGGGAGCCAGTGGCAGTATTAGAATGCTTGCCCAAAACATTGATATCAAAAGAAGTTTACTTAGGATGGGGATTCCCAACGATTCGAGATTACCCAATACCCAAACTGGAGATCTGGATCTGAATGCAACTGGCTCTATCACAATCAGCCAGAGCGCCTTGGAAAACAGGTTACTTGGAGTGGGAACTCTTGGTAGCGTCAATCTAAGTGCGGGCGATCGCGTCTCTTTGGATCACACTGATGTATACAATAGCGTGCCAACTGGCATCGGTAACGCTGGCGATATCAACATCACTACGGGGTCGCTTTCTCTCATCAATGGGGCTCAACTGGTTTCCGGGACGGCTGGACAGGGAAATGGTGGCAGTATAAATATTAATGCCCGCGATACCGTTTCTTTTGATATCAGTAGGATATACAATGTCGTGAACTCAACTGGTGTCGGTAATGCTGGCGAGATCAACATTACTACGGGGTCGCTTTTTGTCAGGGGTGCTGGACTGACTTCCTACTCGACTGGACAGGGAAATGCAAGCACTGTGAATATTAATGCTCGCGATACTGTCTCTTTTTTTGATGGCGCTTCTGTATTAACTATTGTGCCGTCAACTGGTGGCGGTAATGCTGGCGAGATCAACATCACTACGGGATCATTTTCTCTCACGGGTGGCCAGATGTCTACCTGGGGGCCAGTACTGGGAAATTCAGCCAATATAAATATCAATGCCCGCGATACCGTTTCTCTCACGCAGAAGGCTGTTTTGTCTTCCACTGCGAGAGCACCGAAAGATTCAGGTAGCGTGAACATTAAGGCTGGCGATAGCGTCTCTATTGATGGCGGTTCCAGTATCCAGACACAACTGGGCTGGAATCCTCCATTCCTTACTCCGGAAGAAACTGATATCGGTCATGCTGGCGATATCAACATCACCACAGGGTCGCTTTCTCTCACTAATGGCAGTTACCTGTATTCCTACACGTTAGGACAGGGAAATGCAGGAGAAGTGAATATTAATGCTCGCGATCGCGTTACCATAGATGGTGAGTCCGACCTGATATACGGCATTGTTCGATTCACCAGTGGTATCTCCACACAAGTGCTTTCAGAGTATTTTTTTAAAGGCGTGGGTCAAGGCGGAGATGTGACGATCAAAACTGGCTCGGTGTTTCTGACCAACGGGGGTCGTGTGAATACCTCTACGCAGAGATTGGGAAATGCCGGTCACGTCATCATTAATGCTCGTGACTCTGTACAGATTAGTGGCACAGCCCCTAGTTATCTTAGTTATTCAAATCCTTTTCCTTTTGGTCCTGTGTTCTATAGCCCTTATAGTGGGGTGACGACCTCAGCGCAGGCAGGCTCGGTGGCAAGCGGAGGGGATGTAACCATCACCACAGGCACACTGTCTGTTTCTGACTCTGGCGCAATTAACACCAATTCACAGGGACAAGGCAGGGCAGGAAATATCCAGATTCAGGCTAGAGATGCCGTCTCGTTTGATGGGGGAAATGCCATCAGTACGCTTGACTCTGGGGCAGTTGGCAGGGGTGGCGATATTGATATCACAGCGCGATCGCTCTCCCTGGTCAACGGTGCCAAACTCTCCACTTCCACTGCTGGCGAGGGAGACGCGGGCAACATCACCGTGAACACGCCAGAGCTACAGTTGTCAGGGGCAACCAGCGGTCTATTTGCTCAAACCACCAGTTCTGGAAATGCAGGGAACTTGACGATTCAACCGCGTGGCAATGGGCAAAGCGTGCGAGTGAACCTGCAGGATGGGGCGCAAATTTCTGCTGACACTTCCAGCAGCGGTCGAGGTGGAACGTTGGCGATCGCTGCCCCAGAGTCGATTACTCTCACAGGCAATGGTTCGGTTATTACCGCAGGCACGGGTGGCGGTGGTGCAGGTGGTAACTTAACTCTGCGCACAGGCACCCTCGGCATTCAAAACCAAGCAGAAGTCACCGTCAGCAGTTCGGGTACTGGCAGTGCAGGCAACTTGTTTGTCGATGCCAATCGCATCTTTCTCAACAACCAGGGCAGAATTCGGGCAGATACTTCGGGCGGTGGCGGGAATATTAATTTACGAGCTCCCCTAATTCTCTTACGAAACGGTAGTAACATCACAACCAACGCCACAGGCAACAACATTCCTGGCGGCAACATTGGGATTGATACCCGGTTTCTGGTTGCTGGCAAAAGTGAAAATAGCGACATCAGCGCCAATTCACAGGATTTTCGTGGCGGTAATGTCAGCATCAATGCCTATTCGATTTTTGGCATTCAACCGCGTCTTCAGCCCACCCCCGGTAGTGACATCACCGCCACGGGATCGAACTCTGCCTTAAGTGGCACAATCAATGTTACCACAGCCGGTATTGAGCCAACGGCTGGTTTAGTTGAATTACCGACTGAATTCGTAGACCTGTCGCGGTTGATTGCTACTGGCTGTCCCGCTAACGAAGGCAATTCCTTCGTCATCACTGGTCGCGGTGGCTTGCCTCCCACTCCTGAGCAGGAATTGGACGATGATGCCGAGTGGCAAGACCAACGCAGGCTAACAGTTGGTCAACACACCCCACAGCAGCTCACACCCCATACCCGAAGCACTCACACCCCAAACCGTTCACAACAGCTCACGCCGAAGCCCAAATCCTACACCCCAATCATCGAAGCAACCGGATGGCAGAGAACTCCCAGTGGAGAAATCATCCTGGTTGCTACCACACCTGAACTGGGGGTGCAGCATCCATTGAATTTGGCAGTTAACTGCCAAGGCAGCCAGTAAATTGTTTACAGCGCTTTTAACAATCCGCCGTAATTCCCCATCCCTCTTACAGGGTGGGGATGTAAGGCGGGTCAAAAATAAAACGCCCTTAAACCGATGTTTTGTGTAAACAAAACCAGGGAAAAGGGTAATTTTATTTTTGACAATCTCCGAGTAAAGAGCTAAAATAGATGAACTTTAATGCTAACCCAAGTAGACAGTAAGGAGGTGGTATTGAGTTCTGAGGAAAGTAGTCAAAGTTAGGCTCTACCCAACACAAGAACAGCAAATATTGCTAGCGCAGACATTCGGATGCTCACGGTGGTGGTGGAACTACGCTCTAAATAAATCAATTGAGACTTATAGAGAAACCGGAAAAGGACTAAGCCAATCAGCACTCAACGCCCTTCTACCAGCTTTAAAAAAGGACTCAGAAACTATTTGGTTGGGAGAATGCTACAGTCAGGTACTGCAAGCTACAACCCTGAATCTGACAACTGCCTACAAAAACTTCTTTGACAAAAGAGCGGGTTTCCCACGGTTCAAATCAAAGAAAGACAAACAGTCCGTTCAATATCCACAAAACGTCAAAGTTCTAGATGGTATTGTCAAGCTTCCAGGAAACATTGGAGAGGTGAAAGCTAAGGTTCACCGACCAATTGAGGGGAAAATCAAAACTGTGACTCTCAGCAAGTGTCCCTCAGGTAAGTACTTTGCATCTATTCTGACTGAAGTTGAGGGGGACAATCCCGTAGCCTCAACTGAGGGTAAAGTTGTAGGTGTGGATTTAGGATTGAAGCACTTTGCGATTGTTAGTGATGGCAATAAGGTGTCTAAGTTTGACAACCCTAAACACCTTGCAAAACGCGCTCATGTTCTAAAACGTCGTCAACAAAAATTAGCACGTAAAACTAAAGGGAGTAACACTAGATATAAGTACACAAAAATAGTTGCCAAAGTGTACGAACGTATAAGTAATACTCGTCAAGATTTTCTACATAAGCTATCAACAAAGCTCGTCAACGAAAACCAAGTTGTCGTAGTAGAGAATCTTCATGTCAAGGGCATGGTTCGTAATCACAATATGTCGCGATCAATATCTGATGCAGGATGGGGAACTTTCACTAACTTCTTAGCCTATAAACTAGAACGCAAAGGTGGGAAGTTGGTTGAGATTGACAGATGGTTCCCTAGTTCCAAGCTTTGCTCTAATTGCTACCACCAAGTTGATGAAATGTCATTGGATGTGCGGGAATGGACTTGCCCCCACTGTGGTACTCATCATGACAGGGATGGAAACGCTGCAACGAATATTAGAGCAGAAGGCATCAGAATGCTAAAGACGGATGGGACAGCCGTCTCTGCCAGTGGAGGGGAGGTAAGACCAAGGGGTGGACGTAAGTCCAATCTGAGGCACTCCCCCGTGAGACTGGAAGCCCCACCCTCAGGCTCTGCCACGCATCTTGCCACCCAGTCGTACAGAACGATGGTTCTGACTCCTGAGTTCTGAGTTCTTTCTTGTGAAAGCTTGAATGAAATAGGGCTACTTATTCATTCCGTTGTCATTCCCTACAATAGAGCGTGCCATTTGTAAAAAAAAGACTTGTTTTACATCCTCTCAGGAACGCTGAAGCTGGTGTGAATAAAGTTGAAGCGTTTGTAAGAAACACTAAGGGCATCGCTACTATTGTTTAAGCTTTTGTAAGCAGCGCCTGACTTGTCGTTAGGGATACGGAGGGCAAAACAGCTTTTATGAACGAGTGGCACCTGAAATCATGGTTTTTAATTGGCAGCGTCTTGAGTGTGCTTCACTGTACTCAACCGATCGCAGCTCAAGTCGTTCCCGATAACACGCTGCCAAGAACAGAGCAAACGCAAGTCACAGGCAATCCCAACTTCCAGATTGATGGCGGGGCAAGACGGGGTGGCAATCTGTTCCACAGCTTCCAATCGTTTTCGGTGCCCACCGGAGGTTCTGCCTTCTTCAATAATGCAGCAGATGTGCAGAACATTCTGACACGAGTCACAGGTGGGTCAATTTCTAATATTGATGGTTTAATCCGAGCAAACGGTACGGCAAACCTGTTCTTGCTCAACCCAAATGGCATTTTGTTTGGTCCGAATGCCTCTCTCAACATCGGGGGTTCGTTTGTTGCCACGACGGCTAATGCTCTAGGCTTTCCTAATGGGGAAGTGTTCAGCAGCGATGCGAACAGTCCGTTACCTAGTCAATTGCTCACCGTCAATCCCAATGCTCTTTTCTTTAACCAACTCACGCCACAGCCAATAATCGTTCAATCTCGTTTTAACGAGATGGTTTTCAATGAATCTAGTTTTAACGCCACGGGTTTACACGTTCCCCCTGGACAAAACCTCTTGCTCGTGGGTGGATCGATTCAACTCGAGAGTGGAGAACCCTTTATTCCCACAAGCTCTCCTGGACGATCGTTCTTCACTCTTTTGAATCCCAGACGAGACATTCAACTAGACGGTGGATGGTTGATTAGTCCGGGTAGCCATGTTGAGTTAGGGGCGGTAGGTGGGGTAGGAACTGTTGGTTTATCGACAGCTAGCTCTGATTGGCAACTGACGATACCCGATGGAGTGCCAAGAGCAGATATTTCCTTCAGCAATGGGAGTGGCATTTACGCTGTAGGAACCAGTGGCAGTATTAGAATGCTTGCCCAAAACATTAATATCTCCAAAAGTTTACTTAGGATGGGGATTCCCAACGATTCGAGGTTACCTGATAGCTCAACGGAAGAGATGGAGTTGAATGCAACTGGCTCTATCACAATCAGCCAGAGCCTCTTGGAAAACAGGTTACTTGGAGTGGGAACTCTTGGTAGCGTCAATCTAAGTGCGGGCGATCGCGTCTCTTTGGATCACGCAAGTGTATACAATAGGGTGCAACCAACTGGCATCGGTAACACTGGCGATATCAACATCACTACGGGGTCGCTTTCTCTCATCAATGCGGCTCAACTGGTTTCCGCGACGGATGGACAGGGAAATGGTGGCAGTATAAATATTAATGCCCGCGATACCGTTTCTTTTGATATCAGTAGGATATACAATGTCGTGCAATCACCTGGTGTCGGTAATGCTGGCGAGATCAACATTACTACGGGGTCGCTTTTTGTCAGGGGTGCTGGACTGACTTCCTTCTCGACTGGACAGGGAAATTCAAGCACTGTGAATATTAATGCTCGCGATACTGTCTCTTTTTTTGATGGCGCTTCTGTATTAACTCTTGTGCAGTCAACTGGTGTCGGTAATGCTGGCGATATCAACATCACTACGGGATCATTTTCTCTCACGCGTGGCCAGATGTCTTCCTACGGGCCAGTACTGGGAAATTCAGGCAATATAAATATCAATGCCCGCGATACCGTTTCTCTCACGCAGAATGCTTTCTTGTCTGCCACCTCGGTTGCACCGAAAGATTCAGGTAGCGTGAACATTAAGGCTGGCGATAGCGTCTCTATTGATGGCGGTTCCTCGATCCAGACACAACTGGGCAGGAATCTATCCCTTACCCCGGAAGAAACTGATATCGCTAATGCTGGCGATATCAACATCACTACAGGATTGTTTTCTCTCACTAATGGCAGTTACCTGTATTCCGACACGGATGGACAGGGAAATGCAGGCAGAGTGAATATTAATGCTCGCGATCGCGTCTCTATTGATGGTGAGTACTCCGCAGAAATCATCAGCGGTGGACGCAGCATTGGCACAATCTATAACACCAGCAGTATCTCCACACAAGTGTTTTCACGAACTGTGGGTCAAGGAGGAGATGTGACGATCACAACTGGCTCACTGTTTCTGACCAACGGGGGTGCCGTGAATACTTCCACGGCTGGGCAGGGAAATGCTGGTCGCGTCACCATTAATGCTCGTGACTCTGTACAGATTAGTGGCACAGCCCCTACTCGTACCGACTACCCCAGTCAGGTGTTTACTTCAGTGAAACCAGGAGCTGTGGGAAGTGCGGGTAATATCGATATCACAGCGCGATCGCTCTCACTGCTTAATGGAGCGCAACTCGCGGCTTCCACCTCTGGAGAAGGAAGAGCTGGCAATATCAGAATCAGTGCTGACACAGTTGGTTTAAGCAGTGGCGGACAACTGCTCACTACGACATCTAGTAGCAATCGTGCGGGTGACATCACAGTTAATACTCCAGAGCTTCAACTATCTGGGGCAACCAGTGGTCTATTCACCGGAACCACTAGTGCCGGGGATGCTGGTAACTTGACGATTCAGCCACGAGGAAACGGGCAAAGTGTTAGAGTGAACCTGCAATCCGGTGCACAAATCTCTGCTTCCACTTCTAGCAGTGGTCATGGGGGGCTGCTAACGATTACTGCCCCAGAGTCGATTACTCTCACAGGCAATGGTTCGGTGATTGCCGCAGGAACAGGTGGCGGTGGTGCAGGTGGCAACTTAACTCTGCGTACAGGCACTCTCGGTATCCAAAACCAAGCAGAAGTCACAGTTAGTAGTTCCGGTACAGGCACTGCAGGCAACTTGTTTGTCGATGCCAATCGCATCTTTCTTGACAACCAAGGCAGAATTCGGGCAGATACTTCGGGTGGTGGCGGGAATATTAATTTGCGATCGCGCCTAATTCTGTTGCGAAACGGTAGTAACATCACAACCAACGCCACAGGAAACAACATTCCCGGTGGCAATATTGAGATTGATAGTCGGTTTCTCGTGGCTGGCAAGAGTGAAGATAGCAATATCAGCGCTAATTCACAGGATTTTCGTGGCGGTAATGTCAGCATCAATGCCTATTCTATCTTTGGCATTCAACCGCGTTTTCAGGCTACCCCCAGTAGTGACATCACCGCCACGGGAGCGAACTCTGCCTTAAGTGGCACAATCAATGTCACGACAGCAGGTATTGAGCCAACGGCGGGTTTAGTTGAATTACCAACTGAATTTGTAGATCCGTCGCGGTTGATTGCGACTGGCTGTCCCGCTAACGAGGGCAACTCATTCATTATCACTGGTCGCGGTGGTTTACCTCCTACTCCTGAGCAGGAATTAGACGATGACGCGGAGTGGGAAGACCGACGTAGACTAACAGTTCCTCAGCAAACCCCACAGCAGCTCACACCCCACACCCGAAACATTGACACCCCAAATCGTTCACAACAGCTCACGGCTTTTCCCAAATCCTATACCCCAATCATCGAAGCAACCGGATGGCAGAGAACTGCCAGTGGAGAAATCATCCTGGTTGCTACCACACCTGAACTGGGGGTGCAGCATCCGTTGAATCTACCTGTTAACTGCCAAGGCAGGCAGTAAACTAGACCTCTTGCAAAAATGCTTGAATTGTCATGTTTACCGAGTGAGAACATAGGAGTGGAGATTCCTCGCTACACTGGGTTTCGCGACTAATGACATTCACGTTTTTTGAATGAATGCAAGAAGTCTACTGATGTGAGTTCGACGGATCTGTCCGACCCAACCTCCCTGTTTGCCTAATAGTCATCGCGCCTAAATAACCCAAGCAAGGGACCGAGAATCACACCAAAGACAAAACCGCCGATGTGCGCCCAGTAAGCAACTCCGCCCGTCTCCACACTCATGTTAGCGGCGGCTTGTAGGTTGGCAAGACCAGATATCACATTTTGGATAAAGAAAATCCCAATCAGAAGCAGTGCAGGAACTCTAATTGTGGTGATGAAAAAACCTAAAAAGACTAATGACATGACTCTTGCATGGGGAAAACGAATGATGTAGGCACCCAAAACTCCAGAAATAGCACCACTTGCCCCTAACGATGGAACTCCAGAATTGACACCTATCACCCACTGGCATAAAGCTGCTAGGGCACCACAACTAAGATAAAAAATTATGTATTTAAAATGACCTAAGCGATCTTCAATATTGTTACCAAAAATCCATAGAAACACCATATTTGAAATTAGGTGCCACCAACCACCATGTAAGAATTGCGACGTAAATAAAGTCGTCCATTCCCCAGGCAAGTTGTTGGTTAACTCTCGTGGCACTACTGCATACAGCCGCAAAAACTGCTCTAATTGTCCACCTGACAGACTAAGTTCATGAAAAAAAACTAAAACGTTCATGCCAATCAACCCGTAGGTAATATACGGGGTGATTCGTGTTGGGTTTTCGTCATATAGGGGAAACACAGGTGTTTTTCCTCATCACTAATTAACTGCAATATATCTTGTGGGGCTAGCAGTTGCTGAAAAGGAATTTGACCTGCTGCTGTAAGCTGCCATAAGAAACCTGTATTTGGCAAACATCATAAGAAGTGCCAGCCTTATTCGTGGCACTTGCTTTGTACTAAGTGTACCAAGGCTCTTGCTTTGGTTTGTCGCTAAATAACCCCAGCAATGGACCAAGAACTGCCCCAAATACAAAACCACCTGCATGCGCCCAGTAGGCGATACCGCCGCTTTCCATACCAATATTAGTAGGTGTTTCTAGACTAGCGACTCCGTAGAAAGCTTGCTCAAGAAACCAAAACCCAAGAAACAAGTACGCTGGGACACGGAATGTGGGGAAGAAAAACCCTAGGGGAATGACGCCGAGAATTTCTGCTTGGGGAAACCGGAGAATGTATGCCCCTAACACGCCGGCGATCGCACCACTAGCCCCCAACGAAGGAATTGAAGAATTCTGTGAAAAGTACCACTGCGCCAGTGATGCCAAAACACCGCAACTTATATAGAAAAACAAGTATTTGATATGACCCAATTTGTCTTCAACGTTGTTACCAAAAATCCACAGGAACAACATATTACCAGCCAGGTGCAGTAAACCACCGTGCAAAAACTGCGAAGTAATCAAAGTGATCCATTCTGGCACTGGCTGATGAACTGAAATTCCCGCAAAACTGGCACTCAGTTCTCGCGGCACAACTGCCGCAAGGTGTAAAAATCCATCTAATTGTTGCGGAGGTAGATTGGCTTCGTAAAGAAAAGCCAAAACATTGGCGGCAATCAGCCCATAAGTGACATAGGGCGTGATTGTTACAGGATTATCATCTCTGATAGGAACCACAGGCGCTTTTTCCGATTTTTGAGGAACCAGCCTCACACTACCTAATTTTTCGTGTCGTTTCTTCTAACCTGTGGAGGTATTTAGCACAGTTAACAGTAATCAGTGAACAGTTAACAATGAACAATTGCTTAATAATTCTTCATTGCCCGTTGCATATCACGCTGATCTTGGCGTCGTTTGATGTCTTCGCGCTTGTCATGGACTTTTTTACCTTTGCCAAGCGCTATACTGACTTTCACCCAGCCGCGCTTGAGATACATCTTCAAGGGTACTAAAGTCAAACCCTGCTGTTCTACTTTGCCTATCAGCTTACGGATTTGCTCGCGGTGCAGCAGCAGCTTACGTGTGCGGCGCGGTTCATGGTTGAAATACTGTCCACTAGCAGTATACGGCGAGATATGCGCGTTAATTAGCCATACTTCTCCATCACGGATTAAGGCATACCCATCTTGGAGATTAGCCTTACCTGCACGAATTGACTTGACCTCGGTTCCTGTCAACTCAATTCCAGCTTCGTAGGTTTCGAGGATTTCGTATAAATAACGGGCTTGACGATTATCGCTAACAACTTTGTAACCTTCGTTCTTGTCACTCATTGATAATTTGGCGTAGGTATATGTGTCAAAAGAAATAGTATAGGGTAGTTTGGGGGTATAGATGGGAATTTAAAGCAGCACCAATGTTTCTCGGAATATTAGGTTTATCCTACTAATTTAGCTTTTTTATACTGTTTTAGCTTGTTTGTATTCTTAATTAATCTTTTTTATCACTGATTGCTTATTTCCGGTCATCTATGTTTTTATTTATGCAATCAATCGTTGTTAATAAGAAATAAAATCCACATTCCGTAGGTGCGATCCTACTTTTGAAAAGGTTGAAATAATTTTGTATATCTTCAGCGTGAGTTGAGATGGTTCTTATTTTATAGCCACAGGATGATTTTGTTGAGCTAAGAAATCGGTAAATTGATGAGTGAAATGTTAATGGTTGAGGAAGTTAAATTATGAAACGTCAATTAACAGCAGCTATTGGTGCTAGTGTTATCGGCTTAAGTATGGCTGTTTTACCCGTAATGCCTGGTTCGGCACAGACCAATACTGGTGACACCGGAACGACCGGAACGACCACTGGTGGTACTACGACAACTGATACGACAAATACAAATTATCGTGGTGACGATGGTTTTGATTGGGGTTGGTTGGGATTACTTGGTTTACTTGGTTTAGGTGGTTTGGCTGGCAAACGTCGCGAAGAAGGTACTCGCTATCGTGACCCCAATGCCGTTGGAACCACTGGCTACAGAGAATAATCGTAGTTTTTGTCTAAGCTATGTGTAAAAAGAATTGAACAATGAAAAGACACAAAGCCTTAGACTGGATATCTAAGGCTTATTTAAGTCCATTAAGCAAGGATAGTCTCGTGTAGTAAAGACTATCCTCAGCTGTTGTAAACAAGAATTAGCTCGCTGTAGGTTCTGAATTGGGCGAATTGAATTCTCTGGTTCGATCTAGCGGTAAGGATTTGTAATAGCTGGCAATTAAGGCAACCAGCAGCCACCATACGGTATTCACTTCAGGGCGATACCAAACGGTATCAACCAAGCCGTGACCAAGCATACCAGCTAAAGAGGCGATCGCCCCAATCAGCCAAAATCCCTCTACGCTTTTGAGTTCTCGTAGCCGTCGCAATTGTAGGAAGGCAGTATTAAATATCACAATCAGCAACCACAAGAAACAGGCTAAACCAATAAATCCAGTTTCTACAGTCACCTCTAAGAAAATTGAATAGGCACTCAAAGCGTTATAACGGGGGAGCTGGTACAGCGGGTAAATTTTATTAAAAGCATTGTGACCCGGTCCTATACCAGTTATCGGGTAATCCTGAATCATCTTGAAAACAGCATTCCAAACATTCGTGCGAAATTTACTACTGCTATCACCTTTGCCACTAAAAATACTGAAAAAACGTTCGCGAACTGGCTCAACAAAGACTACTGCAACAAACAATAACCCAAACAAACTTCCTAAAATCAGCCACAGCGACCAAGTGCGCCAGAAAGGGGGCATTTGCACACTCCACCAGTAGTAAAGCAACGTAAGTAAGGTTAGAGTTGCAACTACCAACCCAATCCAGCCACCACGGCTTGAAGTCAGATACAGACAAGAAGCATTGACAACTAGCATTGTTAATGCTAAAGCTTTCTTCCACCAGCTTTGCCAAGCAAAAATTGCAACTGCACTTAAAACCACCGCAGGCAGAAGATACCCAGCCAGCAAGTTGGGATTGCCCAAATAACTGTAAACCCTTGTTGACTTTGACAGAGGAGAATCAGGATCAACCCAAGTAGCTAGCGCTGGCGCTCCAAAAAACCATTGCCGCAACCCATATACGCTCACAATTAGAGATATATGCAAGTACAGCGTAATCAACCAAGATCGAAAGCGGGGTGAGGTGAGAACCCTAGCACAAAGGGCAAACAGTAGCAAATACAGTGTGAAATTTCGCAAGTCGGTAAACGCCGCCTTCTTCACAGGTGACAACGCTGTCGCTACGGCAGCAATTCCCCAATAAAGCAAGACCAGCAAGTGAATGGGGGTAACGCTTCGAGTATTGGCTGTTGTTTCATCTGATAAAGTTAACAGCAGCCAAAATGCTGCACAAGCAAGCAATATCAATCCCAATAGGTCATTGGCTACAAAAGGTGCAAGACCATAGATCAGGGTGAGCAAAATAGCCGCTATAGTTTCTCCCCATTGCATCAATAGGCTGCTTTGCCGCCAGGAATGCAACAGCCCTACTACAGACCGGTGCAGGTAACTCGTGGCAAGATATTGTCTGAGAGGCAGATAGGATAAAGTGAATCGTTGCCAAACTAAATTCATAATACTAAGCAGTGATGAATTAGCACTCCCGCGTAGAACTTGGACTTAATCATAATCCGGGTCTTCTAAAAAGTTCACACCGCAGGTTGCGTTCTTACTATTCACTCGTTGCTAATTGCCATCAGAGCCATTAACGATTAATTGTCAACCATTGGTCATGATTTGAAGCATTTGCAGTCGCTACTTATTGAACACAGCTCGTTTGTAGTTGGGCGTCAACGCAAGCAAACCGGAGTTAGGCATCGCTAGGTGCTTCTGGTACGTCTAAATCCAGTGGCAAACTCAGCACATAACGATATCCTGATTCTGATGACCCTTGAATAACAATTTGTCCATTATGCAACTCTGCTAGATGGCAACTGAGCAAAAGACCTAAGCTTTCACGAGAAAGATTACCATGCGGCTTATTTGAATTTACGCTTGAGTTATCCAATACCACTGATAAGTCCTCTGCTTGCTGTTGGTTGTCCGCATGACCTTTATGAGTTGGGATAGCACCCATAAGCTCTAGCATTGGTAGTGTATTGCTCAGGCGAAAGTAGGGGTCAATTTCAGTCATACCGTCGCCCAGCCAAGGATGTGATACCCAAACTGTGATGTTTAGCGTATCGTCTTTAGAAGAAACATGAATCCGAACAACACTACCTGTAGCAGAAAGTTGAATCACGCTAAAAACTAGGTGATATAAGATTTGTCGCACCTTGTCTTTATCTAACGAGCAAATGCGATTGCGCAGTGGTTCTAGAGATAGGCGAATATCCTGCTCACGACGGTGGGCTGCTTCTTCTAAGGTATTGATAGCTTGTTGACACAGCATTTCAATTTCTACAGGAGCTAGATTCAGTTCTGTGGGGTTTTCATCCATTGTCCCCAGTTCAGAAATTTCGTTAACTAACGAAAGTAAGTACCGACCACTGTGTTGAATAATCTCTAGATATTCTCTTTGCTTCGTTGTTAAGGGACCGTAAATCTCACGCCCTAAAACACTTGCCATGCCTAACACGGATGTTAAAGGGGTACGCAACTCTTGAATGAGCTGTCCTAACAGTTCCAATTTCAGTTGGTTGGTGGGAACTAAATCTTTTTGTAAAATAGATGGACTGATTTTGATTTCAGTAGTTTTGATAACATCTTTATGTGACTCGTTAGAAGCACTTTTGGGGATGCTGCTACTCGGAATTGCTTGCAACAGACGGTTACGCTCAAATTCACTCATGCTCCAACGAGCAATGATTTGTAAAAACTCAATGTCTTTATTTGTAAAATCGCGTGGTTTTGTATCCATAACTGCCAATCCACCCAAACAATACCCAAAAGCATCAAACAATGGCACTCCTAAGTAAGAGCGAATGCCATAATCCTCAATCAACTTGCTGTAAGCAGATGCACCAGTCAATGTGTGTGTATCATTAATGACAAAAGGTTGCAAACTCTCTACTACCTTAGTGCAAAAGGATTCTTGGCGTGACAGCTCACGGCTTTGTGCCAGCTGATTCATGATTCCTCCCCGTAGCTTGGATAAACCTACAGATGATTTGAACCAGTGGCGTTCTTGATCCACGAATCCCAAAATGCAAATTGGCGCTTCTAAGAAGTGGGCAGCAGTTTGAGTAGCTTCTTCAAAAACTGGAATTGTTTCTGGTTGACGTAAACCCAAATCTGACAATACCTTGAGGCGTTGTCGTTCTCTCGTTTCCTGGGACACCCAGTCGTCCTTTAGGGCAAACAATTTGTTCTCAGGGTCTACCATTGCGATCGCTACCTTAATATTCTCTGGTTACAGTAATTTATATAACCACTGTTTCTCGGTTATTTGCTATCCTTAAGATTCCCTAATTTTGTCTTAAATGAACAAGCCAGAAGTAAAAATTTTTTCTCCTGTAAGTCTTGGGATGTAACGGAAAATACCACCCTCTAACTTCCTCTATTTCACCAAATCATTAAGTCGTCTTGAATCGCTATCTCCAATGACTGAGCGTTGTACTTACAACTGGTGCAGGTAGTAAAAAATTCCACAAGTTCGTAAGTAATAATTTTCTATTAGGAGCGAAGACCGTGCTACAACAAGTCACAACGCTACTGATTTCATAAATGTCAGTCTGATTTTGATGTTTTTATACTACACCAGCGGCATTGCCGTGCCTTTACCATGTAATGCATACAATTGAGAACCGCTTCTTAGTGTTCTTCTTTGCGTCTAGAGTGTACGCGAGACAAAATAAAATTTATGCAACGCCGTTTAGTCATGAGTAAAGCATGCCAGAAGAAAACGTGGTTTGAAGCAGTTGAAAATCTTTGTTTTTTCGCCCACCAAGAGCGAGGTATCTACTAAAAAAATAATGACTAATGACTACTTAATTAAAAATGAATAGCTCTAGTTTCGGAAATTTTATATATTGAATTTGTCAAGAAGTCAGGCAAAAACCAATACGGATCAGATAAGAAAATTTCTTCAACAATAACCCTTGTAGAGACGTGCCATCTCACGTCTCTACACGTATGAAATCTCCACAAAAAATCCTTAATTAAAGGGTATTGAGGGAAAAAAACTGTTGATTCCTAAAAATCTAAAAAAAAGTCAACTATAGATAATTTTAATAAAAAATTTACGATTTCTTCATAAGGAAGATTTGCCCAAACTATAGTATTCAGTCAAGAATGGATTAACTGCTAAAAAAATAGCATTTTAAAATGAAATACTAGGGGCTTACTTAAGAATGAATAATATGACGATTAGGGTTCCTTTTGTAGACCTGAAGTTACAGCACCAACCAATTCAAACTGAACTACAACAGGCAGTCCAGGCTGTAATCGAACGGGGAGATTTTGTATTAGGGCAAGCACTGAAAGATTTTGAGGCAGCTTTTGCAGCAGCTTCTGGTGTAGAATATGGCGTTGGTGTTGCCTCGGGAACGGATGCGATCGCTCTTGGTCTACAAGCCTGTCATATTGGTCCTGGAGATGAGGTGATATTACCAGCAAACACCTTTGTTGCCACTTTGATTGGGGTGATACGTGCAGGGGCAAAGCCGGTTTTCGTCGATTGCGATCCACAAACAGCTTTAATTGATTTGCAGGCAGCAGCGCGGGCAGTGACGCCTCAAACCAAAGCGATTCTTCCCGTGCATCTTTACGGTCAAATGGTATCACCACGCCAGTTGTTAGACTTTGCCGACACTTACAAAGTGCTGATTTTTGAAGATGCCGCACAAGCACACCTAGCCGAACGCGAAGGATATCGCGCTGGTTCAGTGGGAATTGCAGCAGCTTTTAGCTTCTATCCCAGCAAGAATTTAGGGGCATTTGGCGATGGAGGGATGTTACTCACGCGAGATCCAGATGTCGCCCAAAAAATGTTACGCTTGCGGAATTACGGCGCGGCTCAAAAATATATTCACGTTGAAGAGGGTACCAACAGCCGTTTAGATACAATGCAAGCAGCGGTGTTGCAGCAGAAATTACCGTATCTGCCACAGTGGAATCGCGATCGCCTTAATGCTGCCGAGCAGTATAATATTGAACTAGCGCCCTTAGCATCAAGCGGGATAACTCCCATACAAAACCACAGCGGCGAGGGACACATTTATCATCTTTATGTAATCAAAGTCGATGATTCTTGTGCCGTACAACGTCAACAACTTCAAGAAGAACTCACAGCCGCAGGAATTCAAACTGGTGTTCACTACCCAATTCCTTGTCATCTGCAACCAGCATTCAGCCACCTAGGCTATCAAGTCGGGGACTTTCCCAATGCTGAAATACTGGCGAAGCAAATATTATCTTTACCTATGTATCCTGGTTTGAGTCATAGCCAAGTCAAGGAAGTGGTTGCAGCAATTGCATCAAGCCTCAGTGCTGAACAACATACATTTGCTCTGCATTTGAAAAATTTATGACTCAGAAATACTGAATTATGAATTAAAGTCATACTAATAATTCATAGTTCTTTATTCATAATTTATTACTAAATAAAGCCATGCAAATTCAGCGTCAGCTTAAAAATACAAATTCTTCGCAGTTGATGAGCCTAGCTCTATTAGGTATTTTGGTACTGCTTTATGCTCCTCTGCTACTGTACTGGTGGGATGGTTGGGCGAAAAAAAGTATCAGTATAGAACACGAATATTTTAGCCACGGTATTATTGGTCTACCGTTCGCTGCCTATTTATGCTGGGTGAACCGAAAAAAGTGGCAAAGACTGCCAAATACTTCCCATCCCTTGGGTGCTGCCTTGTTAGTAGTAGGTGGAATTTTTTATCTAAGCGGTGTCAGCGAGTGGGTAAACATTTCCTTTCCAGCTATACTGGCAGGATTGTGCCTGTGGCTTAAAGGAATTCCTGGCTTCAAATTGCAAGGATTTCCTCTGGTACTAGTGCTTTTAGCAACACCTACGTCCGTTCCATATCTGATCACTCCCTACACATTACCCCTCCAAAGTTTCATCGCGGCTACTGCTGGATTTATACTCACTCAGATTGGAATGCAAGTGATTGTCGATGGGATAAATATATATGTCGGAGGAAGAATTGTAGAAGTTGCGCCTTACTGTGCAGGGTTAAAGATGCTATTCACGACTCTCTACGTTGGCTTGATGCTACTTTATTGGACGGGTGCTTTGTCTTCCCGCCGCAAAAGTATCTGGTTTTTATCTATTGCAGTCTTAATGAGTATCTCGGCTAATATTGTTCGCAACACATTACTCTCGTTCTTTCATGGGACAGGACAAGAGGGGGCTTTTCATTGGCTGCATGATAGTTGGGGTGGTGATGTGTATTCTGCGGTTATGCTGCTTTTATTAATACCTGTTCTCAATTGGATTGATGCATATTTTTCAGAAGTTTCAGAAATTCAGCACGAAGGTGAAGCATAGGTAATTGAGCTAAATTTTGATATTGCTACATATTTCCGGACATACGTCCAAATACCGTTCAGATAAAACCAAAACTGTTATCAGGATGGCAATGTAGAGACGTTGCATGCAACGTCTCTACACGTCTGGAATTGTTACCAACAATCCTTAACTGAACCATATTGACATACGTCCTAAATTTAACCAGAACTGCTTTCAGGCAGTCGGGTAAATAAAATATCTTTCACAGTTGGCTCTAGGGGAATGCTTAGGCTACTAATATTGCCTTTGGTATCAGTTAAGAAAGATATAAGTTTTGGTTGCTCAAACAACTCATATTCAACAAAAATATCATAGTGGTAATGTTCTAATTTATAAATATTTGAATTATGAGTTGCTGTTAAACGATTATCATGAATTTCAACTGAGAAGATTCCGTATGCTGGATGCTCATAATAGCCTGTGTAATCTTCTAGAGGATGAGAAGGCTGGGTTGGAGTTTTACGATCGGGCGCGATTTGCTCTTTAGCTTTTGCAGTAGCTTCTTTGGCTTGAGCATATTTTTGCTGCATTCGTTCATTCCAAGGAGCTTGGTCTAGACCGAGCAAGCGATCGCATACATAATAAGTCACAGTATGTATGACTGGCGTATCGTTCATGTTAGTCAGAACGACTATACCAATATTGTCTTGAGGCAGCAAAGTTGTCCGCGCAGAAAATCCATTAATATTACCACCATGCTGAATTAAATTATGACCTCGGTAAGAGGTAATCGCCCATCCTAAACCATAAAAATAATAAAAAAGTTCATTATATTCCAGTGTTTGAGTCATCACGACTTGTGGAGAGTGCATCTCTTGCAGATGACTTGGTGAAATAATTTGTTTATCGCCATACTTACCTTGATTAAGATGGAGTAAAAGCCAGTTAGCCATATCAGCAACATTGGAATTTATCGAACCTGCTGGACCACTAACATCGACATTACAAAAGGGGATTTTCTCAACTTTGTCGTCTTTCTCTTGATAAGGGAGTGCAAAGTCAGCAGCTTTTTGGGATTTTTCTACAGAGAAATTACTGTCTCTCATTTCTAAAGGATTAAAAATTTCCTGTTGCACAAATTCTTCCCAGCTACTCCCTGCAATTTCACCAGCCAAGTAGCCAGCAGTCATGTACATCAAATTTTGATACTGAAAAACAGTACGCAATTCGTGAGTGGGTTCGAGATATTGTAAGCGATCTATTATTTCTTTACGGGTGAAGGGACTTTGAGACCACATAGCATCATGACGGGGTAAGCCAGACCGATGAGTCACGAGGTCACGAGGTGTGATATGTTCAGTTGCATAAGAGTCATAAAGTTTAAAAGTGGGCAGATAATTTCTGACAGGTTTATCCCAGTTTAAGAGACCTCTTTCTACCAGGATACTCATCGCCATTGTCGTAAAGGGTTTCGTACAAGAAGCAATCGCAAAGAGAGTTTGTGGTGTAACACTGAGATTTTGTTCTACATCTCGCTTGCCAAAACCTTCACAAAAAATTATTTGGCTGTCTTTAATAATGGCGATCGCCAGCCCTGGTACTTTCCACTCTTGCATCGCCTCATTGATAAATTCACTCAGATTTTGCATAAGCTAAACCACATCTAGTTTGCATATTTAAAATTTTTGTAACTCTTGTGGGGTGGGCATCTTGCCCGCCCTAATTATGCAATTTAAATGTGGAACAGCTTAGTAACTTTTCACGCCTCCGGTGCGATCGCTTCCTCACTGTGTCCAGATCCCCGACAACTTCTGCGAAGTCGGGGATTTAAGCGCCCCTCAAAATTAATGTGGTGAACCACTAGTTGTCGGATTACTTACGAAAGGAGCTGGTTAAACAAAGGACATGAAGTTACCCTGTTTGCTACTGGGGTAGCAAAGGGTAGGTTTGGTCAGTAGTTAAGTTACAGTTACTCACCCTTGTCTTCCTTCCAGCGTCCGGCCTTCTTCACAGCTTCAGCCAACAGATACTCGATCTGTGCATTCACGCTTCTTAGTTCATCTGCCGACCATTTCTCTATCATCTCGTAAAGTCTCTCATCCAGACGTAACAAGAATCGTTTTTTTTGTCCCATTTCTTAATTATAAAGCGTTCCAGTATTAATAACGGGTTGGGCGGTTTGTTCAGAGGTTAGGACAACCAACAGGTTATTAATCATAGAAGCCTTGCGCTCGTCATCCAAATCAACCATTTGTTCTTGACTGAGACGATTCAACGCTTCATTCACCATCCCCACTGCACCCTCTACAATCTGCCGTCGCGCATCAATTAAGGCTTTTGCTTGCTGTCTTCGCAGCATCATTTGAGCGATTTCTGGTGCATAGGCAAGATGCGAGAGCCGTGCTTCAATCACTTCTACACCCGTTACTTCCAAACGGGCTTGGAGTTCTTTTTGCAGAGCCTGAGCGATTTCATCGGGAATTCCCCGTAACGAAGGAGTTCCTGTTTCATCTGGAGTATCGTAAGGATATCGAATGGCTAAAGATCGAATGGCGGTTTCACTTTGAATGGCGACAAATTCTTCATAGTCATCCACTGCAAACCTTGACTTAGCCGAATCGAAAACCTGCCAGACGACAACCGCCGCAATTTCAATCGGACTCCCTTCGGCATCGTTGACTTTGATGATTTTGCTGTTGAAGTTGCGAACCCGCAGCGAAATCTTTTGCTTGCTAGCAAAAGGATTTGTCCACCAAAAGCCAGATTCCCGAACGGTTCCCATGTATTTCCCAAATAGTACCAACACCACCGCTTGATTAGGCTCAACACTAAAGAAGCCTGACAGCGAAGGGATGACAACAACGAAGAGTGTAGCAGCCAACCAAGCAACAAGCTCTGCAACGCTATCCTCACCACCGATAAAATCAGTAACTTTCAAGCCTCTTGCCAGTAAAGCTTCTAGCCCCTGCACAGTAGACCAAAGATACCACCCTGCCACCAGCGTGAGCGCGACTACCACAGCCAACACGACGAAGCCGTTGACCTTGAACGCTGGAAATTCCTTGATTTTCTGTTCCATAATTTCTATCAACCAGAATTAATATCAAAATGATATCATCATAGTATCAGTATTTGGAAAGTGCTAAGGCTCCTAGTAACAAAGCCAGGCAAGCGAGAGCAGAGGATTGGGTAAAAATTCATTTTTCGGTCTACTGAATATAGATAAATATTGCTGCTTTCACGATGTTGATTCTCAAAGTAAAATTTAGTTTAAGTACTGTAGACTTCACCGATGACTTCCTTTACCAAGTTTCTTAAAAAGAGCCAGTTTTCTCAGGTAGTAGCGCTTTTGTTGCTATTACTACTGTTGGTTATAGGAGCGATTCCTGGTTACCTAACAGCACACTGGAATTGGCAGGAACTACCACGAATAACCAATATTAAGGAGTTGCAAAATTTACCGAAAAAAGGGTTGAGCCTTCCTGGTTGGCAAACTGTAGAACAGCGCCAACAACAGATAGGGGAACGCAAATGGTCTTACCAGCTCATTCAAAAACAAAGTGACCAAACCAAAGCAATTCTGCTTTTGCTACCGCAAACAGGATCAAAAGACCAGCCTGTGGTGGAGTGGACGGAAATAAACAGCTTTTGGCAGTGGCAGATAGCTCAGTATCGCTCTGCTGATTTTACTGTTAAACCACAAAATAAACCACAAAAAGCGGGGTCAAATGCTGAAACAAAGGTAGAAGCTAGATTCTTTCGTGCCTCAACTGGGCAGCAAACCTTTGCTGTCTTACAATGGTATGCCTGGTCCAACGGTGGTCATTCATCACCTTTACGGTGGTTCGTAGTCGATCAAATAGCACAGTGGCACAAAAAACGCGCTCCTTGGGTTGCTGTAAGTATTCTCATTCCTATGGAGCCATTGGGGCAAGTGGAAACAACTTGGAATCAAGCTAAGTCTATTGGTCAAACAGTGCAAGCTGCTTTGATGACAGATCCTTTATAGCCTCGTTCATCAATGCGTTTGTATAAAAGAATGTAAAATTCTGCGCTCAAAAAGGTAATTTTTACCATATTGAATAAAGTAGAATTAAAACTCTGTTGTTTCCGCACTTTATACTACTTAAGTAAGTTACATTAAGTAAGTTACAGTGCTATTGTCCATAATTGCTGGTTGTCGTATGCGTGTATTTAACGCCCTCTCTTCTGTTGGTATTTATGTAGGCGTTTTTTTGGTAACAATTGCCCAACCTGTTGTTGCTCAAAAACCCACACAGAAACAACCTTCAAAACAGACTCCTGCACCTGTACCTCGTAGTGTAAAAGCACAACCCTCAAAACAGACTTCCGCGCCTGTACCTCGTAGTGTAAAAGCACAATCGCCACAACAACCTCTCGCACCTGTACCTGTTACTCCACAAGGACAATCGCCACAACAACCTCCTGCGCTTGTACCTGGTACTCCACAAGAACAATCGCCACGACAACCTCCCGCACCTCCACCTGGTAGTACTGACTTTGTAGCCCCAGGTTCCATAGATGGGACGTCACCCCAATTGAACCGCTACGTCTTAGGACCTGGAGATGCCATTAATGTTTTGACTCAGCGTCCTCCGGGTGCCTATCGCTTAGGACAAGGAGATGCCATTGCAGTCTCAGTTTTACGCTTCCCAGATTTAAGCTTTCAATCCCTAATTAATCCAGAAGGAAACATTGTCGTGCCGTTGCTAGGAACAGTGTCACTCAAAGGCTTGACTCTGGAAAAAGCACAAGAAAAAATTCGCTCAGGGTACAATCGTTTTGTCGTCGATCCCATTGTGACGTTGTCACTAGTAGGACAGCGTCCAGAGTTAAATTTTTCGGCTCAAATTAACCCAGAAGGTAACATATTCGTGCCGCAAGTAGGGACACTGTCCGTACAAGGCTTGACGTTGGATGAAGCGCAAGAAAAAATCCGCGTGGCTTTAAGTCGCGAATTAGTTGACCCAGTTGTGTCAGTATCACTCGTAGGACAGCGACCAGTTCAAGTCACAATCAGTGGAGAAGTCAATCGACCTGGAATTTATCCGATTGGCTCTGCAACGCCTCGTGTGAGTGATGCGTTATTCTTAGCTGGTGGTTCTGCAATGATGGCAGATCTGCGGCAAGTACAAGTCCGTCGGAAACGGGTTGATGGTTCTGTGGTTTCACAAAATGTTGATCTGTATACTCCGTTACAAAATGGAGGGGAAATACCTAACTTCCGCTTGCAGGATGGCGATGCGATCATTGTGCCGCGTCGAGAAATCGCAAACGATGCTAGTTATGACCGCGGCTTGGTGTCTCGCTCAACCTTAGCATCACCACAGATTAGAATCCGTGTGTTAAATTATGCAGGAGGGGGCATTGTCACTGTGCCTCTGCCTAACGGTAGTACTTTTCTAGACGTATTGACAGGAATCAATACTGACAGTGCAAACCTCAGTGAAATAGCATTAATTCGCTTTGACCCGGAAAGAGGTCGAGCCGTCAGGCAAACAATTAATGCTAAAAAGGTATTGGCAGGGGATGTATCTCAAAATGTGCCACTTCAAGATAACGATGTAATTGTAGTGGGTCGAAACCTAATTGCTAGAATTACTAATATCCTCGGTACAATTACCCGTCCTTTCTTCGATGTTCGCAGCTTTCTGGAATTCTTTGATATATATAACAGATAAGTAGCCGTCGTGAAGTGCGTACACTCAAGAGAGAAGAAAAATTTTATCATCTCCCATGCGTCAGGGTGCTTTTTCAAGTCAGTGTCTGTAGGTTTTTTAGAAGAGAAGGTAAGGGAGAAACGAAGTAAAATTATGAACTTTCAATTATGAATCAGAAATTTTTTTTTATAATTCATAATGAATTAATTTATAATTTATAAGTCGTAAAAACCGAAACTCTATAATAACTGTAGCCTCATTTATACCTAATTTTTATTTGCTGTTGCTATGACTCCACCGATCGTTAAACGCTACCTCATTGCATTCGATAAGTACAAGTGGATTGGACTAGCTAGTTTTGCCTTAGTTGTAGCGGGTTCAACGGTGGTGGCTTTGCAACCACAACAATCTAAATATGTAGCGAACGGCGCACTCACCTACAATCGTCCAACAGTGTCTTTTTCGACAACAGGTAGCGAAATTAATCAGCAAGGGCAGGAACTGAGCCAGGATATTTTGCTATCAGACCCAATCATTGATGGTGTGGCAGCGAAAGTCAATGTCAAGCCAGCAAAGATAGGTGCCAATGTTGTCGTCACTATGCCCCAGAGAGAACCAAGAACAGGACAACTACTTTCCACACTCATAGAACTGAAATATCAGGATAGCGATCGCCAGCGTGCAGAACAAACATTGCAGGAATTGATGCAAGCAATGATACAGTTGAGCGCGGAAATAAATACACGGCGATTAAAAGCAATTATTACCAAAGTTAACGAACGCATACCACAGGCAAAACAGGAATTGCAAGTCGCTGAACGGAAGCTAGAACTGTACGATCGCAAAGAGCGACCAGCAATATTGGCGGCTGAGAATGGAAGTTTGCTCAACGCAATTAATGGTAGCCAAGTACAGCAACGGCAAATTCAATTCACTGTTTCTGGAATTGATGCTCAAATTCGCAGTTTACAAGAAAAATTGGGCTTAAACGTCAACCAAGCTTATGTCTCTTCTGCTTTGAGCGCTGATCCGATTATTGCTAACTTACGAGCGCAAATTTACCAAATTGAATCGCAAATAGAAGTTTTTAGAAAAGACTTGCGTCCCGATCACCCAACAATGGTTCAACTGCGGCGTCAGAAAGATGCTTATGAAAGCTTATTGCGGCAACGAGGCGGTGAAGTTGTAGGCGGTGATCAACAAACAGCACCGCTTCCCACGACTGTTGCCATTCGCTCTCGAAGCAACCTAGATCCAGCAAGACAACAACTGGCGAACCAGCTGGTGGCTTTGCAAACCCAACGTGAGACATTGCAACAGCAACAGACTGACTTAGTGCAAGAAGAAGCACGGTTGCGGCGAGAGTATTCTTTGATACCAAATAAGCAATTAGAGCGATCGCGTCTAGAACAGGAAGTTGGACTTAAAAGAGCCGTTTATGACCAAATGCAGGTGAAACTCACCGATGCAAAAACAGCAGAAGCTGAAACAGTCAGCAGTCTCGGTGTTGCAAGACCACCGGTAGCGCTTGCAGCGAGAAGGCAGGGTCTGGGTGTGCCTGTGACCTTGGGTGTAGGCAGCTTACTAGGATTGTTGGTGGGTGGCGGAGTTATATTTTTACTTGGGTCATTGGAAGGAACCTTCAAAACCAAGGAAGATATCCGCGACACCCTCAAACAACGAGAAGTTCCTCTCTTGGGGGAATTGCCTATGATGCCAGTGGATGGTTTGCATCTTGGTGAAGTGCCAGTAGTTCTTTCTCCAGAATCTTATTATCTGGAATTTTATGAAAGGTTTCGCAGTAATCTGCGCCGCATTGGTGGGAGAAACTTGAAGGTGGTCTTGATTACGAGTACCAGCAGTTATGAAGGGAAGACCGTAAGTGCTTATAACTTAGCAATAGCATCTGCTCGTGCTGGAAAACGAACCTTGATTGTGGAAACCGATTTGCGCTCGCCCTCTCGCTCTTCTTCTTTGCACGTGACTGCTGACCCCGATGCCACAGTTGAACCTTTGCGTTATTACGGCAGCTTAAGCGAATGTATTCGCTTAGTGCCAGATATAGAAAATTTATACATTCTGCCCAGCGCGGGTCCAGTGCGTCAATCAGCCGCAATTCTTGAATCGAGTGAAATGCGAAGGCTGATGGAGGATGTACGCGAGCGTTTTGACTTGGTGATTTTAGACACAACTCCTTTAGGATTATCGAACGACGCTTTGTTAATTCAACCTTATAGCGATGGCATTGTCCTGGTGGCAAGACCAAATCACACACAGGAAAATATGCTGACTGAGGCGATCGACCAATTGATCGAATCTGACCTTGGGTTATTAGGAGTTGTGATCAACGGTGCTGATGTCAGCCTTGCTCTACCTGGATCAGTTCTTAGGTCATATCCACCTGAAGAAGAATCGCAAGCCGTTGCAAATGGAATTAGGAGATAGGTTGTAGGTGCGTTAGCTCCCAAACTTAACCCCCCAATCCCCTTCCTTCCCTACAAGGGAAGTGGCTAAGGTAAAAGCCTCTCTCCTCTTAGGAGAGAGGTTTGGAGAGAAGTAAAGCTAGTTGCTAGTCCCTACATACGACACCCGGTAAATCACACCGTTGGTATCATCTGTGAACAACAGCGAACCATCGGGTGCGATCGCAATACCCACCGGTCTGCCAAACTGTGTCAATTGTTCTTCGTTCAAAAATCCTGTGATGAAGTCCTCAAATTTTACTGGTTTGCCATTTTCGTATCGCACCCGCACAACTTTATAACCTGAGGGAGGGTTACGATTCCATGAACCGCGCATAGTTACAAAAGCATCGTTACGGTATTCTTCAGGGAACTGGGATGCTGTATAAAATATCATTCCCAACGGCGCACTATGTGCCGTGTACGTGAGTGCTGGCGGTTGTGTATTAGCACAGTATTCCTCCTTTGTCGTACCTGTGGGATTTGTTGGCAAGTACACATCCGGACGGCGATCGGCATAACAAAAGGGCCAGCCGTAGTTTCCGCCCTCAGCGATGAGATTCAATTCTTCTGGCGGTTGCTCATTACCACGCCAGTCAGAACCATGATCCATACCCCACAGTTCCCCAGTTTCCGGATGCCAACCAAAGCCGATGGTATTACGTAAGCCTGTGGCATAAATCGTGCGATTACTACCATCAGGTTGTGCCCGTAGCAGAGTCGCGCTTTCTGGGTTCGTCTCATCGCACGCGTTACAAGTGCTACCTACTGTAATGTAAAGCAACCCATCAGGACCAAAAGCAAGGGTGCGGTTTGGGTGTTGTCCTGCATCTGGTAAGTCATTAATCAACTCCTGCGGTTCGCCGATGACCCCCGGCGACTGTAAATCTGCAGCATAAAGTTGTCTGTCTGTGACAAAGTAGAGACGATTCTGATAAATCGTGATGCCATTGATGTATTTGTAACCTGAGGCAACCGTTCGTATTTCGTCAGCACGACCATCTTGATTAGAATCAAGCAGAGCCAACACATCGCCTTGTTCGCGGCGGGTAAGATAGATCGTACCATCGGGAGCTACTGCTAACATCCGGGCATTACCCAAGTCTTTGGCAAATACATTGATGCGGAATCCCGCAGGTACCTGGAGTTGTTGCAGCAATGATTCGTCAAATTGCAGTTGTTGAGGCGTTACCAAATAGCCCTCAAGTTGCTCTACTCTTGGTTCCTGCGCTTGTTGTGCATTGACCGGAAGGGCTATGCTTAGCAGTAAAGCACCACCGATAACTAAACTTCTTGCTTTCACGGCATCTTTCCTTAAATTTTGATAGGAGAAGACTGAGCTACTAAAGGCAAAAGTATGAAGTATAAAAATTTTTATCCTTCATCCTTTCTTTCAGTATTCATTTGGAATGATTTTTCGTGAAATAGTCTAAAACTATGCGGGTGATAACCGCATCTTTCTAACGGGATAGCAATTGCTACCTTAAGCTTGTCAAAATGCCTCTGTCTTACAGCGGTTTTCTGTAAGGTGGGCATTGCTCACCACGATCTCAAATGTCATCATATAAACTTTTAGGAGCAATGCCCACCCTACGATTTGTGGCCTTTCTTCCGAAGTTCAGCCATTGCCATTTCTGGTTTTAGCTGGGTAGGTTATGTACGGACTGGATACCGTGATTCAGCTATCAACGAATCGCACATTGGATCTGATTGCGTGCCGTGAGATACAACAAAAGGTGCATCAAACAGTGCCTGCGCTATTTCCTCTGGTGAACCGTTAGCATATAACAGAGAACGTCCCGTCCAATAGTAAAAACTTTCCATCAGGCGTTGACTGTGGCGAATCACTGTCTCTTGCTGCCAAGGAAGTTGTATGTCACTGTCCATAGGTTTCAGCGTTTCTTCTCGGGATCAGGACTTGGGCTATTTTACCGTTTCTTTATACAAGATTGTTCATTTTGCTGGTTTGGTTGGGAAAAATATGACTAGCGCTGCCAAATGATATCAAATATCAATCTTTCTTTAGTATAAATATAAGTAGATTTTCGTATCTGCTATATGTATCGGTTTCGTCAAATTTTAGGTATATACTTAATAACGGAAAAATACGCTGTCAAATGAACACAAATAAGACTGCGAGCATTACCAGCATTATTGAAAAGCGCCTACCCTTGGCTGAAAAAATAGCAGGTATAGAGGCGGAACTCAAATCTCTTGACTCAGCAATTCGTCATCTTCAAAAATATCGTTATCAGTTGCTTAGACAAGTTGATGACCCAAATGTGGCTGGGCTTTTGGGAGAAATTAATTTGGCAACATTACAATTTAGTATTAATACTGAATTAGAAGGGCTAGTGAAACTCAAAGAGCGCTTTTGCCGCAAGACACTCAATATTGGAGTCGTTGGAAGAGCAAAGCAAGGTAAGAGTCGGCTGCTACAAAGTTTAACAGGACTGACGGGTGCTGAAATTCCAGATGGAGAAAGGCATTATTGCACTGCGGCTCGTAGTATTATTTATAACAATCAGAATGAAGAAACTTACGCTGAGGTTTGGTTTCACTCAGAGCAGTCATTCCTAGATGAAGTTATTAGTCCTTGTTATGAAAAACTTGGCTTAAGCGAAAAGCCGAAGACAATTGATGAGTTTGCCGCAAAACCTCTGCCTTTGTTGCCCAGTGACGATCCTAAATATCCTGAGCAGGGAGGGATGTATGAACAACTAGCACAGTATCACATACATTGGGATAAGTATCGCCACTTATTTCAGCAACCCTCACCTCGCCGCATTTCTAAAGATCAGATTCGGAAGTATGTGGCTCAGGAAACTCCCTATGTTCAGCGTATATTTTTTAACCCTTCGGGGTTCTCCTACAAAGACGCTGCGCCTGGCTCGTCGCGGAGCGAAGAGCTTACGCTAACACCAAGTGTGCGCGTAGCGCTTACGCCGTCGCCTGGCTCGGGAAACCCTCCCGCAGCACCGCAGTTTCACTATCTGGCAGTACGGGAAGTGAAGATTGTTTGTAAATATCCTAACGCTGATGTTGGACAAATAGCCTTTGTCGATATGCCTGGTTTGGGTGATACAGGCATTTGCGATCAACAGCATCTGATGAAAATTTTAGGGCAACAAGTTGATGTGATCTTGTTTGTGCGGATGCCAAAGTCAACTGGCGACTCCTGGATGGATGTAGATCTACGCCTGTATGACACGGTACGTGCAGCACAAGCTGATCTGCCAATCAACTTGTGGTCCTTCATGGTACTCAACCGTACGGAAGTTGATTCACGCTTTCGCGACAACTCAAAAAGCTGCCAAGATTTGGCGCAAGACATTGCCAACAAAAATATCGATGTTGTTGAATGCGTAACAGCTAACTGCGCTAATACGCAAGAAGCTGATAAAGTTCTTGAGCGAGTTCTTGATTACTTAAAGGCAAACATCACTGATTTAGATTACAAATACGCTTCCTTGTGCCAACAGCGATTGATTTTACTCCAAAACCAAGTCAAAGCTGAGTTAGAGAAAGTCAGTAAGGCTTTAGATTTAGCAACGCATGATGATATTCATAGGTTCGCCGTGTTCGAGGTAAAATTCAAGGAACTTTGGTGGACTTTGACAAATAGTTTGGAGAAACTGCTCAAGGATCTGAGGAAAAAGCGAGAAGCAGTTGATATGGACTTTAAGAAGCAAGTAGAAGCAGCTTTCCAGGCTTGTCGAAGTGATACAGGAATTCCGTCAATTCAAGAAATAGAACAGCGCTTTTGTGTTGAAAAAAGCTACGCGATTGTATACGAAAAGTACCTCAATGAAATCCGCGCCCATTTATCAAAACATCTGTTGTTAATAGATAGGGGTTTGGAGCGATCGCTTGACAAAGTCAAATCGCAAGTGGCTTACGTACTGATGGAAAAGGGACATTTAGGAAAACTGACGCAAGCTAAAGGAACTGAATTTATTGCAGACATTGCTGCCCAAATACCCGATGAACTCCTACCAGGGATACCGAGTCAACTTAAGTATGGGTTCCAAACGCTAGCGGAGTTTAAGCTTTCTTACCGGGGATTATTACAGTACCGTATTCGCAAACATTTGGATGGACTCACTCCAAATGAGCCTGCAACCCTAAAGCTTTCCGGCTCGCCTTCTGCTGAACAAGTAGTACTTAATCTTAAGATAGCTTATGCAGAAACTATTGGTAAGTGCGAAAAAGCCTTGAAAGAGTTGCTGAGCGAACCTAGCCTAGCGATTTACGCAATTGTAGAAGAATTTATAGATTGCATACTTCGTACTCAAGATATAGAGAGTGAATGGCGAATCTTTTTACAAGGCGTGCGGGAGCAAATTTGGCAGGAATTGCAACCGCTGGGCCATAGCCCAAGGGACACAGACATTGCCAATCGCACTCAACTCCAACGCGAGGTGCTTCACTCAGTCGAGCAAGCAACAGCCGCGAATCAGTCAGAGTTGATGCACTTTTTGCAGTGACAATTAGCGCTTTACGCTCTTATTCAGAAGGGTTGCCTTGCTGGGAGAAAAGCGCTTCCCAGTCAATCACAGACGGTCTTGGTCCCTGGTTTACTAAATCAAAAACTAATCCTTGACAAAAAGGGGTAGAAATGAATTCTACGCAGGCGGCTGCCACATCAATCCGGCTAGTCTGACCAGAGAGTGTATCGTTTTTACCCAACACAACACCAAACTTCCCTCCTGTTTTTGCCTTTAACAAGGTATTGAGGTCGTATGAGGTATAGGGACCATCAATGAGACGTCCAGGACGGATGATGGTGTAGGGTAATCCGGAATTCATGACGGCTTCCTCACCTTTGAGTTTGGCATCAAGTACGCCAAATGCATTAAGGATACTAAAAGGAAGCTTATCCTTGCGAAGAACTCCAGCAGAAGACACAAAAACAAACCGCTTCAAGTTGCGAGGTGCTGCTGCTACTATATTGCTGACACCTTGTGCATCAACTTTTGCAGGACTATTCTTTGCCTTTGCTTCACTATCTTTGGGGTCAAGAAACACCTGAACCCATTCAATCAAGTTAGGAGTTTGGTCAAACTCCCACCTAGCAGAGGGAAAGGCGGTAGTTCCAGTGGAGCATATGATGTGGGTGACATCCTGCATCGCTGCTGGTAGTGTATTCGCGTCGCGTATGTCACCAATGGCAACTTCTACTCTGTCATTAAACATCTTTTGGGCTTTTGCGGCATTGCGTGTGAGGACACGAACTTTATAGCCCTTCTCTAACAGATTGCTGACCACAAGTTGCCCCACTCCACCTGTTGCACCAGCAACGAGTACTAAATCCTCAACTGACGTTCCTTGGGAAGTCATAACTGTGCATTAAATGGTTTACTGCTAGTGTACACAAAAGTTATTGCTTACAGTAGCATGCCTAAATAGCGATGTCAGTAGCAATTATGATTTACTGAGTATTAGTGCAAATACCATAAAAACTGGAGGGTGCAGTGTCCAAGTTGGGTACTCGTTGGGGTTGGCTCTCAGGAATTGTGATCGGTGGTGTGTATATTTGGAGTGCACATTGCGCTGTTGCTCAAATTACACCAGATGCCACTCTACCGAATAATTCTATCGTCACACCCTCTGGTAATATCATAAATATCACTGGCGGAACTCAAGCGGGTAGCAACTTGTTCCACAGCTTTCAACAGTTTTCTGTTCCCACTGGTAGCGAAGCTTTCTTTAACAATACGGTTGACATTGCCAACATTATTAGCCGTGTCACAGGTGGGTTAGGATCTAATATTGATGGTTTCATCCGAGCTAACGGCACTGCTAACCTATTCCTAATAAATCCCAATGGCATTGTTTTTGGACCGAATGCACGGTTAAATATTGGAGGTTCGTTTATTGGTAGTACTGCCAGCAGTCTGAAGTTTGCTGATGGTACGGAATTTAGCGCAACGAATCCTGGTACCACTCCTCTATTAACGATCAGCGTTCCACTGGGGTTGCAATTTGGTTCAAATCCTAAAGAAATTCAGGTTCGTGGACCAGGGCACGAATTTTCATATGAAAAAGATATCATCGAGTATAGTAATGGCTCTAAAAACAAAGAAGCTGCTCCCCTTCTTAACAGTAACGTTCCAGGATTAGAGGTGGGAAAAACCTTAGCACTGGTGGGAGGGAATGTGTCAATTTCGGGTGGCGTTCTCAAGTCACCAGCAGGACGTATTGAAATCGGCAGTGTTGGTAGCAATGGGGTTGTCAGCCTTGTCCCGATAGAACAAGGTTGGAAGCTGGGTTATGAAGCTGGGACCAGTTTTGCAGACATCGAGTTAAGAGAAAAATCGTTTATTGGTGCTACAGGCGATCGCGGTGGTGCGATTGCAGTTGCTGGTAGAAATATTAATTTCACTTCTGAATCTATAGTACGATCTGATACGCTGGGCGACAAAAATGGGCAACAAATCAGCATTCTTGGCGATGCGATCGTTGTCGATAGATCTAACATCGGCGCTAACACCATTAGTTCAGGGAATGGCGGACAAATAAAGCTGGAAGCTAACAACATTACATTTAAGAATAATGGTGGCGGAGGAACTCAGGCAACAGCATCGGGAAACGCGGGAGACGTTACCCTCATAGCTAAGAATTCTTTTGTTGCCAATAATCAAAGTGGGCTAGCCAGCAAAACCTTTGATACAGGTAATACCGGAGTGATAAACGTTGAAGCTAATTCGGTGCGGCTTGAAAAGGAATCTGGTTTTGGGGGGACTTCTTTTAGTAAAGGCGGCGTCGGTGAAACCAAAATTATAGTTGGCGATTTGGAGGTCATTGGCTCTGGTATTGGAAATTACCCCCCATTGGAAAGTAATGGTGGAAAAATCAACATCGAGGCAAATTCTTTTCGACTCGAATCTGGGGGAATCATTAGTACTACGGCGAAAGATAGCACGGCTAATGGCGGAGAAATTATCATCAATGTCAAAAACTCTTTTGAACTTAAAAGTCCAAATATCAATGCTAACAGTTCTGGTATTGGTAATGCTGGAACTATTAGTATTACTGCCAAGAATGTACAGATTGAAGATGGGATTATTAAGAGTGATACTGATAACTCTAGTAAATCAGGAAACATATTTATTAATGCCACAAACTCTTTTAAAGTGAACCGCGCAGGTATAACTGCTAACAGTTCTGGTACAGGTGATGCTGGAACTATCACGATTGATGCCAAGAATGTGCAGATTTCAGATGGAGGTATCGATAGCAGTGCGTCTAATTCAGGTAAATCAGGCAACATCTCTATTAATGCCACCGACTCTTTTAGCCTGAGCGATGGAGGTATAAATGCTAAGAGTTCTGGCACAGGTGATGCTGGAACTATCAGCTTTAGAGTTGGAGGCTCTTTTGTACTCAACAAGCCAAATATCAACCTTAACAGTTCTGGCACAGGTAATGCTGGAACTATCACGATTGATGCCAACAAAGTGCAGATTGAAGGTGGGATTATCAATAGTGATACTAACAACTCTGGTAAATCAGGAAACATCTCTATTAAAGCCACAGACTCTTTTAGGATGGTCAGCGCAGGTATAAGTGCTAACAGTTCTGGTACAGGTGATGCTGGAAGTATCAGCATTACTGCCAAGAATGCCCAGATTGAAAGGGCAGGGGTTAGTAGCAATACACAGAGTACAGGTAAAGCGGGAGAAATTAACTTTAATGTCGCAGACTCTTTAGACCTCAAGTCTGCAAGTATAAATACAAATACTAGTGGCGTGGCTGACGGTGGAAAAATCTACATTAGTGCGAAGAAATTGCAGATGCAAGATGGTTCAAGTATTCGTAGCGATGCAAAAGACGGAGGCACAGGTAGGGGTGGAGATATTGAGCTACAGCTAGGAAACTTACTTTTGTTACGTCGTCAGAGTTCCATCTCCACCACTGCAACTGGTAGTGGCAATGGTGGCAACATCAACATCAATATTCCCAATGGCTTTATTGTTACTGTCCCGAATGAAAACAGCGACATTACCGCTAATGCATCTACTGGCGGTGGTGGCAAAATTAAAATCACATCTTTAAGTAATTTTGGTATCCAAGAGCGTAATCGACAAGACTTTATCAGTCTGTTGGGAACTACTGACTCAAACCAATTGAAGCCTGAAAAGTCAGCTACCAACGATATTACAGCATTTTCCCAAAACAGCCCGACTTTAGAAGGTCAAGTAATTATCAATACACCCGATATTGATCCAAGCAAAGGATTTGTGGAACTACCCACTGTGTTAACAGATATGTCAAGCGCAATAAACACAAGCTGTACAGCTATTGCTTCAGCAGAAGGTAGTAAGTTTATTGTCACGGGACGTGGCGGTTTACCCCCTAGTCCTAACGAACCCCTCAGCACTGATGTCGTATGGTTAGATACTCGTCTATCAGCTATCACAACACAACAGCAAGCGAAACAGGAACCTGCGGACTTACCACAGTCTAAAGCTGAGGCTATAAAAATTGTCCCTGCTACGGGTTGGGTGTTCAACGGTAAGGGCCAAGTAACCTTGATTTCTGATGCATCCAAAGCTCATGCTATGGCGACTCCTGCTGCTAGCTGCCCAAAACGGTAAAACACAGAACATTCACCTCATGTCAAAAGCCCAGTCACGACAGCTGGGCTTTTGATTACAACAGTGGGGTTATATCCCCTTCGGTTAGTTATAGAGTTTAGTTATAAATAAAATGCTCTAATAATCTCTACAACTAGAGGCTTGCCCATTCCAGAAAATTAAAATCTTTGTTTTTGCACACCAACTTAATGTTGGGCGGGAGTACGTAAAAACCTCATCTAGCATTTGCATCGTATTATTTAGGTGCTTGTCTTAACAGAAACTAAGGCTCAACCAAGAAACTGAAGTTAAAGACTAATGCAGTGTGAAAACACGGAGAAATACGTGTAAAGAAAATTATAGCATATGGGAAAACATTGCACTCTCAGGAATACTAGCCAATCTGTTTGCCTTCTTACCCGAATATTTAAATAACTCTAGGACTTTCCCATAATATAAATAGTGCGCTTGTCTGTAACAGTAATAACTTTTTGGGGAATCAAGAATGAGTCCAGCAGCACCAACTGAGGCAGATAGTCCATCGCTCGTCACACAAGACTATAGAGACTTGTATCGACAGGGCAAACGGCTTGAAAAGCAAGGACGTTACGAAGAAGCGATCGCCTATTACAACAAAGCTATAGAGATTCGCCCTGATGAATACTGGCTGTGGTATGACCGAGGTAGCGTCCTGCGGGAATTGGGTTACTATGAGCAAGCGATCGCAAGCTTTGACCGAGCATTGGCACTTCGCCCTAATGATTACTGGGCGTGGTATAATCGCGGCAATATTTTCCTAGAAGAACTAGAGCAATTTGAGGAAGCGATCGCCAATTTTGACAAAGCCTTGGCAATTCGTCGCGATGATTATTGGGCTTGGTTTCGTCGCGGAGATGCTTTGAGACATTTGGAACGCTATGAAGAAGCAATTTCTGACTATGATGAAGCTTTATCAATTCGTCGTAATGATTACTGGGCGTGGTTTCGTCGCGGAGACGCCTTGAGACATTTGGGTCGCTATAAAGAAGCGCTCAAAAGTTACGACGAAGCCCAATATATCCGTTCGGATGAATTTTGGACTTACTACAAAATAGGAGATACTTTGAGATATTTAGAGCGCTATGATGAGGCGCTTGCAAGCTATCAAAGAGCAATTGAACTGAACCCAGACGATGAGTATGCTTGGTATAATAGCGCTTGTTGTGCAGCCCGATTAGGAAAAGAATCGCTAGCGATTGAAAGCCTTGAGACAGCGCTGAAAATTAACCCGAATTTTCACATATTTGTCAAGACTGACCCCGATTTGGACGTTATTATCCAAGATAATAGGCATCTTGAAGATTTGCTGTCCAGGATGTCTGAGTGGAACGCCTAGTGGTCTGTGTCATTAGTTTTAACACGTTGTTAAATTGCAGAAATTCCGTAGAGACGTTGCATGCAACGTCTCTACAAACCCTCATAATTAATGACATGAACCACTAGATTCAGACAAAGGAAGTCTGTTGGGTTTACCATATGAAAACCCAACAAGCTAAGCTAAGCTTACAGTTCTTTACCCCCGCTTTTTCCTTGTTATTCTGCATTCTGTGTTCTGCGTTCTGCGTTCTTCTTAATATTTTTGAGCTTCAATCTGCTTGACTGCTGTCAGCGCTGAGTAACTGACACCAGCAGTCCCTTCGCCTGGATGGGTAGAGTCACCAACAAGCCACAGGTTGCTGATGGGTGTACGATTGGCAAAACCAAAAGGACCGAAAGTGGATATCCTTTGACCAATACCACCAACAATACCGCGATCGCGTGCTGTGTACCTTGCAAAAGTGCGGGGAGTAGCTGCTTCTAGATGAACAATGGTTTCTGGTTTCAGGTAAAAGAACTTTGCCAGGTGCGAGATAGCTTCTTGTGTATACTGTTGCTTTAACCCCTCATAATCCTCAGTCAGCCACCACTGTTGTGCATCTACAAACGAAGAAGCAATAATTGTTGCTTTTCCATCTGGAGCGCGCCCATCTCCTGGATGACTCACAGAAACAAACAGAGAATTATTCTCGCCAATCGGACCATTGGCATCATACATAAATTGAAGATGAGGTGGACATCCAGAAGGAATAGCGCTTTCGTCTACGCCCAAATACACAACAAAAGCACCTGATGCGGGTGGTAGTTTTTCTACTCGTCGCTGATAACCATTGGGAACGTTATTCCCCAACAACTGCACCAAATTCTGCGCAGTAACATTGGCAACTACGTGGTCAGCACCTTCTGTCCAGACTTCGTCAGTTTTCTGATTGCGAATGACTACAGTGTTCGCTTTGCCATTTTCTACCTTGATATGTTCCACCGTGTGCCGCATGAGCAACTTGCCACCATTTTTTTCTAGGGCTTCTAGTAGGCGATCGCTCAGGACTTGCATACTACCTTGAAGATGATACAACCCCTGCGGCAGTTGCGACACACTCAACGCTGTTGCCGCATAAAGCAAAGCTGTTTCTTCTGCATCTACCTGAGAGTAGAGCTTGAGTTGCAAATCTAAAAAACTTTTTAAGCGGTGGTCGTTTGCCAACTTGTAGGCGCGCAATGCATCCCCAACTGTAAACAATGTGTAGGGTACAGTTTTGAATGTACTAGGACGCACTGCTTTGGTAAGCTGTAATAAATCCCACAGGTTACGTGGCGGTAGCACTGGGTCGCGTCCTTGAAATTCCCAACTGGCTTTAAACAAAGCTGCCATCAACTGCCAAAGTGGTTCACTACCAGGAAACTGCTTTTGTCGTTCCTCTTTCCATTTCTGTTGATCTCGCCAAACGTTGATTGGTGTGTCTTCACCAGGCAAATACACTGCACAAGCGGGGTCACAAGGCGTTGCTTCTGGTAGGTCGATTTCCAATTCTGTGAAAATACGGTGGTGAATTCCCCCTGGTTCCAACCCTGCTACCTGGGTGGCTCCTACATCAAAGGTAAACCCTTTGCGTTTAAAGGTAGAAGCGCACCCTCCTGGTACGAGGGCTTGATCCAGAACTAAGACACTGTAACCTCTACGGGCTAATAATGCCCCAGCGGTGAGTCCGCCAATTCCAGCACCGATAACTATGACGCGGGATTTGCTTTTGCCAACACGATAATTTGGCATTGATGTTTATGACATATTTCTTAATATTTATAATTATAATTTTATATTAAGTCATAAAAGTCGTAGATTTTGCTCAGACTCCTCGACTGATTAAAAAGTCACGAAGTTGGTTGCCAATTGCTTCTAAGGAAAAGCATAGCTGACCAAGTTCGCAGACATTGGGGCAATTTGTCTGTTTTTGTGGTGTGAGACCTTTTTTCAGCAAACTCCTAGCTATGTACTGAGAAGTTCGGTACGAAATTCAGTGGTAGGTAAGATTAAAGAAGTATAGGCTCACCCCACAAGTACAAATGACCTCAACCCTGCTGAACTTTCCTCGTCTTAATGCCCCAAAGCTGCACCAGTTGCCTAATGGTTTGACCATAGTGGCAGAGCAGATGCCTGTTGAAGCAGTTAACCTAAGCTTGTGGGTTAACGTTGGTTCAGCCGCCGAGTCAGATACCATTAACGGTATGGCTCACTTTTTAGAGCACATGATTTTCAAGGGAACTGAGCGACTAGCAAGCGGCGAGTTTGAACGTCAAATTGAAGAGCGGGGTGCTGTGACGAATGCTGCTACAAGTCAAGACTATACCCATTACTACATTACGACAGCTCCCAAGGATTTTGCAGACCTTGCTCCCCTGCAAATTGATGTTGTGCTCAATGCCAGCATACCTGACCCAGCTTTTGAACGCGAACGATTGGTAGTTTTGGAAGAAATTCGACGTTCGGAAGATAATCCCCGCCGCCGCACTTTTGGACGGGCGATGGAGACAGCTTTTGATAAGCTACCTTATCGGCGTTCCGTTTTGGGACCAGAAGCTGTCATTTCTCAATTGCAACCTCAGCAGATGCGAGATTTTCATGCAACTTGGTATCAACCCCGCGAAATCACTGCTGTGGCTGTAGGCAATTTACCCGTGGAAGAGTTGATTGAAATTGTTGCGGATGGATTTGAAAAAGTCGCTAAAAATCAGCATTCAACACTCAGCACTCAGCAGTTACAGGCTAATCCTGAACCTGCGTTTACAGAAATTGTCCGTAGAGAATTTATTGACGAAAGCCTCCAGCAAGCAAGACTCGTGATGGTTTGGCGAGTACCTGGGTTAAACCAATTAGATAATACTTATGCACTGGATATTTTAGCGGGAATTCTAGGACATGGACTGACATCAAGGCTGGTAAGGGATTTGCGGGAAGAACGAGGGCTGGTTTCCGGTATTTCTGTCAGTAATATGACGCAACAGTTGCAGGGGACTTTTTACATTGCAGCTTATTGTGCGGTGGAGAACTTACCAGCTGTAGAGGCTGGGATTGTCCAACATATCCGCAATCTGCAAACAAAGATGGTGACAGAAGCGGAAATTGCTCGCGTGCGGACAAAAGTGGCTAACAGATTTATTTTTGGCAATGAAACACCAAGCGATCGCGCTAATTTATACGGCTACTACCAATCAATGGTGGGAGATTTGGAACCAGCATTTAACTATCCAGCCCGCATTCAAGCACATGATGCAACTGACTTGATGCAAGCGGCACAAGAATTTCTTTCCCCAGATGCTTACGGTGTCGTTGTCCTCAAACCATCTTAAACTAGGGAAGATGAGGAAATTATAGCGGTAAGAACCTGGAGTAAGGTACACAAAGAAATAATGAACCACAGATGGACACTCATGGGACACAGATAAATCTGTACTTCATTCAGATGAAAAGCGCTATATCTCCCTCATCTCCCTCATCTCCCTCATCCCCCTATTCCTATTGCCATGATGTGGACTGAAATTGATGCCCATATTAGCCAAGTGAGGAGCGAAAAATTTCAATCGTCGCAACGGCGTTCAGTTGGTGGCGGATGTATCAATCAAGGTTATAGTATCTCTGATGGTCAGCACACCTACTTTGTTAAGTTCAACCAAGCGTCGCAAGTTGCTATGTTTGAGGCTGAGGCGCTGGGCTTACAGCAAATGTACCAATCTGCTACCATCCGGGTTCCTAAACCCATTTGTTGGGGTACTGCTGGTAGTTCCGCGTATGTAGTTTTGGAATGGCTGGAAATAGGTTCAGGTAATACCAAATCTTGGGAAGAAATGGGGCGCAAATTAGCAGCGATGCACAGATGTAACCCCGTTGTCAAGGCTCAGGGGAGTTTTGGCTGGGACATCAACAATACTATCGGTTCCACGCCTCAAATCAATACTTGGACAGCAGATTGGGCAGAGTTTTATGCCAAACATCGGCTGGGGTATCAATTCCAGTTAGCAAGGCGCAAGGGTGGTCATTTTCCTCAAGAAAAAGAGTTAATAGAAGCGATACCTGAACTTTTGGCGCACAAACTGCAGCCGTCTTTAGTACATGGTGATTTGTGGGGAGGGAATGCTGGATGTACTGTTTCAGGAGAACCAGTGATTTTTGATCCAGCTACTTATTTTGGCGATCGCGAAGTTGATATCGCTATGACGGAACTTTTTGGTGGTTTCTCAGCAGCCTTTTATCGAGGTTACAACGAAGTTTGGCAGTTAGATGAAGGGTATGAGCAGAGAAAAACTCTATACAACCTGTATCACATCTTGAATCATTTCAATTTATTCGGTGGCGGTTATCTGTCGCAAGCGAACCGGATGATTGCCCAGATTTTGGGATGATTTCGTGGAAAAATGCAGACATACAAACTAGAGACGCCAAATTTTGCGTTTCTACATTTTTTTTGGCTTATCCGCTAAAATGCAATACCGTTGAGTTAAGGATTTTTTGTGAAAATTTTACACGTGTAGTGACGTTGCATACAACGTCTCTAGAGAATAGGTAGGCAACGGTGTGATGGATGCCCCTCAAACATGAATTACGAAACTGCTTATAAATTCTTGATTGACCAAACAGTCATAAACGAGGACAACCCAGATGCCTTGTTAATACGTCTACAACAGGGAAAACCACCAGTACCTGGTCAGATAACATCGATTTTGTTGGCATTGAAAGTAGTATTTGAAGGTCTAAAAGATGCTACTGTTGTAGACAAAGAATTAGCTTACGTTTTATACCAGTTAAGTATCAAAAGTCAACAGCTTTTTGCAGCTGGGCGGAGAGTAGGAGTTGAATGGCCACCACTGTTAAAGGAAGATTTATTAAGAATAGCGATCGCAACTGAAAGTATCTTTTCTGGTAAATGGCAAAACTTACATTAACGATTTCGCAGTTTCACTTCCACCTTATCTAGGTTAGGGATTTCCAACAAATAAATTATCCATCTTGTGGGGTGGGCATCTTGCCCGCCTGAATAATGCAAGTTAAATGTGGAACAGCTTAACATAATGGATAATTTACTTTTTGGTACTCTCTAATTACTGTAATATTAGCTATATAGCACTTTCTGTAACAGCCACTCATACCAATTTTCTAATCCACTTCCAGTCAGTGCAGAAACCTGAAATACTTGAATGTGGGGATTGACTTGCTGAGCGTATTCTATGCAACGCTGAACGTCAAATTGTACGTGAGGCAGCAAATCTATTTTCGTGAGAATCATCACTTGACTGGCGCGGAAGATATGGGGGTATTTTATCGGCTTATCTTCTCCTTCTGTAACCGAGAGAATCACGACTTTAAAAAGTTCTCCTAAATCAAATAAAGCCGGACAAACAAGATTGCCAACATTCTCAATCATCACCACTGAATTTAAAGGTGGATTCAGTTGTTGTAACCCTCGTTCCACCATCGCTGCATCTAGATGACAACCTGTTCCTGTGTTGATTTGAACAACTTGACAACCTGTTTCTTGAATTTTTTTGGCATCGTTTGTGGTTTCTTGATCGCCTTCAATAACGTTAATAGGTAACTGATGCTTTAAATCATTGATGGTTCGAGTTAACAGAGTCGTTTTTCCTGCACCAGGAGAACTCATAAGATTTAATGCGATGATATTTCGACCTTTGAACCATCCTCGATTTTGAGCGGCTAGTAAGTTGTTTTTTGCTAAAATATCATGTTCTAAAGATATAGTTGTGCTATGTATATTGGCATGAATTTGAGATGCTTCAGTGATAGGGTCGTGACTATGGGAATGAGTTATGACAGTGCCATCTGGTAAAGTGTGAGTATGATGATGGTGCTGAGTATCACTTGAAGAATTGATTGTTGCTACTTCACCTGTCTCAGGATTGGTAATTTTGACTTCGGCATCATCAGAACAACCACAGGTTACACACATAGTTCCTCTATTTCTATTTCCTTAATTTTCAGTTCTTGCCCAGATATTAAGTCCAAATGCACACTACCACATTGACAGCTTCCAAAAGGCTTTTCTAAAGGAATTTCTGCACTGCATTGGCGACATTTAGCCAATCCTGGAGTTTCCAATATTTCTAACTTTGCCCCTTCTAAAACAGTACCTTGAGTACAAATATCAAAACAAAATTGCACTGCATCTGGCATAATGGCTGAAAGCTTACCAATTTCTAACAATATTCTTTTTACTTTTGTTTCATTGGCATATTCAGCCACAATTGCCACAATATTTTGAGTAATTCCTAATTCGTGCATTGATTTTCAATAGTCAAAGGATATTTTTGCAATGTAACGTACCACAATAAAGCTTTTACAAAAATAAAATTTAGGAAAATCAAACCACACATGTAGGCGTAAGCCGTGCCGTAGGCTACACCGATAAATTATCTGTGTCCATCTGTGTCCATCTGTGGTTCAAAATATCCATTGCTCATAACTTTTGCAAAAAATCGTAATTAACAAATTCTTGGTAACTGATCGCCAACAAGCATATCAACAATACGTTCAGTTCCAAAAACAGTTTTTAACAAGACAACACCAGGAGGAGAGGAAATAACTTCACCGATGATACAAGCATCTTTTCCGGCTGGGTGAGATTTCATCGCTGATAAAACAGTGTCAGCATTTTCGCGTCCTACTACCACCACAAACTTACCTTCATTTGCCAAATACAATGGGTCTAAACCTAAAATTTCGCAAACACCATTGACTTCTTCACGCACTGGTATAGACTGTTCATCTAAACGAATTCCCACACCAGAACTGAGAGCAAATTCATTTAATACTGTAGCTAAACCACCGCGTGTGGCATCCCGCATAGCATGAATATCAGGACAGACATTAAGGATAGTTTCAACTAAACCATTCAACGGCTGACAGTCACTTTCAATATCACTGTCTAATGCTAATTCCCCACGGGCAATTAAAATTGCTGTGCCATGATTGCCCAATTCACCATTAATAATGACTGCATCTCCTGGCTGAATGTTGTGGGCAGAAACGTTAACTCCTGTTGGAATGACACCAATACCAGAAGTATTAATAAATAATTTATCTGCTGCACCGCGATGGACAACTTTCGTGTCACCTGTGACAATTTGTACACCAGCTTTTTTTGCGGCTGTTCGCATACTTTCGGCAACACGCCGCAAAGTTTCTACAGCCAGCCCTTCTTCTAAAATGACACTACAGCTAAGATATAACGGTTTGGCACCACTCATTGCTAAATCATTAACTGTACCATTGATGGCTAATTCTCCAATATCACCACCAGGAAAAAATAAAGGGTCTACAACGTAAGAATCAGTGGTAAAAGCAAGCCTGTCTCCCTGTTGCATGAGACTCGCCAAATCAAAGCTGGCTTGGTCTTCTAATTGAGAGAGAGTAGGATTATCAAAATTCTTGACAAAGATATCATCAATTAAATCGCGTGTTGCTTTGCCACCGCTACCATGCGCGAGGGTGATATGAGTATCTCGCATTTTACTTGGATGACGGCGAAGTTTTTCAACTTTTTGAAAGAGGAAATGCTGTGCTGAGTTAGAGAAGGAATTCATCCTAAATTCTGTTTAAATAAAATTTTTTTGTGCGACAGGTATCCTCATATCATGTCCGTTTAGATAAGCCTGCGGAAGTCCGTAGTGAGGACTAAAGTCCTCTTTACTGATAAAGCAAGGACTCTTGTCCTTACTACAAATAAGTTTTGTTATGGGCTAAGCGAACATGATATCAGCCATCTGGTTTGAGGCAGGCTTTCCGGCCTACCCCACAAACTTTCTACACCCTAGACCCTACTCTAGCTTGAACCAAAAGAAACCCCATACCGTAATCTTTGATTCGGTGTTGGGATGGATTTTGGGGCGATGACGAAACCATCCCCGACCATTTCAAACCGTAGGTTTGACAGGGAGAGGGGTGGTTGAGAAATCGCCAATTTCTGCGTTTTTTGCTACAATATTGATGGTTTGCTTCACCCACATTGGTGTCTGATAAGCCTCTGTCTAGTGGCATTGTGACCATTGGTAAGCGACTCCGTTGCACAGCATGAAAGTAAGTCGGCACATCTTGACTAATACAAGTTGCCATTTGGTTTGCCCGATAGTGCGAATATGCCAGCATCTCATCCAGGGCAGTAAAACTTGTAGGGTACAAAATAAGAAATTCACAGTCTGCGGCAGGGCATTCCGTGGACTCAAAACAAAGCTCAGAGTCTCCTAAGCAATAGCCGGATTGTCTGAGAAGCCTACACTGTACTCGAAGAGTCAGTGTAGGAGTGTGTCACGCAAAACATAGTGACCCAATCCAGAACGATTTCCGAGAGTGACCCCTAAAACCTTGAGGTAATTCCCCATCGCTAACTGGATTGGTTCCCATTTTTCTAGCGCCGCCACCACATCACTGCCAGATTCCTGTAACTCTTGTGCAAGTTCGATCGCATTCGTGACAGCTTTAAAAGTACCAGCAGCCGTATGAGGTCGAACTACAAATGCAGCATCGCCGATTAAACACACCCGCCCGAAAACCATACGCGGCAATGATAAGTCGTAGATGGGTTGAATAAAGGGTTTTTCTGTCACCTCAAATAGATACTGAAAGATTTCTGGTAGATATCCCTTTGCCGCCACTCTCATCTGTTGGATGACTGACTCTCGGACTTCTCCTTGAGGCAAGAAAAACTTCCGCACTCGTCCTTCGCAGTCAGTCATCACTGTTTTCAACTCGTCACCATCTAGGACGTTTAAGTACCAAAGCCAGTTGATGCGACGTTTCCCTTCGTCTAATTCTCCATTTGGTCCAGGTACCAGATAGCATAGTGCCTGCATACCCGGTCCGTGAAACAAGGTAAATTGTTCGGCGAGAAATTTCGCAACGTCTGAGGAAAGAAGACTTTCGTCTATCAGTCCTCGCCATGCTACATACCCTGCATACTGCGGAACGGCATCCGGTAGCAGTTGTTGGCGTATGGTTGAATCAACACCGTCAGCCCCAATAAGGAGGTCACACTTTTCTTTCCGTCCGTCTTCAAAGCGGACTACTACACAGTCGCCACTCTGCTCAACACCAATAACCTTACTTCCTTGATGGTAGTGTTGATCTGGGAAAACTTTCCGCAGTTGACGATACAACATATCCCAAGAAGTCATCAATTGAGGCGTCGATTCTTCCCAAATAATGCTGCCATCTCCAACAATGTATTGTCTCTTCCACGAAGTCACACCCAGGGCTTCTGCTGTGGTGATACCATGTTCTGCCAGAAACCGATTGATTTCCATTTGTAGGACAAGACCAGCACCTCGACTTTGCACACCACTAGGCGTAAGATTTGCTTCATTGTAGGAACCACGCTCAAAAATTTCTACATCACAACCGATGCCGCGTAGGGCTAACCCTGCACATAGACCACCCATTGAACCTCCTGCAATTACGACGCGCAGGCGTTTTGAGCTGTGTTGTGTGATGCCGTGGTTGAGTTGCATGGAGATGGTTCTGTTGTTGTTTGTGTCACAGTGTTAAAGTCTACAGGATTGACTTTAATACTGAAAGTGACAAAATAATTCATAATTCGTAATTCGTAATTATGTTATGGTTTTCTCACCATGTCTACCACTATTTCTCAGACATCATTTTCTTAGCAACATGAGAATAGCGACCATACTTGTAGTAAGCGGAACAAGCACCTTCAGAAGAAACCATGCAAGTTCCAATCGGTGTTTCTGGAGTGCAAGCTGTACCAAAGACTTTGCATTGCCAAGGCTTCAAAACTCCTTTTAGGATTTCTCCACATTGACAAGCTTTATGATCAGCAACTTTTAGATTAGGAATGGTAAATTTTACTTCTGCATCAAATTCCGCATATTCAGCACGCATTTTAAATGCAGAATTGGGAATCTCATCTAACCCGCGCCACTCAAAACTTTCTCGCACTTTAAAAACTTGATTCATGGCGGCGATCGCCACCGAATTTCCCGCTTCCTCTACCAAGCGATTATATTGATTTTCTACTTCACAACGATTTTCAACGATTTGTTGCAATAGCATCCAAACTGATTGGATAATATCTAAAGGTTCAAAACCAGAAATCACAATAGGTTTTTGATACTGTTGGGAAATAAACTGATAAGGTTCAGTACCAATCACCATGCTCACATGACCAGGACCAATAAATCCATCGAGTTGCAAATCCGGGTTATCTAACAGTGCTTCTAGGGCGGGAATCACAAGAACGTGATTGCAAAACATACTGAAGTTATGAATTTTTTCAGATTCTGCTTGTAGGATAGTCAAAGCAGTACTAGGGGCAGTTGTTTCAAAGCCTAAGGCGAAAAAGACAACTTCTTTGTCGGTGTTATCTTTAGCAATTTGCAGGCTATCTAAAGGAGAGTAGACCATGCGAATATCTGCACCTTGTGCTTTGGCTTGCAACAAGCTTGTTGTGGAACCGGGAACGCGCATTGCATCTCCAAAGGTAGTGAAGATGACGTTAGGATTTTGGGAGATAGAGATAGCATCATCTAACCTTCCCTTTGGCATTACACAAACAGGACAACCAGGACCATGAATTAATTCAATTGCTTGCGGTAAAACATCTTCAATACCATATTTAAAAATAGAATGAGTATGACCGCCGCATACCTCCATGATTTTGATAGGCTTTTCTAGCTGTTGGCACAATTCTCCAATGGCACGAAGTAAAGCATCAGCTTTTCTCGGTTCTCTGAATTCATCAACGTATTTCATATCAAGTTTTTATGAAAATTTTTGATTGACTTGTAATCAGCGCTGACGATAGCAATCCTAAATCATTTGTAAAACTCTCTGTTGCTCTTTTCTTTGCGTTCTTGGCGTCTTGGCGGTTCGTTTAAAGATCCACTGCTACGACTTCTGCTAATTCTTCCAAAATTTGCAAAGTTTCCATCGCTTCTTTTTCGTTAATTCTATTCATAGCAAAGCCCACATGAATTAACGCCCAATCGCCAACGCAAGATTCAACCGGATGCTGTTCATCAACAATGCAAGCAATATTAACTTGACGCTTGACACCACCAACGTTGACAACAGCTAATTTTTGTTTAACGTCGGTTATTTCTATGATTTGACCGGGAATTCCTAAACACATTTTGTATTTTCTGTTTTTTAATAAACCGCTAAGACGCAGAGGACGCAGAGGAAGGAAAAAAGAGAGAGTATTGCGTAAAGCATTTAGTGTTGCTATATTGTAATTTTTATAAAATTAACAATAAACTAACAAAAAGTATTAATTCATTAATTGGGCGCCTGCAATAACAGCTTGTCCTAGGGATAAACCACCATCATTAGCTGGAACTAAGCTGTGAGTAAGGACATTGATTTCCAAAGCTTGTAAGCGTTTGCTAACTTGTTCTAACAGAATACAATTTTGAAAAACTCCTCCTGTTAGCACAACGTGATGAATGTCATTTTTCTGACGGAGATTATCAACCATTTCTACAATGGCATGAGCTAAGCTTGTATGAAATTTAGCAGCAATCATTGCTTGAGGAGTATGCTGCTGTAAATCATTTAGCAAGGCTTGCCACATGGAACGTGAATCTATATGATAAATACTATCTGAAACAACAAAGTTAAAATAATAATTTAAATTTTCTTTATTATCTAAAATAGTGGTATCAGCTAAAGCTTCCATTTCAATTGCTGCTTGTCCTTCATAGCTACATTCTTCTCGGCAGATACCAATTGCCGCAGCGACAGCATCAAATAAACGTCCTACTGATGAAGATAGAGGAGAGTTAATTCGTTTTTCGACAAGCTGATTCAAAAGTTTCAGTGGCTTTTGTTCAAGAAATTCTAAAATCTCTAAATCTCCGTATTTTTGTTTTAATTCGTCCCAAGGAAAGGCAGATATTAACTGGGCGTAAGTGTTACGCCAAGGTTCTTTCATTGCTTGTTTTCCACCAATCATTGCCACTGGCTTAAATGTCGCCAGTCTCTGAAACTGGCGATAATCTGCTAACAAAAATTCTCCGCCCCACAGTGTTCCATCTTCGCCATAACCCAATCCATCTAATGCAATACCTAAAACAGGTGGTGAGTTAATTTGTAAACCATTTTCTGCCATGCAAGCAGCAATATGGCCGTGATGATGTTGGATGTGGAGTAGGGGCACGGCAGTGCCGTGCCCGTACTGATTGGAAACTGCGAGTTCTTTACCAAATTTGGTAGATAGATATTCGGGGTGTAAATCAACAGCAATGGCTTCTGGTTGATGCTCAAATATATTTAAGTACAGATTGAGCGTGTCCTGATAGGATTGAAAAGTGACTGCATTTTCTAAATCTCCCTGATGTTGAGATAAAATTGCTTTCCCATCTCGCAATAAACAAAAAGTATTCTTTAGCTGGCTGCCCATTGCTAAAATTTGAGGAACGCTTTCAAAACCTGGTGGTAAATTGATAGACGCTGGTGCGTATCCTCTAGCGCGACGGATGGTTAGCACTTTATCCTCAACAACCCGCACTACCGAATCATCTACTCGGTTAACAATATCGCGATTATGTAGGAGAAAATAATCGGCCATCTTTCCTAACTTCTCACGCGCTTCGACATTATCAATACATTGCGGTTCATCAGAAAGATTGCCACTTGTGAGAACAATCGGGCGATTCATCCGCCTCAAAATGAGGTGGTGTAAGGGTGTGTTAGGTAGCATAAAACCCAAGGTGTTTTGCCCCGGCGCAACTGAGGGCGCAATTGATGGTTTTCCGTGTTTTCGGAACCCCACCCCCAGCCCCTCCCCGCAAGCGGGGAGGGGTGCGGTAGGCGGGATGGGGTCTTCGTTTTGTAGGTTATTAGACAAACTGAATATGACTTCTTGTCTGCCTATTCTTCCACTTCCCCTTTCGTCGTCGTCTCCCCCTTTTGCCTGAATTAACACGATAGGCGCAGCGGGACTTTCCAGTAATTCTCTTTCTTTGGCGTTGGGAATGCAGTACTGTTCAATAACTGCCATGTCTTTTGCCATTAAAGCAAAAGGCTTTTGATGGCGCTGTTTACGCTGGCGCAGTTTTTGCACAGCAGTTTCCTGGGTGGCGTCGCAAGCTAAATGAAATCCACCTAGCCCTTTTATGGCAACAATCTCGCCTTTTTGTAACAGGGTACAAACGGCATCAACATCGTCAAGCATAGAAAACATATGAGGTGTAATTGGTTTACTATCGGAACGTTCTAACCAAGCTTTAGGACCGCAAACCTGACACGCTACGGGTTGGGCATGAAACCGACGGTTTGCGACATCGTTATATTCCTGACGACACTCTGCACACATGCCAAAAGCAGCCATACTTGTGTTGCGGCGATCGTAAGGCATGGCGCGAATGATGCTTAGTCGGGGACCGCAATGAGTACAGTTCGTGAAGGGATAACGATACCACCGGCTGAAAGGGTCAAAGATTTCCGCTTTACATTTTCCACAAGTGGCAGCATCGGGAGGAATTTCTGTTGTCACCACGCTGCTGACACTTTGAGAAATGACAAAATCATGGAAAATTGATTTGCCTTCATAACGCTTGCGCGTTACTTCATCAATTCTCGCCAGTGGCGGACATTCTTTCTGTAATTTTTGAACAAATTCTTCTATAGATTCTTTACGACCAGATGCCCGAATTAAGACACCTTGGCCGTCATTACAAACTTCGCCTTGCAATCCGTATGCTTTTGCAAGTCTATATACAGTGGGACGGAATCCCACTCCTTGAACGGTACCGCGAACCCTGATTTCTTCAGTAGACATAAGATTTTAATGAATCACGTAGATGCGAAAGTGTAGCGGTTTTTAATTGAAACGATGACAATTTAATTTTCTTGTGGGATGGGCGTCCCGCCCGTCCTTAATTCAGGGCAGACAAGATGTCCACCTTACAAGAATTGTATGAAATGCAAATGCAAACCCCTAGAAACAATCGAAGTGTTTAAGTTATTTTCCAAAGTAAAATTCGGTTATTTCCAGAGTCAGCTATGACCGCAGTATTTCCACATACTTTGATTCCGTACGACCAATTTAAACTATCTCTTTTTGGTAGCCCAAAATCGCGATTTTCGCTTTTACTTTGAAAGTTTCTTTGTCCAACTAGCGCATGACTTTCAGCACCTTGTAAAGACAGAATTGTTTGTGGCTTTTTCCACCCTAAAACCCTTGAATTAGCAGTATCGGTAACGAACAGCCACTCACCAGCAGCAGCTACGCCATAGGGCATACTCAAACTATTGGCGCTGGGGAAATAAACTCCTTGATTGATTTCCACAGAATCAAAAGTTTTTTGTCCTAAAACCACTGCACAAGAAGCATTGCTTTCTGTTGGTATGCCCTGCCAAATCATCACGCGGTTATTCCCCGCATCCGTGACAACTAAATTTTCTCCCCAAACCGTAATGTCATGGCACCAACGCATACTGGATGCTGAGGGAGTACCGCCGCCATTTTCATCGCGGGAGATCATATCTGGTTGTCCCAAAACTAAATCGGCAGGTTGACCATTTTCTTCTGGTAATTGATGCCAAATTAATACTCGGCGATTTCCTGTATCAGCAACAAATAGCTTTCCTTGATGATAGAAAACTCCATAACACCAGTTCAAAGTGTTGGCTGCTGCTTTTTGGGTTCCTCGGTTGGGTTCATTCTCCGTAAAATGAGTTTGACCTAATACTAAATCGGCTGGAACATTATTGTCTTCTGGCAGTTTTTTCCAAATCAAAACGCGATGATTCCAAGCGTCTGCGACTGCTAAACCTTGACCACAAGCACAAATTCCAGTTGGTACACTCAGTGTTGCCCTTCCAGGGTTGCCTTTAGCATTTTGTCCTTCATGATTAAAGTCAGGTTGTCCAATCACCCAATCAGCAGGTTGACTATCTTGAGTCGGTAAATTCTGCCATCCTAATAAACGATGATGTCCTGTATCTGATACCCACAATGGTCCATTTTCTGATATCAAGCAGGCACCGCGAGGACCAAACATTTCTCTGCTGCTAGGTGCAACAGGCATGACTAATTGACCTTCAAGAGTCTTTCCTAAAATGACTTCTGCACCTTGAGGAAAAAGAGGTAAAAGTTGGGGAACTTTTGCCGCTTCTGTTTCATCTATTGGTGTAAGAGTCATTTCAGTTCCTGTGTCCATCGGTAGATTTGGGATTATGCGGCTTTTTTACCCTCAAATAAATTTGGGCAAAAATCTCAAATGAGTGGAAAATAATGGAAATCTCTTTGATAGTTAATCGTCTGTAATCTGTCAAAACAGGTTTTAGCTTTCAGTTTGAAGTTTTTCAAGACTAAAGCTAAAAAATTACTTCAACTTGATATCTTTATGTAGAAATGGCATAAGTATACCAGTCAAAAAGCTTGAGATGACAACTGGTATCCAAAGGCTAACTCTAGTTTGTGCAAGTAAGAACAACAGTAGCGCACTTACACCAATACCAATTGCAGTTTGCCTAACAAATTGCATGGGATCGCGCAGTAGCTTTCCCCGAAAAAATAACCTAGCGCTAAACCATCCTATCTCTAACATGATTCCTCCTAAAAGTTTCTCAAGGCATTCAGCACTATGAGTCCTAAGATAATTCCAGGAATGACGCCCGCCGGACCAAAAAATCCGCCTAGCAGTGCCGCTAACTGATAGCCTAAATCTTTCCCAGCTAAAATCATCCCGCCAATAGCACCGCCAACTATAGATAAAGCTGTTGCTACTAAAAACCACACAAATCCTGTCATGAGATTCAAATCGCCAGCCATTAAGCTTGTGAGAAAATCTCTCAAAGTCTGATTTGTCAGAATATCTGTCATTCTCATCTCCTGAATGGAAATTGTTAGTTGTTGGTTGTACAGGCGCACTCTCATGAAAGCGTCTCTACACAAGAAGCACTAACTATTGTCTATTTCTGTCTCAAGTTCTTGCAGCATCTGTACGACAACTTCCGCTTGTTCTATTTGTCCATTTTGAGTGAAAATTTCCCAAGCTTCTTGATAATAGGTACGCGCTTGCCGCAGATTTTTCAGATTCCCGGCTTCTGGTTTTTCCGGGTTATCTGGTAAGTTGAATAAGGCGTTGGCTTTATTAGAAATGGTATTGGCGTATTCCAAGGGTGTGTCTTTAGGATCACGCACTTTTAACGCCTCGTCATAAGCAGCGATCGCCCGCAAAATATTCTCCAAAGGATGCGAACTCGGTAAATATTGCAAAGCGTTACCCAAGTTATTTTGCAACATCGCATATTCCCTTGGATGGTTTATTAACCGAATATGCTTCAGTGCCTCCTCAAATGTCTGCACTGCTAACCCTTGACGCAACGATTCTTTTTCTGATGTCAGGGGCATGGAAAGGTAAGCAATTGCAATATTATTGTGTAAAATTGCATATTCCTGCGGGTACTTCTGCCAGGTAAACACCTGCAAAGCTTTCTGATAAGCTTGGATGCTATCGGTCATCCGCGCTAAATTGAATGGTACAAGCGATTGCAACACTAACCCTAAATTCATTTGGGCTTCCGCCACTTCCTCTTGCGGGGCAAACTCCAGCAAAATAGGTAGCGCTTCTTCTAATCGTTGTTTCGCTTCTAACAACAGTTGTTCCCCAACATCAGGAATTGCCTTTAGGGCAGTTGCCATACCTGCCTTTGCCCTAGCTTTCCACAGCAGATTATCCTCAGCGCACAATTCATGCGCTTGATGACACAATGAAACTGCATTCCACAAATCTTGGGCAGTTTTTGGCTTTTTTTGAAAGCCCTGCGCCATTTCAATCAGCATCTCAATTTTTTCTTGTGTCGTTGCTGAAGACGAAGCAATGACAGCCATTGCCGCCTTCACTGCTGAATCTGTCATGCTGGGAGTCATTACTATCTTCCTAAAGCAGGTTGGAGAAAATCAAATATGCAGGCAAAAATAGATTGCTTGTAAGGGGAGAACACACAATGCAGAACATCGGAGAAATTCTTAATTCATAGTCGATAGATGACTTTTGCAAAATGTCTATTGAGTCTTTCAAGCCTGCATACCCTAAAGACGCTACGAACACGGCGTCTTTAGGCTGTACCAACCAAGCTTGTTTACGCAGATGATCACTCAACTCCGGTTAATCGCCTCTTTGCAAAATTAGGCGCTTGAGTTCCCTTTGGGTGAGAGGCTTATGGATCAAAGGGGGTACAGCGGTTTTAAACGCTTAGTCTTTTTGCTAGAAGTCTAATGAATACTCCTTGAATTTATTAAGTCTATTTTCTTTTAATATAAAACATTTGATGACAAATAAATAGAATGTTTATGTGAACTTTTATCTAAGAGAATTTCATAAAAATATAATTTTATCTTTCTTGTCTTTAAACAGTATATTTTTCAAGCAAGCCTTGATTTTATGTCATAGCTAATCGAAAAAGAATATAGAGATGTCACTTATCTTTTGATGAACGTCGTACTGTTAATATACTAACTCTGGTTAATCGATGAAAATGTTAATGGCTAACTGTTTCGGGAATTTTAGAATATATTCCAATTCAAACAAGATAAATTTTTATGTAAGAAATAAACAATTGAATCAAAAAATACATGATATTAGAAATAAAGGGAAAAAAACAGTTGAGACGCTATAAACAACGTCACCTGAATCATGCAGGGTAAACAATACAAATCAAGATAGCTGATGACGAACTTACTATGGCTGCAAGGTGGTGCATGTTCAGGCAACACCATGTCATTTCTTAACGCTGAAGAACCCACCGTTTGTGATTTGGTCACTGACTTTGGCATTAACGTCCTTTGGCATCCATCGCTCGGATTGGAACTAGGTGCAAATTTGCAGACGATGCTGTGGGAATGTCTTATGGGCAAAATACCCTTGGATATCCTGGTATTTGAAGGCAGCGTGATCAACGCGCCCAATGGCACTGGAGAATGGAACCGTTTTGCCGCTCGCCCGATGAAAGACTGGTTAAACGACTTATCCCAAGTTGCCAACTATGTCGTCGCGGTGGGAGACTGTGCCACCTGGGGAGGAATTCCCGCAATGGCACCCAACCCTAGCGAATCCGAGGGATTGCAATTTCTCAAACGCAAAGAAGGGGGCTTTTTAGGGAAAGAATTCCGGTCAAAATCCGGATTACCCGTGATCAACATTCCTGGATGTCCTTCGCACCCCGACTGGATTAGCCAAATATTAGTGGCGATCGCCACCGGTCGAATAGGCGACATTGTTCTTGATGAACTGCATCGTCCACAAACCTTCTTCAACACCTATACCCAAACAGGTTGCACCCGTAACATCCACTTTGCCTACAAAGCATCAACCACCGAATTTGGTCAGCGTAAAGGATGCTTGTTCTACGACTTAGGTTGTCGTGGACCAATGACCCGTTCTTCCTGTAACCGCATTTTGTGGAACCGCGTCTCCTCCAAAACCCGCGCTGGAATGCCTTGTTTAGGTTGCACCGAACCCGAATTCCCCTTCTACGACCTCAAACCAGGAACCGTATTTAAAACACAAACCGTGATGGGGGTTCCCAAAGACTTGCCCGCAGGAGTTAACAAAAAAGATTATGCCCTAGCCTCCATCGTGGCAAAAGACACAATGCCCGAGTGGGCAGAAGACGACTTTTTCACAGTTTAGTTAGTGGTTATGGCGGTTTCCATTTTAGTGCAGTACGATTTTGACCCCACCCCTTACCCCTCCTCCGCAGTCGCCTCAACGGGGGAACCCCCCTTCGGGTATGCCTTCGGCACGCTACGCGAACGCCAGTCCCCTACGGCGGGAAACCCGCCTGCAGGGCTGTCTCACCGCACGGCGCTGCTCTCCGCAAGCGAGGAGGGGAAAATACTTCCCCCTCTCTGCTTAGCGGAGAGGAGGTTGGGGGTGAGGTTCCCGCTGTATGAGAACCAAGTAACAACCACTATAAATTTCACCTTAGTTAGTGGTTATGGCGGTTTCCATTTTGGTGCAGTACGATTTTGACCCCACCCCTTACCCCTCCCCCTTCGGGTATGCCTTCTCCTGACGGAGACGCTACGCGAACGGCACGCCAAGGGCGAACGCCAGTCGCCTACGGCGGGTTTCCCGCCTGCAGCGCGCTTACTCACCGCAAGCGAGGAGGGGGGGAAAATTCTCCCTCTCTGCTTAGCGGAGAGGGGGTTAGGGGGTGAGGTTCCGGCTGTATGAGAACCAAGTAACAACCACTATAAATTTCACCAAAGGACGAATGATACAGGACAAAGGACAAATGGGAATCCAAACATTAGACATATCGCCCCTAGGCAGAGTCGAGGGCGATTTAGATGTGCGAGTGGAAATAGAAGATGGGCAAGTCGTAAACGCTTGGACACATGCCGAACTCTTCCGAGGATTTGAAGTTATCCTGCGCGGTAAAGACCCCCAAGCAGGATTAATTGTCACACCTCGTGTCTGCGGTATTTGCGGTGCTTCCCATCTCACCAGTGCAGCTTGGGCATTAGATACCGCTTGGGGAACAGAAGTTCCGCGCAATGCGATTTTGGCAAGAAACTTAGGTCAAATTGTCGAGTCAATTCAAAGCATACCCCGCTACTTTTACGGTTTATATGCGATTGATTTGACCAATAAAAAGTATAGGTACAGCCCTTTTTACCAAGAAGCATGCAGACGCTTTGCTGCCTTTACTGGTAAATCCTACGAACTTGGCATCACAATTTCTGCCAAACCAGTAGAAATTTACGCCTTATTTGGCGGTCAATGGCCCCATTCTAGCTACATGGTTCCTGGTGGCGTGATGTGTTCCCCCACCTTAACAGACGTGACTCGCGCTTGGTCGATTCTGGAATACTTCCGCACTAATTGGTTAGAACCCGTGTGGTTGGGTTGTTCTTTAGAACGCTACGAAGAAATCAAAACTTATGAAGACTTTATGGTGTGGTTGGACGAAAACCCAAGCCATGCCAATTCTGATTTAGGTTTTTATTGGCGCATGGGTTTAGATATTGGTTTGGATAAATATGGTGCTGGTGTAGGTAAATATGTCAGTTGGGGATATTTACCTCATGAAGCAAAATACCAAAAGCCGACAATTGAAGGGCGCAATTCTGCCTTGATTATGAAGAGTGGAGTGTATGACAGTTTCACCGACACTCACAGTTTGATGGATCAGGCTTTTGTCCGGGAAAATACAACTCACTCCTGGTATGAGGAACTGACAGAGGACATTCACCCGTACGATCGCACGACCAAACCAGCCCAGAACAATGCCAAAGACTTCACAGGGCGATACTCTTGGTCAACAGCAGTGCGTCACAAAGAACTCGGACGCTTGGAAGCAGGACCACTCGCACGTCAGTTAGTGGCGGGTGGTAAACATGGAGAATCTTGGCAACACTTCGACGGGTTTATCCTGGATGCCTTCAGACAAATGGGTGGGGCAAGTATCCATCTGCGGCAGTTAGCACGAGTTCACGAAATTGTCAAGTTATATCGCCAAGCCGAACGCTGCTTGCGCGAATTCCACCTGAATGACCCTTGGTATATCAAACCCAAAGAAAAAGATGGACGCGGTTGGGGTGCAACCGAAGCATCGCGGGGTTCCCTGTGTCACTGGTTGGAGATTGAAGGTGGTAAGATTAAAAATTACCAAATTATGGCTCCCAGTACCTGGAATATTGGACCGCGTGACGCTGAAGGAATACGTGGACCTATTGAGGAAGCTTTAGTTGGGACACCCATTTACGACTCAACTGATCCAGTAGAAGTGGGTCATGTAGCGCGATCGTTTGATTCTTGTTTGGTTTGCACCGTTCACGCCCATGATGCAAAGACCGGTGAGGAATTGGCGCGTTTTCGTACTGCGTAGGGTGCGTTAGCATGAGCTTAGGGATTTCCAACAAATAAATTATCCAATCTTATGTGGGGTGGGCATCTGGTCATTGGTGTCAACAATCACGTTCAAGCCTTTATCCCACGTTGATTTACCCCACCCCTTAATCCCCTCCCCAAGGCATCGGGGAGGGGAGGTTTTGGCGTAAGACAAAACCGGGGTGGGGTGAAGCGGCAATTGTGGGTGAGTAGAATAAGGCATAATGTAACGCTCTTGACTTGGTTTTCAGCTTAAGTTGACACCAATGGCATCTGGTTCCCCCCAGTTTATAGGACGGGCTAGAAGCCCATCCCACAAAAAAAAGTTGGATGTTTTTTAATTTGGAAGTCCCTTAACGGACTACCTCATCAAATTTGCCTCAACGGACAGGTACAGCGTAAGGTGCGAAGCGCAAGAGTACCCCACCACCGAATCACATTTGCGTCAACGCACAGATAAAATCTTCAGATACTCAGTAGCAACCCAACCCTCAGAAACAACCCATTGGTTGGATTTAACCTTAATCCAACGAAACCCGTCATTATCTTTGCCTTCGCCGTATACGGTGACTCTTGACCCATTGGGAATCTTACCAAGTTCACGAGCACTCGTGTCGGGTTGTTCCCGAACATTCAAACCACTTGTAGCATTGATAACGATGACTTCTGCAACACCACCAGAACCACCAGACGTTTCAGGCTGGATACTTACATGGTTTTTAAAGACATACCAAGTGTCGTACTGAGGACATCCAGCATTTCCGACTTTATCAAACAGAGTCACTCTGTAGTGGTCTGTATCTGCGTCTGCTCTTTCTCTAACTCTAAATGTCTTCCCATTGCTAATATTATACTTTTCACAAAGACCAAGCTGACTTGAGTCCTTGAGACTCTGTTTGAAATTCGTTCCACTTGAGTATGTGACTTTTAATATGTATGCCATTGACGTATCTCCTTGTTGGATTTTTCAACACCTATTAGATGGTAATGTATGTTGAAGAACACGCACACTGAGGTAGAAAGTTCTTGTCCTTTTTTTATGTCCTCATACTAAGTTGCATTCATGACTTATATCATGTTCGGCTAATTAGTTATGATTTCCACGTTGACTGCACCCCACCCCTTTATCCCCTCCCCGCTTGCGGTGAGACCAGTGCTGCAGGAGGGTTTCCCTCCGCAGGCAACTGGCGAACCCGAAGGGGGAGGGGACGTGAAGCGTAGCTTTACGGGGGTGGGGTCTTTACTTTTTGGCACACCCAGCAGGAGTAGACCCCAAACTATTGGTTTTGGATGCATGGGAAATGAGGGTAACATTCCCCTTGCCGTCGAATACCCAACCTGTAGCGGGGACAATTTCCACAACATCAGCTTTAGAGGGTGGTTTAGCTGCGCTTCCTTGTGAACGTTGCTGTTGTGATGTGATAGCTGGTAATCGAGTGTCTAACCAGACGACATCAGTGCTGAGGGGTTCGTAGGGGCTGGGAGGCAAACCACCGCGTCCGGTGATCGTAAATTTGCTTTTATCTGTGTCAGAATCTGTGCTAGCAATGGCATCACAGCTAGTGTCTGCTATTAGGTTTGATGTCTCTGTTAACACTGTGGGCAGTTCGACGAATCCTTTGCTTGGGTCAACATCCGGTGTATTGATAATGATCTGACCGCTTAAAGTTGGGTTGGTTAGGGAAAATGCTGTGATGTCGTTAGTTTGTAACTGTTGCGGGTTGAGTTCATTTGGGTTATCAGTTCCCAACTCGCCCACCAAGTCTTCTCGACTACGCTGAGTGAAGTTAAAAATGCCTAATGAGTTAATATCGATTTTCCCACCAGTGCCATTGAAAGCATTGGCTGTAATGTCGCTGTTTTCATTAGGGACACCAACAATAAAGCCATTGGGAGCGTTGATAGTGATGTTACCGCCATTACCACCAAGTTTGTCAGTACCCGCAGTGGCTGAGATGAAACTTCCACGGCGCAGCAGCAGTAAGTCTCCGACTCGCAGGTTGATATTGCCGCCGTTACCTGATGCTGATTCAGCATTGAACCTCGCTGAGTTGTCTAAACGAATTTGCGGTGCGGTAACTTCAATGTCTCCTGCTGCTCCTGAACTTCGAGAAAGAACAAACAAGCCACCTCTAGCTTCAGAACCTGTGATTGAACCGATTCCAGAAACACTGACCCAATCAGTAGCGTTAATTTGAATCTTTCCTGCATCCCCCTGTCCAAAGCTGCTGGCTTCCAGGAAAGCGCCATCAGTTAAGGAAACTGAGCCAGATGTGACATTAATGTTTCCCCCTTTACCAATCGCCCCACTTCCCAAATAGCTGAAAATACCACTATATCCTGTGTCCTTCCCAGCAATCGTCACTGCTCCTGTGACATTAACGTCGACATTCCCCGCTTGACCTTGTCCTGCACGCTGGGTGGAAGATGCTCCACGAACACTGGTTGACAGTTGAGCGCCATCCTTGAGCGACAGTGTTGCGGCATTGATGTTGACGTTGCCACCATTGCCCACTGCTCCATATTCCACATCACTGAAGATGTAACTGTTACCAGAAGCAGACACAGAATCCTTTGCTTGCACGAATACACTGCCTGCATCCCCTTTTCCTGAGGTGCTGGCAAAAAGTCGAGCACCATCAGTTAAGGAAACTGAGCCTGATGTGACATTAATATTTCCTCCTTTACCAATCGCCCCACTTCCCAAATAGCTGAAAATACCACTGGGTGCGTTGTTCACCCCAGCAATCGTCACTGCCCCTGTGACATTAACGTTGACATTCCCCGCCTGACCTTCTCCTGCTGGCAGGTTGGAAGATGCTTCACGAACTGCGGTTG
>NZ_JBAHYJ020000110.1:0-31896 GCF_036697665.2 Scytonema sp. PRP1 | reverse complement strand
GCGATCGCATTACTGGAAGGCGATATTACAAGCCTTAAACTCAACCGTGTTTGGTTTGTGAAAATTTAGATGCGTTTGCCCTGGGGTCGGTGATCGTCTGCCCGAAATGTTCCTCGGCGACATCGACCCGCTTGGTTTCAGGATAAGTAATTGTAAGCATCATTGCTGTGGACTCCGAGCAAGCGGAGGCGAAATAGGTGGTAAAGAGTAGCGCGATCGCGAAAAGGGTTGCGCGGCGCATCGGTATCTTTATCTTTTGAAATGAGAGTCGAAATCCAAAGAGGTTGAACTCTAGTATTTCTTGTCGTGATTTTGCAGTTTTGAACATGTAATTGACCTACCTAACAGAATGCTTGACCGTAACTACCTGGGTTAAACGATCACAAGTAGGTAAACTGACATCTTGCACCAAGAAAAATTGATGTAAATTAATAACCCAGTATTAAATGAAAACCCTTGATTTAGGGATAAAAGCCAACAAAAATCAGGTAGCCTTATCGCGTATTTTTTTACATTACCTGGGTTTGTACGGAGAGGTGCAAGATCTGAGTAAACAAAATTAATTACATTGTTTTGATCAAATTCTTTCAGCACCTTCTTAAGAGACTGAACTACGCTTTGCCAACTTTGATCGACACTTGCTAGTTGCCTCGCTCATACGTAATTAATTTTGATTAACCATTTAGAAGCGATTCGCCTCCAGGTTGCGATCGCATCGAATCAGCCCGCGCCGATGAGCCGCTAGTTTCATCCTTGACCTCGGTTTTGATGACGAAAGCCCTTAATTCGACCATCTTGTCGCCGCGAAAGCGCCAGATGTCGCAGTACGAGTAATGAGCCGCCTTCCCGTCTTCGTCCTTCATTGTGATGTCGCCGAGTGCCGTGACGAAATCACCCTCAGCGATTAAGTTAGCAACCATAAAATTTGGCGGCTCTATGTATGTCGTTGCCATCCATTGGCGAACGGCTTCTTTTCCTTTAAGAGTCTTGTCGCCTACAAACGTCCATTCCATGTCGTCGGCGCAGAACGACAAGAATCCTTCATGGTTGCCTGAGCGATCGCCGCGTTTGCCTCTTCTAAGATGGCTTTATTTTTATCTGACATCTGAATCTCTCCTCTGTTCAAGTGGATGCTTTAACGGAGCGGGAGCGGTTTCTCTGTTGGCGTGTCCTTCTCCTTAGCGTAGCCGCCGAATCACCCCGTTGCCGCTTGTGCAAAACTTACGGAACAATTGCAGTAACGCGGATTTCAATACGCATCGTTGGAAGTCCAAGAGCCGCAACTCCTACCTCTGTCCAAATTGGGGCGCGATCGGGCATGTAATGACGAAATAGCCTGACCATCACCTCGTTAACCTCCGGGGGAAACCCTCGAACATGGTAAGAATTGACGTGGACAACATGCTCCCAACCCGCACCAGCAGTCGCCAAGGTTCGCTCTACGTTCCGAAACGTCTGAGCAATCTCGTCCGCGATCGATTCGGGAATTTGCAGATTGTCATCCCAGCCACCTTGACCTGATGTCTCCACTCGATCGCCAATTTTTACCGCTTGCGAGAAATGCAATTCATTTAGCATATGTTCGCCATAACCAGGGGTGACAAAAAACTTGGGCTGATTCATGGTGTTCCTTGTGTAGTACGTTTGACTCTATTTCGCGTTGCTAGACAGCTTGCAAGACCTGATTGACTTGAGGCGGTGCCAGGTCAGCCTGTGCTGGTGAACACCATAATCAAGAACGAGGGCAGATTAAAAACGACGTCGACGACGAGACCGGGCCAGATCAATCCACTGCGGCGGAAGACCTCGCCGGTGGCGAGATCGGCTACCACGGCTGCGGGGAAGGTGTTGTTGATCCCATGCATGAGGGCGAAGATCACGGTGCTGCCCACGACCCCAACAAACGGACCGTAGCGCAATAACGCGTTGGTGACGATGCCGCGATAGAGCAGCTCCTCGCCGAAGGGTGAAAAGACCGCAATGAATACCGTGCCCAAAACCAGAGACAGTAACCCGCCACGACCGCCATCTGCGTAAACATCCTGGATATTGTTCGTGTCCCCGGAGACCTTGATCCAAGCCAGGATCGCCAACCCCTTGAGCACGAAGGCAACCACTCCGATTCCAACGCCGATCAGGAGCCAGCGTCCAGAGGTGGAGCGCACACCGAAGGCGCTCAGGGAACGAATCCGCAGTCGCACAGCCACCGCGAACGCAATTAACGTGGCGACACCGGTCCACGAAGTCAAGATCAGACCGTAGACTGCGGGGTCAAGACCAAGTCGCTTGAGCTGCGAGACACCGACGAACCCGACGATCGCGTAGATAACAAGACCGACAACGTTTTCAAGCCAGTCTGGACGGGAGACTTTGTTGTGTTCTGGAAGAATCGAGGGCGCAGCGAGGGTCTTTTTTAACTTTCGCTGGTGGTGAGGGGGAACTTGAGGCATGGTGATGACCTCCTTAGATTTAGTGACTAATAGGTTCAGGATCGGTCTTGGTTATGACTCGCTGGACACTTTGTTTTGCACGAACACATCCTGACTATTGCAGTTTATTTACGCTGCGCTGCTGGTTTCATCCTTGACTTGTAGCGACCATCAATCCAATTCAAACCATGTGCCCGGTTCCTGTGTTGTTGCTCGGATTTGGAACTCCCGCGATTTGCTTTGAAGACGCTCGACGGGATGCGGTGTCTCAACATAGGCTCCCGCTTGATTCAATGATGCGTAATGGATTGGTACGACTGCTTCTGCATGAATGATGTGGGCTGCAATCGCCGCTTCCTCTGGAGTCAGTGTCGCTTCCAATGGACTCGGCGGTTGAAGATGAGGCAAGTCGCATATCGGGGCGTTGATCGGCAAAAATGCGACGTTGAAGTGCCTGAATCTGTGCGCAATTCTCCACCAGAAGCCATGGAATAGTGTATCGCCAGCGTGAATGATCCGTCGTCCGCCGCATTCAACAATCCAGCTATACTGTGGATCTCCAAAGCCATCGACAGCAGGGGCCGAGAACATTTGAAAAGGCCCGACTTGACGCTCTTCCCAGATCCCTACAATCTCGACCGCAAGTTTGTTGCGAGTAAACTTCGATTCTGCGATCGAAGTCATTTTGAGATCGTCCTTGTCACCTGTGGCAGGCTCAGGGCGGAAAACTGGAGCACCCTCGCGGAGAATGTCTGCCAGAGCATCAGGATCCGCATGATCAGCGTGGAGATGCGTGAGAAGTGCGGCAGTAGCATTTCCACGATTCGATGCTGCTGGAAACGGCTCCTCAGAGCTACGCAGCAGAGGTGCCATCGGTGATTTGTCCTGCACGTAATCGATAACAAGGGTTTCACCGTCACATTCGATTTCGACCCCAGCCCAACCCAACCGTCTCAACCTCATTGCCTTTTCTCCTTTGTAGTAATAGGGTGAGCATCGCCCACGATTTTGTAAAACCTTTCACAGTAAGGTTTTGTGGGCAGTTCCCACTCTACTGGCTTGCTGTCACCCCTGCCGAACAGACCGCTGCAAACAGACAGGTGATTTTCCAATTTTGAGCATTGTCGATCGTTCCCGCCATGCCTGCTAGGAGTGTGGCTAGGGCGTTGAGAATGATATTGCTTGTGATGTAGCGAGAGTTTGTACATTTGAGTGCATCTCTCTAGTCTTGTGCTTTTTCAAGGCTGCTAGAGATTTGTGTTCTCATCGTATTGAACTGTGTTTCTAGAGTAGTAGAGTAGTCATTCATGAGGTTTTGCTCAATAGCTTGAAGTTTGCTCGAATAGTTGTGGTGCGATCGCAACTATCACCAAGTTGCTAAAATGATTGCTATAAATCCTTTAGGGTTCACGCCAGCGGTAATCCACTGGCACCCAGGCATAACCTTGATCTGCTGCCCGAAGGTGTCCAACGCCGGGAAAGGGCAAATGTGCGCCCGCTATCAAAATTCGGGATGCTTCCGCTCTCGCAAACTGTTTTTTGCGTTGTGCCGCAGCAGCATTGGCATCGACATCATAAGCAACTGTAATTTCTGGCTTGGGAAATTGCACCGAAGCAAAGTGAACAATATCGCCCCAAAACTCGATGCTCTCGCCCTTGCTTGCCGCCACATAACAGCTATGACCAGGAGTGTGTCCGGGTGTGGGATGCGCGGTGATTCCCGGTAGCAGGGCTGTCTTGCCAGAAAACGATTTCACCTTGTCTGCATCTAAATAAGGTTTGACAGTTTTCGCGGCTTCGTCAAAGTACTTTTCAGCAACATTGAATCGTGTGGCATTCGCTCGATCAAACCAGAAATCGACATCTGGCTTACCGACATAGAGCGTAGCGGCAGGAAACACCCGTTTCCCCTGTTCGACCAAGCCCCCACTATGATCGGTATGAATATGAGTCAGAAGAATTGCATCAATCTCGTTAGGCGTGTAGCCTGCTGCCTTTAACGATGTTTGAAGCTTGCCGCCCAGTTTTGGACCAAAAAAGGTTCCGGCTCCTGTGTCCACGAGTACTTGTCGATCTCCAGTGTCGATCAAGAAAGCATTAATTGATGCCTCGACAGGATTAGTCAGAAAGTTTTTCTGAAGCAGGCGATCGGTTTCTGTTGGGTTCGTATTTGACAGCAGCGTATGTAGATCCTGGGGGAGTGTGCCGTCGCTCAGGACTGTAATTGTGAAATTACCTAACTTGAATGGATAGACACCTGGCACTTGAGCGATCGCACTTTTGCTCAGTGATACCGCTGGAAAAATACAAGAGGTCACAATCATTAGCACTGTGGTTGCAACCGCTATCATCAGTCTAGAAAACATATTAGAACCCTTTTAGCGATAAAGGACTCGATAGATAATCACCCCTGAAGAAAGTCCAACAACAAGGGATTGACCTGATCAGCGTGAGTCCAGTTAATGGCGTGCGGTCCGCCAGGAATGACAACCAGTTGACTGTTTTTAATCAGCTTTGGGAGTCTTGCTGCGGTGGACTCAAGTGGCAAAATGCGATCGCTATCTCCATGAATGATCAGCGTTGGTACATCAATGCGGGGCAGATCATCGCGGAAATCGGTGAGCCAGGACGGTACACAATCTAAAGTCGCTTTTGCAGAAGCCCCTGCTGCCACATTCCAACTTGCCTGAATTGCTTCATTGCTAATCCGCTTACACAGCAACACATCCACATTGAAGAATTCTTTGAAAAATGCAGAAAAGTAAGCTGGACGATCTTCAACAATCGCTTTCATAATGCCATCGAAAACGCTTTGATCGACACCTTCAGGATTGTCATCGGTCTTCAGTAGGAAGGGCGGCACTGGAGCCATCAGCACGGCTTTCTGCACACGCTCTGAGCCATAGTTGCCAAGATAGCGCGTGACTTCGCCTGTTCCCATTGAGAAACCGACTAACACAGCGTCATGCAAGTCAAGTTTAGTCATCAACACGTTCAAATCTGCTGCAAAGGTATCGTAGTCATAGCCAAACGAGGGTTGGCTAGAAGCACCAAATCCTCGGCGATCGTATGTAATGACTCGATATCCGGCATTTAGCAGCACTAAGACCTGCTTTTCCCAGGAATGACCGTTGAGGGGAAATCCATGAATGAGAACAATTGGTTGACCTGTCCCCAGATCTTCGTAGTAGAGATCAATGGTTGCAGAATTTTCTTGACCAACAGTAGCGTAAGGCATTGCAATCTCCTATGAATACCGCATTGGATTCTCGTCTGATTTAACCGAAGTGTAATGAATTCTAATGCTCGGTTTTTTTCAGATTCTTAGGACAGTTTGTCAGATTTTTATGGTGTTACTATGCGACTAATAAAATGGCTGCGATCGCCTTAGTTACATCTGAATTCCACTGCCTACTATTTGGGCGTGCCGTTGTACAAACCGGCCTTCACACTACCAGCACTCGACTGTTCAGAACATCGTGTTATCGTTAGCCGACGCTTCCGGGATGGTCTGAAGCACGTCCCAATGCTCGACTATCTTGCCTTCATCATCCAGGCGGAAGATGTCGATGCCCGCCCAGTCGTTGTCGCCCGGCCATTGCTGGTAGCAATGCAAGACTACATAATCGCTTTCAGCGAAGACGCGCTTAAACTGGACGCACTTGCCCGGATATTCTTTCGCCATCCTCTCGAAATATTCGATGAAAGCCTGCTTCCCGTCGGCCACCGCTGGGTTGTGCTGGATGTACACGTCGCCGACATATTTCTCGATGGCTTCTGCGGGCTGACACTGATTGAACATCAGGTCATAAAATGCCGTGACCGTCTGTTTGTTGTGCTCAAGTTTATCCGTCATCCGTTCCACACCTCACATTACCCAAAACACCCAACGGCTCAAATCAGCGGCGGCAAAGAAACTCGAACGCAGCACTAGCGACTTGAGACCGTCTGCTACATTGTTAGGTGACCGCTCTGGACACAGCACCCATTTAGATTGACATGAGGACGAGAACTGCTCGCGGAGCTGCGTAGAATGGTTCGCTGCGTTCCAGGTACCGCTGGTAGAAGGGCAGTTGCAGGATCTCGTTCAGGTACTCGTTTCCGTTACGCCAGCGCTCGGACAGCACAAACATCCCAGGCTGATCGGCGACCTCACCAACCTCAAGTGAGATGCACGCTTCCAAACGGCGGGCTTGAGGCAGGATCTCCCGGAGTTCCATCAAGAACTCCTCGCGGTACTCAGGCTGAATCATGAGCGTGTTACTCATCATCAGTTCTTTGTCAGAGACTTGTGGCATCTTTTCCTGTGGCATGTGTGTTTCTCCTTCGACTCTGTTCGATGGGAAGTTTATAGGTGGACTTCTACACGCGATCGGGTAGTGCTTTTTAACTAGGAAGCGATCTTAGATTTGTGTGAAGCCACCATCGACGAATAGCTCAATGCCGCTTACATAGCTGCTGTCATCTGAAGCTAGAAAGACAACGGCTTTGGCGATCTCGTCGGGCGTACCAGCTCGTCCCAATGGGACATTTTTAGCTAGGTTCGCCACCAATTCTTTCAGTTGCTCTTCACTGAGTCCCCAGAGAAGATCGTAAGCGGGAGTCGGAATGAGACCAGGGCTGACCACATTCACTCGAATCTGGTAGTCTTTGAGGTCGACTATCCAGGTGCGGGCGAACGATCGCACGGCGGCTTTGGTGGCGCTATACACGCTGGAAGCTGGAATACCCTTGATGGAAGCAGTTGAGGCATTCAGGATGATGGAAGCGCCCTCTGGCATCAGCGGCAGTGCCTTCTGCACCGTGAACAGTAGACCCTTGACATTGGTGTTGAAGGTTTTGTCAAAGTGTTCTTCGGTGATCGATCCAAGCGGGATGAATTCACCACCGCCAGCATTAGCAAAGATTACATCCAAGCGACCTTGCTCTTGCTCGATCGTGGCGTAAAGACGATCGAGGTCTGCCAGATTGGAGACATCGCCCTGAATGCCAGTAACGTTCTTACCAATCTCGTTTACAGCAGCATCAAGTTCAGTCTGACGACGACTCGTGATAAAGACATAGGCACCTTCGGCGACAAATCGCTTAGCAGTGGCAAGTCCGATGCCGCTGGTGCCGCCAGTGACGAGTGCAACTTTTTCTGAGAGTTTTTGCGAAATCATGATGTCCTCTGAATTTCTCTGAATAAGGTTTGTAGCGTTTACGACCTACTTGTGAATAAGGGGAGTGAGGGCTGCGCCTCCAGCCAAAGTTCCATCCCTACGACCCGTCAGGCTCCAATTAGGATTGCTGTAGTGGTTGCAGATCTGGATTACCTGTTGTTCAAGCGGTATAGCCGCCATCAATTTTGAGACTTGCGCCCGTAACAAAAGCCGCTTCAGAACTGGCGAGATAAGAGACCATGCCAGCTACCTCGTCACCCTGTCCATAGCGACCGAGGGCAGTCATCTTGGTCTGCAAACCGTCTGCTGCATTGTTAGCTGTCCGCCCTGGACACAGCACCCATTTAGATTTGTGCCATGCCACCATCGACGAATAGCTCAATGCCGTTTACATAGCTGCTGTCATCTGAAGCCAGAAAGACAACGGCTTTGGCGATCTCGTCGGGTGTGCCAGCTCGTCCCAATGGAATATTGTTAGCTTGGCTCGCCACAAATTCTTTCAGTTGCTCTTCACTGAGTCCCCAGAGAAGATCGTAAGCGGGAGTCGGAATGAAACCAGGGCTGACCGCATTCACTCGAATCTGGCGGTCTTTGAGGTCGAGCGTCCAGGTGCGGGCAAACGATCGCACGGCAGCTTTAGTAGCGCCATACACGCTGAAGGCTGGAACACCCTTGATGGAAGTAGTTGAGGCATTCAGGATGATGGAAGCGCCCTCTGGCATCAGCGGCAGTGCCTTCTGCACAGTGAACAGTAGACCCTTGACATTGGTGTTGAAGGTTTTGTCAAAGTGTTCTTCGGTGATCGATCCAAGCGGGATGAGCTCGCCACCACCAGCATTCGCAAAGATCACATCCAAGTGGTCTTGCTCTTGCTCGATCGTGGCATAAAGCCGATCGAGGTCTGCCAGATTTGAGACATCGCTCTGAATGCCAGTAACGTTCTTACCAATCTCATTTACAGCAGTATCAAGTTCAGTCTGACGACGACCCGTGATAAAGACATAGGCACCTTCAGCGACAAATCGCTTGGCAGTAGCAAGCCCAATACCGCTAGAGCCGCCAGTGACAAGCGCAACTTTTCCTGAGAGTTTTTGTGACATAGTGTTTTACTGGGTATGTGATTACTAATGTGATCGTCAAATCGGCAATTTACTTACCAATAAGCCCGCGAATCGCTTCGCCCTGATGACAAATGCCGGGCCGGTCGAGTGCAGTGTCGGGTTATCCTGCCGCCCGCTCCGCCTGATGAATTCAGCCTGGAATACGGGCGATGACCTTGATCTCGAAGTCGAACCCCCCGAGCCAGTTGACGCCGATCGCCGTCCAATTCGGATAAGGCGCTTCCGGGAAGACTTCGCTTTTAACGGTCATAACCGTGCCGAACTGATTTTCGGGATCGGTATGAAAGGTCGTCACGTCGACGATATCGTCAAGCCCGCATCCACCCACTTGCAGGGTCGCCTCGAGATTGGCGAATGCCAAGCGGACCTGAGCCTCAAAATCCGGCTCGGGCGAGCCATCACTGCGACTGCCGACCTGACCAGACACGAACAGGAGGTCACCTGATCTGATCGCTGCGGAATAGGTGTATGAAGTGTAGAGGTCATGCCGACCGGCGGGGAAAACGGCGTCACGCTGGGCCATATGGAATGCTCCTGTTGTGGGTTGCTGGAAATCTGAGAGTTTTTGTGACATGGTGTTTTCCTGGTTGAGTTTACGGGGAACGTAAGGTATGGTGATTAACGCTTATACGTCAATCAGGCATTCTTGTGAGTGTTCATCCAAGTACGAAAGTGGAATGGATGATTGCGTTTAGATGTGCGCGATAACCTTCAAGACGCAGCGCTGATCAATTCCTCACTTTTCGCCCAAAGCTGCTTGGCTTTGTTCGCGTCGAGCGCATACGACCTGACACCGTCGGCAAATGGGTTGGGCGTGTCATCAATCGGTGCGATCGCACAATCTTCGAGATAATGTCCACCGATCTCGTCTTTATTCGCTACGACTGCGGCCCAAACCGATGTTGCGGCTGCCTGCGGAATTTCTTTCAACTCTTTCGGCGGCAGACCCGCTTCGGTGCGCGCTGCGTCAACAGTCTGCAAAAGTCCCTGCAAATCCTCTGGCGAGAAATGGCGGGGTAGATCCGTGAGACTGTTTCCGGGCATCACCGAAGCAGCCCGAATGCCGCGATCGCGATGCCGCCTGTCAAACTCCACAGCGAACAGGGAATTGGCGGTTTTCGATCGGCTATAGGCAACCCATGGATCGTAGGCCTGCTGCTCGAAATTCGGATCGTCCAAGTCGATATCGGCACCGCGATGCGAGAGCGACGACAGGACTACCAGCCGTCCATCATCGGCGAGCAGCGGCTCGATTTGATTGATCAAAGCAAAATGACCAAGATGGTTCGTCCCGAACTGGACTTCAAAGCCGTCGATCGTCCGACCGAACGGAGTTGCCATAACGCCAGCGTTAGCGATGATGGCATCGAACGGCTGTCCGTCAGCCAACAGTTTATCCGCACAGGCGCGAACGCTTTGCAAGGATGCCAGATCGAGATTGATCAACTCCAGGCTGCCGCCCCGCGACGCGGCATCACGAACCGATGCAGTGGCTGGCTCAGCTTTAGCGAGGTTTCTGACCGCGCCGACAACACTGGCACCGTGAAAAACCAATGAGCGGGCGGTTTCAAGCCCAATGCCCGACGATGCACCCGTAATGAGAAATCGCTTTCCCTTGAGATCAACGCCGGAAAGCACCTCGTCGGCAGTCGATTTTGCACCAAATGTTTCAGTCATTTCTTTTTCCTTTAATTGTGCGTTTAGCACTAATGGCCAGCATCACGGCTCCAGTTAGTAGCGAGATTCGGATATAAGTTGTAGCATTCATGGTTCTCCTCCCAGCGTGAGTTGGTGGCTCTACGTTGTGTCTGCGCCTATCAGGATCGGGCGGATGGTTTGAAAACAAGCGAGCCATTGGAAAGACACCCCTTTCGAGTGATGGTGATTATTCAGGCCGTTCTGATGAGCACCATCACGAAGACCGTGGGCAGGTTGTTGATGACGTGGGCGATGACACCAGGCCAGACTGAGCCGCTGCGGCGGAACAGCTCAGCGCTGATGAGACCAAATACCAAAGCCACTGCGAAGACGGGGTTGATGCCGTGCGCGAGGGCGAAGATCAGCGTGCTGCCCACAATGCCAACGAATGGGCCGTAGCGCAGCAGCGCGTTCGTGATAACACCCCGGAAGAGCAGCTCCTCGACAAGGGGCACGAGAAGACCGATAAACAGCGTGGTCAGCACCAGGGACAGCACCCCGCCGCTGCCACCGTCACCGTACACCTCCTGAGGGGTGGAGCTATCCCCGGTGAGGGCGGTGTAGGCCATGACCGCAAAACCCTTAACCACGAAGGCGACCACCCCTGCTCCGACCCCAATGAGCAGCCAACGCCAAGAGACGCGACGCACGCCAAAGGCATACAGGGAGCGAATCCGCAGCAGCACGGCTACCACAAACCCGGCGAAGGGGGCAACAACAGACAGCGCGGCGAGAATCAGTCCGTAGGCGGCAGGATCGAGACCGAGCTGCTCGGCCAGCAACGCGCCCCCGATTCCGATGGCACCCGAGACGATAAGACCCACAATGATTTCGAGCCAGCCCGGACGAAAGGGCTTGTTAGGTGAGGACTGCTCTGAAACAGCGGCGAAGGTCTTTCCCTGTCTCTGTGGGGAGTTAGAAGGCACTTTGGACATCATCAACTCCTAAGTTCTCTTTGTCTTAGTTCACTTGAGTGTAGTCAGTTCCAACACTCAACTTCTTGCAGATTCCTATGGAGTTTCCGATGGAATTAGCAAACCAATTTCAGTGGTGCTTTAGTGAGTCGCTTGAAGTGCTGTATCAAACACTTCGCACTGCCGATCGACTACTGCGCTACATACCCACCATCTACCATCAACGTTTCACCTGTTATGAACGATGCCCATGTCAGATCATAAAAACTGTGGCTTAAGGCAGTACCAGCACCTCGTGGATTGCTGTCGCTGCATTTCCGCCTGTTTGGGTTCCGCCACCAAACACAAAAATCCGGTTGCCAATTGCCGATGCTCCCAATCCATGTCGTGGCGTTGGCAAGGGCGGCAATGCTTCCCACACGTCGGTTTGCGGGTCGTATACCCAACTTTCGGCGAAAACCTTCCGCTCTGGAACCCACTGTTCGCCGCCAAACACGTAAAGCTTGCCGTTGAGTGCGGTTGCAGCGAGCCCTCCCTGAGCTTGAGGCATCGGCGATCGCGTCTCCCAACGGTCAAGCTGTGGATCGTAGACCTCAAGATTTGGCACATTCACCTGCTGCGTCGTGCCATCAGCATTCCTAACAAACTGGCGACCCCCAACCACATAGATCTTGCCATCAATCACAGCCGACGCTGCACTATTTCGCGCTGTTGGAGCATCGGCACGTGCTGACCAACGCCTAGTTGTTGGATCAAATACTTCGTTTCGCACACTGTCGATGTGGTCATTGAACAGCCGAGCATCGTCAGTAGCTCGAACACGCCCACCAATCAGGTATATCTTGTCATCGACTACTGCGGATACGCCCTCTGCACGAGCCTCTGGCAGGTCAGTCCCTTCAGTCCAAGTATTAGAGGCAGGATTGTAGATGAACATGGTTGGCTGCGCCCGCCAATCTGGAAAACCACCTGTGAAACCACCCACACCATAGAGCAAGCCATTGACTGCCGACAGCGTAATGTGGTGTCGGGCTTCAGGAAGCGGTCTCAAGACTGTCCATGTATCGTTGACCGGATCATAAGACTCGAAATGCGCTGAGAACCCGGTGTTTGGGCTGAGTAAACCACCGACCACGTAAATTTTGTTGTTCAACACTGCTGGATAAAGTTCTTGCCGAGCGACCGTTGCAGGTGCAGCTTTAGTCCAATAGGGCAACTGGCTTTGTGCTTGACTGAGCACGGGCGAACCTAACGCTATGAGTGAAAAGACCAACAGCGACAGGAAAATCAAATACCTAAATTTAAATCTATGCAACATAATGCAGTACTCCATCTCAACCGATCGGACGTGGATTTGGCAGGCGAACCAACCCGCTAAAATTCTTGCCAGGATACCAGGGCGTTTGGAGAAGGTTGTCAAAACCGGGAAGGCTTTCCATGTGTTCCACCATCCGGGTACGCATTGAATCATCAGGTAACGAGCCTCTCAATGCACCCATATTCTCAACAACGTGGTCGGGGTTTGTGGTTGCGGGAATCGCGCAGGTTAGAGCCGGGTGAGAAATCACATACTTGAGAAAAAACTGTGCCCAGTTTTCGCAGCCAATCTCGCCGGCAAAATCAGGGAGTGGTTGCCCCTTTACCAATTCAAAAAGACGGGCTTTTTCGAAGGGCATGTTGGCTAGGACTGCTGTTCCTCGTGCCGCCGCCGCAGGAAGAATTCTGTCTTCAACTCCACGCTGACGAATTGAGTAGCGAAGTTGAACAAAGTCCAGATCGCCGTTCTCAATCCACCTCTCAAGCGCAGCAAAATACAACGGATCGTGGTGAGTAACGCCCACGTAGCGAATTCTACCTTCTGCTTTCCATGCCTTTAGTAGGGGTAAAATCGCGTCTACATTCACCAAGCTATGAACCTGCATTACATCAATGCGATCGCGCGACAATCGTGTTAGTGATTGTTCAAACTGACGCTGCGCCTGACTGCGATCGCCCAGATACTCACCCGTTGCCCAGGTTTTGTCAGCAATAAACAAATCATTGGTCAAGCCAAGTGTTCTAGCAAATTCGCCTACGTTCACTTCCGACATCCCATAGAGCAATGAGGTATCAACCAATCGCCCGCCTGCATCCCAAAAGCGGCGCATCACTTGTTGAAGATGATCGCGGGGTTGATCAGACAAAGCATCAAAGGTCATAAACGTTCCCAGACCGATTGCAGGCAGTTTCTCCTGTGTGCGTGGGATTTCTTTGGTGATGATCTGCGATGGTTGGGTTGAAGCAGGTTGCGACGGTTGAGTTTGGGTTTGATTCTGTGCCCGTGCCATCTTCAAAAAAGTGGGTGTTAAGGCAGCGGTGGCGGCACCAAATCCTAACAATCCCAGTACCGACCGACGGGAAACATTTAGCCTAATTGCTGAATGGGTTGCCTTCATTGTGCGTTTCCTTGGTGTTGAAGTTTAGATACTGCAAATCGAATCAGGATCAAAACCAATATCATTTGCCCTGCACCGATCCAGTAGGGCATTGCGAGGCTAATCTGTTTGTTTGTAGCGATCGTGTTCTCGATGGGGAAAGGTTGGTGCAGTTTTTGGGGTAGTTGCGACTAAACTTTGCGCTTTGTGCGAGGGATCAAGTAGTTGAGTAAAACCAAAGTGGCGATCGCCAAAAACATACCTGCATAAAACACTCCTCTCATTTCCCAGGCACCGAATGCTAATCCTCCTAATACTGGTCCGATTGCCTGTCCCAGGGGGATTGCAATTGCTACCACTGCCATAAAACCGGATCGATTGTGATTGGGAGAGGATTCCCCTAAGAGTGCTTGTGTTGTGGGAAAGACAATTCCATGGGCTACTCCAAACAGGGCGCTGGGAATTAATAATATCCAGATGTGATCAATTGAAGGGATCAGAACTAATGCCACTGCGTAGAGCGAGAAGGCAATTCTGAGTAAAGTCCGTTCAGAAAACGATCGCGCCAATAATCCCAATTGTGATGAAGTTAAGGCAAAAAATATGGACATACTTGCTAATAAGATTCCGATCTCAATCCCAGACGCACCGAGAGACGCTGCCACAGCCGGAACATAAGTAAAATAAGCACCAAACAGGAGAACAAAAAGCACGACAACCATGAACATAAGCTTGATGACCCGACCGCGACAAACACTGATCCAAATATTCCTCAAATAAACTTTAAGATTGAACTGTGCGGAGTGCTGTTGTTCGGGCAGGCGTGGCGATCGCCACAACCAAATCCCCACGAGAAACGCGACTAGGGGCAATGCAAACGTGTTACGCCATCCCATGGATGCCAATCCACCGCCCAGCAGAGGATACACGACCAAACTCAGCCCAGCCGTGCTGGCAAGAAATCCCATCGCTGCCGTCAATTGTCTCCCAGTGTATAGATCGCAAATCATCCCCAGTGGTAGTGATTCTAAACTCGCTGCCCCAACCCCTTGCAGAAATCGCCACACCAACAGAATTTGAAAATTGGGAGCGAAGGCACAGGCAACGCCCGCGATCGCAAACAGCAACAGTGATGGAATTAGAATAGACTTGCGACCAAAGCGATCTGCCAGAACACCACAGATAGGACCTCCGACCACCATGGGCGCAACAAATGCGGTCGTTACCCAACCAATCTGCTGTGGGGATACTTCAAATTCACGAGCGATCGCAGGCAGGACAGGATTAAGGCTCATTGTCCCCAGAATTTCGGTCAGGGCAATACTGACAACGATGAGCAGATTCACGTCTTGATAGACAGGCTTAGTGTTGCTACTTACAGGATTCAGCTTGTGGGACATTTGATTCTTGAACCTCATATCGTTTGAGAGACTTTTTAGCTTAAACAGTTCCACCGTTAACTCTGAGCGTTTGACCTACAGAGGTTTCTCGACCAACAGTAATGTAAGGCGTGAGAGGTTTCTCCTTTGTAAATCAATGGTGTCCAAGATGAGCGTGTGCAGTCTTGACAACTGCAAAGTCTGCGGCTCGATCGACAACATCTCATTGCAGGAGCAAGATCTAATCGCCGAACCGCAGCTAGAGAAGGTTGTAGTCGAATAGTTTCATCCTATAAGTACGAATTAGGAGTTTGAATACACAAACCTTACTGATGTTTGCCTGATCCTCTCATATGTCGAATTTGGATTAGGCAAAACCGCCATTGGTGCGAAGCAATTGAGCATTGACCCATCCCCCGTCTTCTCCTGCTAGAAATGAAACCACACGGGCAATGTCGAGAGGTTCTCCAAGCCGCTCTATTGGAGCAAGCTTGCTGAGTTGCTCAATCTGCTCTTGAGTCTTGCCCTGGAGAAAAAGCTCTGTTGCGACTGGCCCTGGCGCGACCGCATTCACCGTGACGTTGCGACCCCGCAGCTCATTAGCCAGCACCTTTACCAGTCCTTCGACTCCTGCTTTAGATGCAATGTAAGCTCCATAGCCTGGAAACGACTTAGCAATCACGCTGCTGGAGAGCGCGATGATACGTCCGCCATCAGTGATGTGCTTTGCCGCTTGAGCCAGTACGAGAAACGTGCCGCGAAGATTCGTTGCGATAGTGTTGTCGAACAGTTGCACGTTATTGTCGATGATGGGCGACAAGGACATGATCCCGGCACTGTGGACGACAACATCGATCGCTCCTAGCCTGGTGATGGTGTGCTCGAAAAGTTGCTCTACCTCGTTCTCTTTAGAGACGTTGGCTTTTACGGCGATCGCATTGCCCCCCGTAGCCTGAATTTCACTGATAGCCTCATCAGCCTGAGCAGCATTTGCCGAGTAGTTCATAACAACAGAAAATCCATCTGCTGCAAGTCGCTTCGCAATTTCGCGTCCAATTCCGCGAGAGGCTCCGGTCACAATTGCTGTCTTTGCCATGATTAACCTCGTAATGTTCTAGGAATCCTCAGTTGATAACAAACACGAATGAAACTATGTCGATCATTACACGCAGAGCATAATGTGTCCAATGCATATTGAAGATAGTTGCTATATCAATGGTGATATAGTATGAAACTATGACTCAACAGTTCCCTAACCTCTCGCGCATCGACCTTAATCAACTTCTGGCTTTACAAGCCATTCTGGAGGAGAAACACATCACTCGCGCCGCCGTCCGTGTCTCGCTCAGTCAGCCAGCAATGAGCCGTGTGCTAAGTCGGCTGCGAGCAGCACTCGGTGACGACCTGCTCGTCCGTAATGGCGTGGGGTACGAGCGAACACCGCGCGGCGATCACTTGCTGCAAGAATTAGAAGTTCTCCTGCCTCGCTTAAACGCAGCGATTGGGGGCAATGACTTTGATCCTTCCACTTCACAACAACGCTTTCGGGTCACAGGCACCGACTATGCCGTCGCCGTTATCGTCAGTGGCACCGTGCGGCTCTGTCGCAGATCTGCGCCGGGCGTTCGCGTTGAAGTCATTGGCTGGACAGAAGACAGTTATCGTTACGTGGAGATGGGTCGCTGCGACGTGGCACTTGGTGTCGGCAGTGTGCCAGCGCCGCCCAAGGAATTGAAGGTGGAAGTGCTGTACCACGAGTACTTTGTATGCCTCATGAGTGCGGATTGTAAATTCAGGGGTAAGCGGTTTTCTTTAGATGAATATCTGCGTCGCCCACACGCAGCAGTCGCCATCGCAGAAGGGCAGCAAACCATGATTGATCGTCCACTTGCGGATTTGGGAAAGGCGAGAAATATCGTACTCCAGTCCCCCTACTTCATGGCAACCGCGCTGAATATTGTGAATACCGACCTGATATTCACCGTCCCTATGCGTTTAGCTCTCGAACTCTCAAAGTTGGCAAACTTTCGGCAGGTGTTACCACCTCAAGAGATTGCTGACTTCCCCTACACAATGATCTGGCATCCTCGATTTGGTGGTGATTCTGGACAGACATGGTTCCGTGACCAGATCCGGGCGACTGTGAAATGATGGTGAGAACCTCTATGCAGATGCACTAGAGATAAATGATGGAGCGCGGTAACCATTTGGACGCAGTTCCAACACTCAACTTCTTGCAGATTCCTATGGAGTTTCCGATGGAGTTAGCAAACCTATTTTAGTGTTGCTTTAGTGAGTCGCTTGAAGTGCTGTATCAAACATTTCGCACTGTCGATTAACTACTGCGCTACATACCCACCATCTACCATCAACGTTTCACCTGTTACGAACGATGCCAGGTCAGATGATAAAAACAGAACTGCATTTGCAACTTCAAGCGGTGTGCCAATTCGGCCGATCGGGTGAAGTCCTGTTATGTAAGCTCTAACTTCATCCTGCCCACCTGTAGCTGCTTTAAGCATATCTGTTTCGATTGCTGCTGGTGCAACGGCATTGATGCGAATCCCCGCTTTGGCATATTGGAGCGCAGCAGCTTTTGTTAAACCAACTACTGCATGTTTACTCGCGGCGTAGAGGGGTTGAATAGGAAATGCAACGATTCCAACCGCAGATGCCATATTGACGATCGCACCACTTCCCTGTTTCAACATCTGAGCAATTTCATATTTCATCGACAACCAAACGCCCTTGACATTGACGTTCATCGTGCGATCGTATTCCGCTTCTATTTGCTCAATCAGTGAAGGATTTTCGCCGACAGTTCCGGCATTATTAAAGGCAATATCTAACCGACCAAAAGCGCCAACCGCTTTTTCAACCATTGCTTTAACATCGGCTTCTTTCGTGACATCTGCTTGCACAAAAATCGCCTCTCCGCCAGCTTCCTTGATCAATCGAACCGTTTCTTCACCTTCATCCATTCGACGACCCACCACCACCACCTTTGCTTGTTGTTGGGCATAAGCGATCGCCGTTGCACGACCAATTCCTGAAGTTCCGCCAGTGACTAACGCCACCTTGTCTTTAAGCATCATGATTGTTACCTCTTGTTGTGAGTGGCTGTGTCACTTTGTCAAGAACTCAATGAGCAATACGTGTAGCCAGCAATAAGAAGCGCCTCCTACAACCAGGATGAGTACGATCCTGGTTACAAAATGGCGGGTTTGGGCATTGATATTTGCTGGCTCCTACACTTAGTCGCGATCACTGGCACGATCGATCAGTGCGTTTGAGGGCAAGCTTGGATCAAGTACCTTGCGCGCACTGTCAACCCCTACAACGGGCAGCGTACCAGGATCGAGCAAGCCAAGTTGAATCAATACACTCGCCTGATCCCAGTAGATGTGCTCATGGGCTAGCTTGCCGTCACGGAACTGGACGATCGCTACTACTGGCACTTCCACCCGTTTCCCGGTTGGAGCAACGCCAGGTAGCATCCAGTCCATCTGGATCGTATGAGTGAACGTAGCCGCCATTTCATCGACGAGTTGATCCGTTCCGATCGTGCGCGAAATCGGAACTAGCTCGAGGTCTGGCGGGATCTGTGGAATGAGGTATTTGGAATAAAACTCACGCAGCGTCGGTTTCCCTACTCCCCCAGTCATTACCGGAATGTGATTCACGTAAGCGTCCTCAACCATTGTAGCGAGAGCATCTTCAGTGCTGTGAGTACCAAACTCGTGCCCGATATGCTCTTCCCAGACCGCTTGTAAAGCTTCCTGAGCAGGTGTCAGATTGGAGGTTGCCTGTACATTTGTTTGTTTGTCTACTGTTTGCTCTTTGACCATTTTGAATGCTCCTAAGTTCTATCTAAGCTGTATTGATTCCAATGCTTGATTTCTTTTAGATTCTTACGATGATTTTTAGAGTCTTATGGTGTTTTTTCAGCGATCGTAAACCTGTCTCGATGTCATTCCAGTTGATCGTTTAAAAATCATCCATTCAGAACTGCGATCGCAAAAAGATATCTGAAGGCAGATCGCGATTTAGCCTGCTGTATATCCACCATCGATCACTAAGGGTTGTCCCGTGATATAACTGGCAGCATCAGAGCAAAGAAACACAACCGCTTGAGCAATTTCCGTTGCCTGTCCGATCCGACCGATCGGAACCCTAGACCCAAGATCATCGAACGTTATGCCTATCTGGTCAGCGGTACGAGCCATTAGATCAGTCGCAATGGGACCGGGATTAACAGCATTAATCCGAATGCCCTGTTTGGCATAGTCAAGTGCGGCAGTGCGTGTTAGCCCCATCACCGCGTGTTTGCTGGCAACGTAGGGAGAGATTCCCGGCAGCGCAACAAGACCATTGGTGGACGAATTATTTACGATCGCGCCTGCGCCCTGGGTGAGCATCTGTTGAATTTCATATTTCATGCACAGAAATACTCCTCGCGCATTGATCGACATGATCTTGTCAAAATCCTCGATCGATTGTTCGTGCAGTGGTTTAACAGCAAGATCAATGCCAGCATTGTTAAAGGCACAATCGAGTCTGCCGTAGGTCGCGATCGCTTTCTGCACCAATTCCCGGACATCCGCCTCACTCGATACATCTGATTTCACGAACAAGCATTCCGCCCCAGTCTCGCGAATCAAATCAGCAGTTTCTTCACCTTCTACACCGCGTATGTCCGAGAAGACCACTTTGGCTCCAGCAGCACCGAATGCGATCGCAGTTGCTCTGCCAATTCCCGATGCGCCTCCCGTAACTAACGCCACTTTATCGTGCAGTATCATTCTATTTCTCCTGTTTCAATCAAGATTGACTTTCCGAGATTTAGCTCATTTGTCCAATCGGTCGAACAATGATTTCATTGACATCTACGTCGGCGGGTTGCTCGATTGCGAATGTAATTGCCCGTGCGATCGCTTCTGCTGGAATGGCAGAGTCGCGGAATTCCTCCACCCATTCCGCTGCTTCAGCATCCGTGATCGTGCTGGCGAGTTCAGATTCAGTATTTCCTGGCGAAATCACTGTCACCCGAATATCCGGTGATTCCTGCCGCAGTCCCTCAGAAATCGCCCAAACTGCAAACTTAGTGGCGCAGTATACGGCTGCGGTTGGATAACGTTGTGCCCGCCGATCGAGGATAAATTACAAACTGCCCTGATCGTTGCTGCTTAAAGAGAGGTAGCGCAGCAGCAATACCATGAAGCACACCGCGAATGTTGACATCAATCATGCGGTTCCATTCATCGATCTTCAGTACCTCAGCTTAGAGACGGCATCAAGCCTGCATTGTTCACCACAACATCAAGGCGACCAAATTTATCTTGAGCAAACTCGACGAAGGCTTGCATGTCTTCAAGCTTGGTGACATCCAGGGTACGGTATTCTGCTTCGCCACCTTTAGAGCGAATTTCGGCAGCAATTGCTTCGAGTCGATCAGTACGCCGTGCCCCTAATACAACCTGTAAACCCTTGTGGGCAAGTAGTCGAGCGGTTGCTTCACCAATGCCACTGCTTGCGCCTGTAATCAGCACAACTTTCTGGGTGTTTTCGTTAATAGTCATGAGAGCATATTTCCTAGTTGTTTTACGGTCGTGGGTCTGAATCACTGTGCAGTGCTGGGACTTCTGCGATCGCGCGGTTACTTGTTCTCTTCGCGGTACAGAACCATGCCGCCGTGATAGAGTACGCCGTCGCGAAACTCACCGTCGGCGGTAAAGCCAGTGTCATCAACGTAGTTAATGTAGTTGCCAGTGAGGGTGTAGCTGCCCTGGTAGGCGCTTTGCCTCTGACCGCGCGCTTCGTCGTAGCGCCCATTGGGTAGCAGTTCGTGGCGAATATAGCCGTCCTTAGTCACCCACATGCCCACATAGGACTGCTGACCAGGGGGTTGCGCGGCTACTTCGGTTCGAGGTCTTGGTGATTGTTCCATCGTTTGTGAAGAGGGTATGCTTTCCGAATTTGAGTAAGAGCGGGGTGAACAGCCAATCATGAGTAGAACGACACCGAAACAAAGGCTGTTAACCCTGCGTTTAAGGGTCGGATGAGTTGTATTGCTCATGTTTTTTCTATTGATTTGCAGAGTCTTGTGGGTAGCTGCTTACCTGAACAAAGCAGCTAATTTCGCGCCTGTCATCCAGTTCTAAACGCTTGCCTTATAGGTTACGGTTGTGGGTCTAGATTACTGAGCGGTGCTGGAATTGGACGTGGCTTGGGCCGCATCAATGGAGCGCGGAAATCCAGCCGTAACTGTGGTGAGGTAAATGATTTCTTTGAGTTCGTCTTGTGTTGCGCCCAGCCTGAGCGCATAACCCGCATGGATCTTTAGTTGCGGTAGATTTACCTGTGCTGCAAAGGCGGCAACGGTAGCAAGCTGACGAGTTCGATCATCGAGTCCTCTGCGCGACCAAACTTCGCCGAGGGAGTAGTCAGTAATTGCATCTGCTAGAAACGGGAAATCTTGGCTTAGAGCAGTGAGTACTGGCTGTCCTACGCCACCTGTCAGTTTATTGATGACTTGATTACCTCGCTCACGGCGACTCTGATTTTCGGGCTGAGTTTGTACAGTCGTTACTGGCTGGGTTTGGGCAGTGGCAACAGCGGGAAAGAACGCGACGAGCGGGGCGGCAATGCCGCCGACCACCAGCCACGCAAAGAGGATGACCGCCAGCCCCAGAACATACCGCCACCCCCGATATTTACCCCACCGGGCAGCCTCCACGTAAGTCGCGTCTTTCACGTCCGTTCCGATTCCCTGATGTCCTTTGATTGCTTTGATCCTCATCTTTGTCCCCTTGACTCGTGCATATATGTAGTGCTTGGATCTGACCGCTAGTTGCCTTTGCGATTGTTTTCAGGGTTCGATGGGATTACTAAGAACCCTTCCGATCGCTTTGGGAAACGGGTTCGGATGCCTCGTCGCGTTTGAACACCTTGTAGGCGATCGCCAGAAACATGGGTACTATCACCAGCACCGATAGCGCCACGTAGGTCGCGTGGAACTCGCTGATTGTGAACAGAGCCGGTGTGGTCAAGGCGCTTCCGGCTCCGTCGAACGTGAGAAAGCCGATGATGTTGTTCGCGAAGTGTACGCCGATGGCGAGTTCAGTGGTTCCGTCAATCAACGAGACCACGGTCCACAACAGACCCGGAACGAGGAAGTAGTTGGAGAAGACCGTGAGCCAGCCGCCTGCGCTCGCCTCCGGGTTGAAGAGGTGCGGCACGGTAAATACCACGGCTGCCACGAGCGCCAGAAAAACGCGGTTGGTCGAGATCATGCTCGCGCCCTGCACAATGTACCCGCGAAAGAAAAGCTCCTCGGTGGTCGTCTGGATCGCGGTGAAGACCAGTGCCATCGGCACGAAGAGCGCGAACGTCGTGAGGTCGAAGTTGAAGGAGAAGCTATCGGGGTAGAAGAGGTACTGTCCCAGCACACCTATCAGACACAGCGGAACGGACCACGACACAAATCCCTGAGCAACGCGCCGCCAGCTTATTTTCTTCCGCGCCGTGACGAGCGTCAGGGGATGACGACCGTGGATGAAGGAGACGGTGAGGAGTGTCCCGCCGAGAAAACACGGGAAACTCGCCATGACCACCAGGAAGTTGCCAAAGGAACCGAACGCAGCTAAATCCGCCCGACGGAACGCTGCGAAACCCTCCTGACCGCCGAGCAAGAACGCGACGATTGCGGTGGCAACGCTGCCAACCACCAGCCACGCAAAGAGGATGACGACCAGCCCCAAAACATACCGCCATCCCCGATGCTTACCCCACCGAGCAGCCTCTACGTAAGTCGCGTCTTTCACTTCTGTTCCAATTCCCTGATTTCCTGTGATTGCTTTAAACTTCATTTTTGTCTCCTTGACTCGTGCGTGATGGAGTTAGCGAATCTGTTTTGGGGTCACTCCAGTCAGGCGCTTAAACTGTTGATTCAGATGGCTTTGACTGGCGAAGCCGACTTGTAAAGCGATGTCTGCGATCGCCAAATCCGTTTTCGACAGCATCAATTTTGCTCGTTCCACCCGCTGTTGAATTACGTACTGGTGTGGAGAAATCTCGATCGCTTGTTTGAATGCACTAGCAAAGTAAGTCGGGCTAAAATTAAGAGTCTCTGCCAGTTCAGCCAGTGACAAGTCTCGATCGAGATGAGTCTGAATGTAGTCGAGTACTTGTTGCAATTGGGTGCGCGTTAAGCCTTTGTTCTTGAATTTAGTGGTTAACGTTGTAGTTGTTAGCATGGTTCAAAAATTGGCAAGTTGTTCAATAAAACAGGCGAAAGCTAGCGATCGCGCATTCGATCACTTACTAGCACTAACAAACAAGTCAGATATGAATAGAGCTTAGTGACTTGCAGCGACAATGGCTGCCGTCAACTCTGTTATTTTCCAGCGTCCGGTATACCGAATGTTATTGATGAATAGGGCTGGAGCAGCCGTTATTCCACTCTTGCATCCACTTTCGATATCTTCATTGATGCGATCGATATGCACCTTCTTAGACAACTCTTTAAGAAATTGAGAGATATCAAGCCCTAAATTGTTGGCGTACTCTACGAGATAACCATTTTCTAACTTCTGTTGATGAGCAAACAAAGTGTCGTGCATTAACCAAAACTGTCCTTGAGCAGCGGCGGCTTCGGCAGCTTGAGCGGGCCGTTGAGCTTGGGGATGAATCTGTGCTTGCGGAAAATGACGGAAGATCAAGCATAAATAATCTTCTCCAAAAGCAGCACTAAGCTCTCGTTTGATCGCTTTAATCATCTTGTAAACGTCTGCACTGACAGAGCATTGATAATCTCCATACACTACCAGCACCACGTCAGCATTGAGTACACCTTGCATGTGATCCTGTGTTGAAGCTGGAATAGATAACAAACTACGGTCTCGGTCTTGATTCACTTGAACACCCCTGAGGGAAGCAATGGTAATCGCAAGCGATTCAACCCTCTTTCTGCGATCTAGATGAAGCAAACTCAATGCTGTAACTCAATAGACATCTCCAAAATAAAAACGTTCTGTGGTAAAAGAGTATAAAATTAACTTTGTTACCACAAGAACATGAGTGACGTATTAGGTTACATTAAAAATAATCCCCAGGAAACCCAGCGATTGGTTGGTCTAAAGTATGAGCAACTAGAACAACTAATTCATCTAGCGATTGCATTACATACCCAAAAGCAACAGGAAGCTGAAGCACAGAAAGTAAGAATCATAAAGAAAGGGGGTGGTCGGAAGGTAAAACTATCCACAGAAGAGCAAATTCTCTTAACTTTGATATATCTAAGACATTTAACAACATTTCAATTATTAGGTATCCAGTTTGGAGTGAGCGAATCAACTGCAAATGATACATTCAACTACTGGTTACCAGTCCTACAAGAACTCTTACCACCAAGTTTACTTGAACAGGTAAAAAAAACTCAATTGACTATCAGATAGTTCAAGAAATTTTAACCGAGTATGAACTAATAGTAGATAGCTGTGAGCAAGCCAGAGAAAGACCTGGAGAGTATAAAGAGCAGAAAAAGTATTACTCAGGTAAGAAGAAAAACCATACCTTTAAAAATCAGATTATTGTTTTACCAGACGGTGAAGATATTGTTGATGTCATCGCGGGAGTCCCAGGGCCCAAAAGTGACATAAGTTTGTTCCGTGAAGGTCAAAAAGGCTTTGACTCTAATCAAAGGTTCAAAGGAGATAAAGGTTATCAAGGAGAACCATCAGTTAAGACTCCGACGAAAAAGCCGAAAAAAGGAGAATTAACCCAGTCACAAAAAGACAAAAACAAACAAATGGCTTCAGACCGAATATTTGTCGAACATTTGATTCGTTTACTTAAAATATTTAGAGTTGCTTCTGAAAGATTTAGGTTAAATCCACAGAAATATGAACAGGTAATTATGACAATCTGCGGATTTGTAAGATTCCGAATCGGAGCCTTAGTTTTACCAATGTGAAATCGTGAGAGGTAACGTAGTTAAAATTTATGTCTCTACATACTTATTTTTGCTTTATTTTCAACATAAACTGTCTCAAAACCTTTTTTTGCGTGGAGAATGGCTGATTTTTGAAGTTGGCGAACGCCTGTTAAAAACCAGTCATAGAGAAGTATTGTCAATTTTCGGAGATGTCTAATTGCTATTCGTGTTTGCCTAGAACTAAATATAGGCAATTGCCCTCTCACTTGTCGTCAACTGAGAGTTGCAACTTTTGCTCACCAAAGCGAATGATGAATCAGTCCCTCTGGCAATGTCATCATCGCTCCAACTCTGGTTTGACTCCGGAGTCAAACTAAAGGGTGATTGGCTTACAAACTGACAATGCCGCGTTTAATCGCAACAATCACAGCCTGGGTGCGATCGCTCACGCCCAACTTACTTAAAATTCGATTGACATGGGTTTTGACAGTATTCTCACTAATACTTAAAGCAGTCGCAATATCTGAATTGCTCATCCCTCGTGCCATTAATCCCAGTACCTCTAACTCTCGTTCCCTGAGTTCTGGATTATTCAGACGCTGCACCAGTTTTGCTCCCACGTCTGGTGGAATGTATTTCTGACCACAAGCAACGGTGCGAATCGCATTCAACAACTCATTAGATTTAGTATCCTTAAGCAGATAGCCTTGAGCACCCGCATGTAGTCCGCGATAGATATCTTCATCCCCATCGTAGGTGGTTAGCACAATAATCCGGGCAGGTTTAAATTCAGCACAGATTGCGCTGATGGCTTCCACCCCACTAACTTGCGGCATTCGCAAATCCATTAGCGTTACATCGGGTTGATGTTCCCGAAAGCAATCGATCGCCTGTTGCCCATCTTCGGCTTGAGCAATCACTGTCATTTCTGGATCGCGGTTAATGATGGTTGTCAATCCTTGTCGGACAATAGAATGATCGTCAGCAATTAGAACCCGAATCATCGTGGATTGGCTCGTCATCATGCTCACCCTCGATTAACAATGACAATAATTTCTGTTCCTTGCCCTGGTTGGCTCTCGATTGCCAGTTGTGCTCCAATTCGCTCTGCTCGCTCGCTCATGCCCAACAATCCAAATCCGCCGCTCATCGGGACTCCAACTACTCCAAAGCCCTGTCCGTCGTCTTTGACCTGTAATCGACACTGGGCATCGTCATAGACTAACTCAATTCTAATTTCGTTCGCATTCGCATACTTAATCGCATTGGTCAGGGCTTCTTGCCCAATCCGGAGCAAGTTATTCTCCACCTCGACGGGTAAGGAATAGGCGATCCCCTGAACTGAGTAAATTAGAGCCGTATTGGTCGCCACTCGCATCTGGTTTACCAACCGCTCTAGGGCACTCGATAAATCACCTTCTTCCAGCAACTGGGGACGCAGGGCTGTCACCGAGCGACGCGCTTCAGACAGTCCAGTGCGGGCTAATTCCTCGATCGTGTCTAAATGCGCTTGGGTAGCTTCTACATCATCGGTTAACACTTGAGTCGCTGCATCAACCTGGATTAGAATGCCTGTAAACGCCTGAGCGAGTGTGTCATGAATTTCGCGTGCCATGCGGTTGCGTTCTTCTAAAATTGAGGCGGCTTCTGCTTGCTTTTGCAGCATAATATTTCGCGCCAGCCAAATTACCTGTTCGTGCTGAATCGGGGCAATGCGAGCCGAAAACCAGATTTCTCGTCCAGATAGCCACTGGCTGTATTCAACGGTGAGGACTTGTTGGGTTCTCAGTACCTGCTGAATATAACCCAGTAATTCATCAGCTTGTTCTTTAGCAAAGAGTTGATGCAGTGTTTTGCCAACAAGTTCCTCTTTATACAACTCTTTGTATGATGGATTCCCTTCGGTTACGCAGATCACTTGCCCTTCAGCATTGAAGATACACATTGGATCGGGAATGGCTGAAACCAGCGCCCGCAGTTCTGCTTCAGAGGCTTGCAGTGCTGCTTCTGCCTGTTTGCGATCGCTAATATCCGCAATCACACCTTCGATGTAGTCATCGTCTGCATTCAGATAAGCCGAGGAAAGTCCCCAAAACACTGTCCCATCTCGTTTTCGCTTATGGACTTCAAAGCTTCGCACTTCCCCATCCCGCTTCAGCATCTCAATAGCTTGTTGGCGATCGCTGGGATTTACAAAATAGCCGATGCTGTGTTCCACCCCAATGATCTCCTCTGGTGAATCAAAGCCCAACAGATTGGCATAGCGTTGATTGGCATTGAGAATTAATCCATCCGAGAGGCGGGTTCGGAAGATGCCGACCTGCGAGTTTTCAAAGATAGCTCGGAACTTGGCTTCACTGCGTTGTAATGCCTCTTCTGCTTGTCTACGCTGGGTGGTGTCGTTGCCAACTGATAGGATTTCAACGACCTCTCCCTGTTCATTGAAGATGGCTTGATTCGACCAGGCTATCCAAACTCGCCGACCGTCTCGACACAGGTTTTCACCGTCGGTTTGCGGGTACGATTGAGGATTGCGAAGTAAATCATGGACAAAGGGTCGAATATCGCGTCCAGAAAGTTCGGCTTCTGGAATGATGGTTTCAAATAAGGTTCGCCCTACAATCTGATGTTCTTCATAGCCCAGGAGTTTCACCCCATAATCGTTGATGTATCGAATCCGTCCTTGCGGATCGTAGCGAATGATGACTGAATTCGCGGTTTGTAACAGGTTGCGGTAGTTCGCTTCACTTTGCCGTAATGCTGCTTCTGCTTGTTTGCGATCGCTAATATCTGCAAGTACGCCTTCGATGTATCCATCGGCTGCATTCAGATAAGAAGAGAAAAGTCCCCAGAACACTGTCCCATCTCGTTTTCGCATCTGTGCTTCATAGTTTCGCACTTCCCCATCCCGCTTCAGCAACTCAATGGCGTGTTGGCGATCGCACTGATTTACGTAATAGCCTGTGGTGTGTTCAAGTCCAATCATCTCCTCTGGTGAGTCAAAGCCATACAGATTGGCAAAGCGTTGATTGGCATCGAGAATTAATCCATCACAAATGCGGTTTCGGAAGATGCCAACCTGCGAGTTTTCAAAGATCGTTCGGAACTTGGCTTCACTGCGTTGTAATGCCTCTTCTGCTTGTCTACGCTGGGTGGTGTCATTGCCAACCGATAAGATTTCAACGACATCTCCCTGTTCATTGAAGATGGCTTGATTTGACCAAACAACCCAAACTCGCCGACCGTCTCGACACAGGTTTTCACCCTCGCCTTGCGGGTACGATTGAGGATTACGAAGTAAATCATGGACAAAGGGTTTGACATCGCGTCCAGAGATTTCGATGTCTGGAATGATCGTTTCAAATAAGGTTCGCCCTACAATCTGATGTTCTTCATAGCCAAGAAGTTTCACCCCATAATCGTTGATGTATCGAATTCGTCCTTGCGTGTCATAGCGAATGATGACGGAATTCGCGGTTTGTAACAGGTTGCGATAATTTGCTTCACTTTGTCTCAATGCGGCTTCGGTTTGTTGACGTTCCGCGATCTCCTGCTGCAAGGCTTGAGTTCGCTCTTCTACTTTCCGTTCCAGTGTTTCGGAATAATCCGATAACCGTTCATATAACCGAGCATTCTCCAGTGAAATCGCTGCCTGAGCAATCAATAGTTTAAGGACTTGCAAGCGATCGCTAGTAAACACTCCGGTACTGAGATTGTTCTCCAGATAAAGTATGCCAATCAGCAGATTTTGCTTGACAATGGGCATACACAGAAGCGATCGCGTTTGTTGGTGTTGAATGTAAGGATCAGTTGAAAAAGACGATTTGCTGACTGCATCATCAAACACCAGAGTTTCTTGAGTGCGTTCTACCAAGTGAATGACGGAGACAGGAATCGCTGCACAGTCGGCAACAGCGAACTTTTCTAGGTCACACTGTCTACTTCCGCTGCATTGAGCCACCACAGTAAGTTGATCCTCTTCTAGAAGAACCAGAGTACCAGTTTCGGCTCCTGCATTTTCGATTACCACCTGCATCAACGTGGCAATTAATCGATCGAGATGGATTATTTCTGAGAGAGCTTGAGCCGCTTTCATCACCGCCGCCAAATCGATCACCGCAGTAGGATGACGGATCGTTTCATTGGTCACGATTGAATGTGATTGCCGAACTAGGTTGGTGTTGAGGAGTTGTGGATAGCGTTTTTCTAAATCTTTAACTTTAGCGGTTGCGCCCCAGCGATCGTAGCAATAGTGCGCCTCTTTAATGTAAGTTTGAGCAATTTTTTCCCGCCCTCGCGCCAGATAATGTTTAGCCGCTAATTCATAGGCGAGTGCTTCTTCCTGGATAAACTCATTTTCAGCAGCACCTGCGATCGCTCGCTCGTAAAACTCTTCAGCCTCAAAAAATTGCCCTAAGATTCGCGCTTTTTCTGCCTCGACTAGATGAAATTTATGGAGATAATTCATTGGAGCGTGCTCCGCCCATTTTTGCAGCTTTTCTTGGTTGGTGCTCACACAACTGAGCCAAACTGCTTTTTGGGAGTTTGAAGCCTCAACCAATAGGCTCAAAAGTACCAAAGAATCGTAGAAAAGAAGTAAAGGTGCAGCCATGATTGCTGTTACTTCTTCTGAATACTGCCTTGCTAAAACAGCAGTTTGTGCAGCTTGATGATACTCCCCAAATAGATAGCACACTATAACTTTGTTTAAATAAAAGTAGTGAATTTCAAATCTGTCTTTAACTGCAATAGCGTGCGATAGCGCTTGCTCTTCATCATAAACACTACCAATTAAACGGCTGGGATTTTCAGACTTACCTAACAGATTAGTGATTGTCTGCCACAATATTACAGTCCAATTGAAGGGGTTTTCCCGTCTAATTTGTCTGATTGCTTTGCTATAGCTTGCCGTTTTTTGTTCCAGTTGGGTGAGTGACTCACCAGCAAAAAACGAGAAGTAACATACATTAGATGCAGCGTAGCCAGCGAATTCAAAGTCTCCGGTTTCCACTCCGTTTTCATAAGCATCAACCACCATTGGTATTATTCTTCTAAAATGTACCTTCGACTGCATGACATGGGCGCTCGATACCATTAATGCGCTATCATTCCCTTTTTTTGTATTCAATCGTTCTGCCAAGCCCAGAGCCAATTTGCCAAATTTATAACCGAGTTCAATGTCTTGAACAAGTCCGCATAGAACAAGTCCGTAGAAAGCATAACTTATTGGTGACCAGGTAGCATTGCCGTAGTCGAGCGATAAATTTACCATTTTGCATGTAATCAGTATCATCAGTGCTGGTGACACTATAAATGCAGCAGACACAATATTCCTTAGGATATAAATTGCTGCTATCGGTTCTGGTGCGGTCATCTTTGGTAAATTAATTAAGTCTTCGATTTCTCTTCCAGCGAGTATTGCAGCCGTTGAGTCCAATCCTCTTTGAACATCTAACTGACTGGGAGTTTCTATTAAGATTACTTTCAAAAGCTGCAATACTTCCAGTCCAATTTTAAGTGCTTCTTTTGGGTTTCCCTGTGACAAATATCTTTGAATTTTGCTATCGTAAACCTGCACTTTGTCGATCGCTGTCTTAGCGTGATCGAGTACTACTTCTACAAATTGTTCCATCTCATCAAAGTAACCCTGAAGATACGCTGCTCCTGCTGCTTGGGAGTAAAGCGTCAAGGTTAGGTCATACTGATTGTGCCAACTTTCTGTACTGAGGAGTTTAAGCCCTGTTTTGAAATACTTAAGAGCTGCTTCATAAGCCGTTGCTGTCTTAGCTTTCTGACCTGCGATTAAATTTAATTTGGCAATTTTAATTCGTTCTGTTTGATCGCTCTCCAGTTCAATTCCCCAATTGAGATGATCGACGATTTCAAACAGTCGTTCCGATCGCTGCTCTGGTGAAGTTTTTTCGAGTAGATTGCGACCGATTTGGAGATGAACAACTTGTTTGTGTGACTCATCAATTAAGGCATAAGCCGCTTGCTGCACACGATCATGCAAAAACTTGTAGTCTTGAACTAACAAGTTTTCGTCTAATTCAGATAAAGGTTGAATTAATTCAGCTTGTATTGCTGCTAGTAAACCCTGGAAAATCGCTTGAGGCGAGCGCTCACAAATGATCGCTAACGTTTCTAAATCAAATTTAGATCCAATACAAGCGGCTAAGCGGAGAATTTGCCGTGTTTGTTCCGGCAGTTTCTTCAACTGGAGCAACAGCAACTCTACCACATTATCGGTTATATTTCGGGCTTGAATCTGAGTAATATCCCACTGCCAGTTTAAGTGTTCCGCATCAAATTTCAACAGATTTTCGCTATACAGCATTCGCAAAAATTCACCGACAAAGAAAGGATTGCCCTCGGTTTTACGTAACACTAATTGGGCTAGGGAACGAACGGTGTCAGTATTGCAATCTAGCGTCTCGGCAATCAATTGATTCAACGATTCCAACGCTAAGGGTTTCAGGATTATCTCCTGAAGCACTGCCCCTCGTTTTTGCAGTTCTAAGAGCGTTAATACTAATGGATGCGTTGGAGCCACTTCATTATCTCGATAGGCTCCAATCAAAAATAGATATTGTGTCTGCTCGTCAAGTAATAATAGCTCGATTAACTTTAGCGTTGCGGAGTCGCTCCACTGCAAATCGTCTAAGAAGATGACCAGGGGATGTTCTTTTGAACAAAACACCCGCACAAAATTTTGAAAGATTCGATTAAAGCGATTTTGAGCTTCAGTTGCTCCAACTTCGGGTACGGGTGGCTGTTTGCCAATAATTAATTCAACTTCAGGAATCACATCAATGATGATTTGCCCATTGCTTCCTAAAGCTGAG
>NZ_JBAHYJ020000062.1:0-31929 GCF_036697665.2 Scytonema sp. PRP1 | reverse complement strand
GCTTCATCAGCTCCGCCCAGAGGCGCGGCGATGTGGTCAGGATTCCAGCCGGTGCCCGTCGGCTTGCCGGAGAAGCCGTAGCCGGGCATCGACGGGATGACCAGGTCGAAGGCGTCCTCCGGCGCCCCGTAGGCCGTCGGGTCGGTCAGCGGGCCGATGATCTTTAGCTGTTCAAATACCGATCCGGGCCATCCGTGCGTGATGATCAACGGCAAAGCGTTAGGATTTTTGGAGCGGACGTGGATAAAGTGAATGTCCAGACCGTCGATGTTCGTTACGAACTGCGGTAAGGCATTCAGCTTCGCCTCGGCTTTCCGCCAGTCGTATTTAGTTCCCCAGTAACGGACGAGCTCCTTCATTGTCGCCAGTTGCACGCCCTGCGACTGGTCGGTAACTGTCTCCTGGTCGGGCCAACGCGTCGCCGCGATGCGCCTGCGGAGATCGACGATCGCCTCTTGCGGGACGTGGACGCGGAAGGGGCGGATTGTGTTGTCTTTGGTAGCGCTCGCCTTGGCCGCGACCTGGGTTTGTGCGCCGGTCTGGGCAGATTGCTGCGCAAACACGCGAGCGGGCGGTGCCAGAAACATCGTTGCCGCAAAGAGCGCGACGAGGAGTCGCGAGAGCAGGACGAAGGCACCTGCGGTGCGGGCTTTGGTTTTGTAATGTACTTTTTTCAGTTTGGTCATCGTGTTTTCTCTTTACTGCAAATTGTCCGTTTCATAACTCAGGCTAAACACGATCAGTAACCGTCAACTTCGACGACGGCCTTGGCAAACTCCCGCGGCGCTTCCTGAGGCAGGTTGTGCCCGACGCCGCCGTTGATGACCCGGTGTGCGTATCTGCCCGAGAATTTCTTGGCGTAGGTACTGGCGTCCGGGTGCGGCGCACCGTTGGCATCACCTTCAAGAGTGATGGTAGGCACGGTGATCACGGGGGCTGCGGCGAGCCGCTTCTCAATCTCGTCATACTTCGACTCGCCTTTGGCTAGGCCGAGCCGCCAGCGGTAGTTGTGGATGACGATTTGGACGTGATCCGGGTTATCGAAGGAGGCCGCGCTTCGGTCGAACGTCGCGTCGTCGAAGTTCCATTTCGGCGACGCGAGCTGCCAGATTAGCCTGTTGAAATCGCGGCGGTATTTTTCATAGCCCGCACGCCCGCGTTCAGTCGCGAAATAAAACTGGTACCACCATTGGAGTTCGGCCTTCGGCGGCAGCGGTGTCTTGTTGGCTTCAGGGCTGCCGATCAAATAACCACTCACGGAGACGAGCGCCTTGCAGCGCTCCGGCCAGAGTGCCGCGATAATGTTGGCTGTTCGCGCCCCCCAATCATAACCAGCAAGGATCGCCTTCTCGATCCTGAGCGCATCCATCAAAGCGATGATATCGACAGCGATCGCCGACTGCTGCCCATTCCGGAACGTCTCGCTCGAAAGAAAGCGCGTCATGCCATAGCCGCGCAGATACGGGATGATCACCCGGTACCCCGCCGACGCCAACAAAGGAGTGACATCGACATAGCTGTGAATGTCGTAGGGCCATCCATGCAGGAGGATTACCGGACGACCATTCGCGGGACCCGCTTTAGCGTATCCAACATTCAAGACACCAGCATCGATCTGCCTCAGTGAGCCGAACGACGTGTTTGTCCCCGACTTCATCATGGACAAAACTGCTGGTTCTGTTTTGCTCGATTGGGCGTTCGTAGAACCGAATCGACCTAGCTGTGTAGTCGCAATGGTCATAGCCGCAATGCCCAAAAAGCGGCGGCGCTGACGGTTGATTTTTTCAGACATTGATCTTTTTCCGATTAGGTTTAACTCAACTTGCTTTAACTGAATCGGCTATCTGTTTCAGAGGCGATATGCGCCGCCAGCTCCTTTGTTGACGACCGACAGGGCATATTCGGCTGGGCCGCCCTAGACGAGGACAGCCCAGCCAAGTCCTTGGCACTACGAGCGACCTGCCCTTCAAGCCGTGGCTTCACTCCGCGTGAATTCAGCGGCGTGCAATTTCACGAAGTCGTACATGCTCGTCGGGGTCTTGCCGGTGAGCTTAAACAAGTCATCTGTCATGCGGTCATACCGCCCCTGCGCGTGAAGTTCGGCCATCACCGCCACGTGGTTGACGAGGTGCGTCGGCACCCCAAACTTACGAAGCGTATTAACCCACCCGGAGAGCGGCACGTTACGATAGCGGATCGTTCGACCGAGTGCCTCGGAAAACGCGCGCGCATAGTGATCCAGATCGGCCGACTCAAATCCGGTCAGATTGTAAACATGACCAATGTGCGAGCCAGGGTCTGAGAGGATCACGGAAACAGCGTGCGCCACATCAACAGCCGAAATCGGCGAGGTCTTGCCGTTACCTAGCGGCAGCGCCAGTTCGTCGCTATCCCGGACGCCAGCAGCGGCGAGACGCAGGAAGAAGCTCTCGAGGAAGACCGTCGGCCGCACCGTCACGACCGGCAGCCCCGACCACGCCAATGCCTCTTCCGCAAGCCAGTGCAGCTTGTGCTGCGGGCTCGGGGTGGTCTCGGTGATGCTCATCTGCGTCACCGTCATCTGCGACATATTCACGAAGGCCTCGACCCCGTGGTGGCGCGCCACAGCAGCGACGTTGACCGTGGCTTCGAGATAAGCCGCCGAGACCGACATTCCGAAATAGATGCGCGCAACACCTTCGATCGCGCGGTGCATCGAGGCAAGATCGGTCAAGTCGCCCTGCACGACCTCGGCACCGAGCTGGCGCAGACCTTCAGAGCGTTCATCCTCCCGCCGGACCAAGGCGCGCACCTTATGCCCCTTGGCAAGCAGCATTGCGGTGAGGTGGCGGCCGATAGCACCAATATCGCCGGCCGCTCCGGTTACGAGGATTGGGCTGTCATGTGTGGATTTCGTCGTCATATCATTTACCTTTTAATTGCATTTAGATAGAGTGGGAGGCGTTCGGAGTTTCGGGGGTACCAGCGACGAGAACAACGTCTCGCTCCTCGCTGTTCGGTGCGGTCAGGTTCCGCTACTCGTACCGGATTTTACCGATCTTGTCGCTCGTTGCGAAGGCGTATCTGTTTGCGTGATCAACCGAACGTGAACGCAAACGCCTCCACCCCGGCATCCAGAAACTCGATCTCAAACTGTCGATCACTGATGGGCTGCGGCTGTCGAACCAGTTGGTACAACCGCTGTTCGGTAACTGTGCCTTCGCCTCGCCCATCGATGTCAAGTCCGCGAGCCGCGACTGCTGGCTGCCCGTCTACGAACACGCGAAACCGTACGGATGTTCCTGGCGCGGTCGGTCCCATGACGAGATGAAGGTCGCGGGCGTGGAAGCGGCACGCGATTCGCCCGCCGGACTTGTTCAGTACAATGGCTTGTTTTCCGATTGTCCAATCGCCCGAAAGTGCCCATTGATTACGTTGAAATTGCGCGGGGGCGGTATATAAACGACGCTTGTTTAACACCGCGCCGGGAGACGCAAAATTCTCTGTTCTTTCGTAACCAAGGTAGTTTTCAGGCGATTGCAGGCTGTTCCAATCGGCGGCAGCCTCAAAACCGCGAGCGTCGACTTCGACCATTTCCTGACCGACACGGTCAGTTCCGGACTCAGACAGGAGCTGTTGAATTACCCGTTCCGATCGCTCGTACTCGCCTTCGCCGAATTGATGATGACGAATGCGTCCTTGCGTGTCTACAAAATAAAGGGCTGGCCAATAACGGTTCCCGAAAGCACGCCACACCGCATAATCGTTGTCCACGGCGATCAGATAGTCAATTTTCATTTCTGTTGAGGCTCGGCGGACATTATCGATATTCTTCTCGAATTCAAACTCCGGCGTATGTATACCAATTACTACTAGTCCCTGATCCTTATACTTCTCCGCCCACGCGCGAACATAAGGGAGTTGGCGCAGCCAATTGATGCAGGTATAAGTCCAGAAGTTGATCAGCACGACTTTTCCACGCAGTTCGTCAACTGTTAATGGCTGTGAATTGAGCCACGCGATCACGCCGACAAGAGAAGGCAGTTCACCTTCAATCGGTAACTCAGCCGTTGCCGACGTAGCATGCTGTTTGGTGCAGCCGAAGATGCCGAACTGGGTAGCAGCAATGGTTTTAATCATGGTTGTTAAAAAGTAGCGGCGATTATGATTGATTTTTTCGAGCACGTCCCGACCTCCCTGTAGTTGCGTTCAGCTAGGTACGGTGGAATTAGAGAACCTCGATGGCCCTCTCCTCATCGGTAGCCGCACGCATGGCCTCGGCCTTCGGGTGTGCGGTGCGCTCGTGGACGGGCGACGCGGGTGTCCGATCGATCAACAGGCTGAGTAGTTCGGGGCGACTGTAATGACCGCGGGCGTCCATGAGCCGCTTGCGGGCGTCGATCTGGGCAAAGTTAAGCTCGGCAATCACTTCGCCTTCGCCCGCTTTGAGCGGCTCACCGATGATCCGGCCGTCGGGACTCACGATGGCCGTGAAGCAGCCACCCGAAATCGGCCCGATCGCGCAACCCGTGTCCTTCATGATCTGAGCCTGCTGATCGGCATCCAACCACGCGGTCGCACAGACGACAAAGCAGGCGGATTCAAGGGCGTGCTGGCGGACGTTAATTTCCGCTTGCTCCGCGAACAGCGGGCCGGCGAACGATCCGGGATACATCGCCGAGTGGATTTGCTCACCATCGGCGATCATCGCATACCGTGCCAAAGGATTGTTATGCTCCCAGCAGGCAAGTTGTCCGATGCGCCCAACGGCACTATCGATGGCGCGCAGGCCCGAGCCGTCACCCTGGCCCCAGAGTATCCGCTCGTTATAAGTCGGCGTAAGCTTGCGGCGGCGCTGGATCAGCGTACCGTCTGCGTCGAAGAGAAGCTGCGTATTGTAGATCGAGCCGCCGTCGCGCTCATTGATGCCGATCGAGACGACCATGTTTGCTTCCTTCGCGGCTTCGGCGATCGCCCGGGTTTCAGCAGACGGCACCGTAACCGACTCTTCAAGCAACCGCAGATGTTCCTTTGCCAACGCGAACGGGGCTAGCACATAGGAGAAGTAGGGGTAATAGGGAATGATAGTCTCGGGGAAGGTTGCGAACTGAACGCCTTGTTGGCTCAGCGAACGAATCTTCTTAACGACCTTCTCAACGGTACCCTGTCGGCTGTACAGCACGGGGCTAATTTGCACGGCGGCAGCTTTAATAATCTTGCTCATGGTGTTTTCCTTTCAAAAGGATGTCATTTTCTTTCTTACCAAAAATTTGGGTTTAAAGCCCCGCACTTCTAGGGCGGCTTTCCCAGGGTTGACAGCGCATCGCTCATCATGAGATTCTAGTATTGCCCGTAGTCTAAAAGACTCTCGTGAGGCAAGATTGGGTACTCCCCAACTACAATGCTCAGCTTCGTGCTCTTGTTGTAGGAAAGAGACACTCAGCTATTGATAAATCGTTTCAAACGCGGTCGGGCAGTCCGTGTGCGCTTGTGGAAGTATCCAAACGGGGGTTTTTTGAATGCTTGCATTTAAATGCCTAGTCCGGACGGATGAAGCAAGAATCCTCATGCCTTTAGGCGCTCGCAGTGTCAAAAATAACCTTATCCGTCTCAACGGCTTCCGTTCCGAAATTGAGTAACGAACGGCTGGCTGGTCACGATGGGGGATTGGCGGTTCCACGGACGAAGTCATTGCCCAGGCTGTCATTTGGACGACCGCAGGGACTTGAAGGCCGCCCGCAGTTCCTGAGCAAAAATCATTGGCTGCTCCGATGCCGCGAAGTGGCCACCTTTGTCGAGCTGGTTGTAATAAATGAGATTGGGATAGGCCCGCTGGGTTCAGCTCCGCGGAGCTTGATATGCCTCGCTGGGAAAGACGCTCACGGCCACCGGAATAGAGACGCCCTTAGCGTTCCAAAAGCCACCCTTGTATTCCCAATAGAGCCGAGACGCCGAGACGCCCGTGTTCGTCAGCCAATAGAGCGTGATGTTATCGAGAATCTCATCCCGCGTCAGTTCGCCCGTGGCGCTCGTGGTTCGGTTCAGAGCCACGGCGACCGCAGCGGCCGGCTGTCCGCCAGCATCATCGTGGTCGAGAAGCCAGGCAGCCAGGCCGACGGGCGAATCCGCAATGCCGTACAACGTTTGCGGGCGCGATGCCATAAATCTGGCGTAGGCGACTCTTTGCTTCAACGTTCTGTCCAGCTGCTCGTAGGCGCGTCGTTCCTCAGCTGAGAGACCCGATGGAGGTGGTTCGCCGGCCAAGAGCGCCTTGTCGACGTCGGCTGGAACTGTCCCAGGATAGTTGGTGTAGATGGCGAGCAATCCCGCGGGCGCCTGCACACCCATCAGGTCGACGACGAACGCACCCCAGTCGCCGCCCAGGGCGACGTAGCGGGTGTAGCCCAGCCGCTTCATCAACACGTTCCAGGCACGTGCCATGCGCTCGACGCCCCAACCGGTGCTTGTCGGCTTGCCGGAGAAGCCGTAGCCGGGCATCGACGGGATGATGACGTGGAACGCGTCCTCGGCTTTTCCTCCATAGTCAGCTTGGGTGCGGGCTCGTTCTCGATCTCGACGTACGGTGAAGCACCGCGGATGTCCCTCGCCCTTTGGGCAGAGGGGCGGATTGCGTTTGTGTCGGTGTGCGCGGTTCCAGGTTGAGTCATGGTGGTCTCCTTTGGTTTTGTTTAGCTCGATTGTGCGTTCGCAGAACCAAATTGTCCTAGCTGTGTAGCCGCAATCGTCATGGTCGCAATGCCCAAAAAGCGGCGGCGTTGTTGGTTCGTTTTTTCAGACATTGATCTTTCTCCAATCGGGTTTAATTGAGGTTGCGTATTGTCTGTCCGCATGACTCAGCTGTGATAGTGGGGCGAGTTGTGGGGTCGTCCAGAACCCGCCCTGGCGGATGTCATTCTGACCGCATCATTTAGAAAGAACAGGAAAAACCTCCTCCATGTAACGATCAGCAGCGGCCGCTGCCTCTTCTGGACTGCTGCCGTTCTGACGCGCACTCAGATAGGGTGCGTACCAGTTCCACCAGTGATGCTCGGCGTGAGTCTTCTCGTAGGGGTCGTGGTGCTCTGCCGTCTCGCGGAGAAGATCTGCAAGAGTTGCAACATCTAAGTTTTGTGCTGGCATCGAGTCCCACAGGCGACCAGGAAGCCGCGTTGTGATTTCCTGGAGCAGCCAGACGTTCCCGTCCGGATCCTCGAACGAGGCAAATGAGAAGTAGGAACGACCTTGCGGATCACGCCCGCCGACGCGCGGGTTCTCCACGGCGTTGTTAAAGGGGCCGCCGGCGTAGTGGAAGATCTCGCTCACGTTGACACCACGATCGATCAAGTTTTTGCGGGCGGCATCGAGGTCGTCTACGGCGAGGACCAGGTTGTGCGCGGAGCCAGAATTAGCTGGAGTGACTCCTTTGCCGAAGATGATCGAGGCGTCCGAGTTGGGCGGCGTCATCTGTATGCCGCGGAAGTTGCCCTCCACCACGTCGATGTCGAACCGCCAGCCGAGATTCTCGTAGAATGCTTTCGCGCGCTCAACGTCGGAAACGTTGAATAACACAACTTCGAGCTTCATGTTTGGACTGTTTACCTGATTGCTGCTCATCTTGTTCTCCTTTTGGTTGTAAGTTTGATGTTCAGATTCGTTACTTTTCATTCTTCCGCGATCGCCCCATCCACACCACTCAAGTTCTTTGAGTTAACACGCGACTTAGATGTGCGTCCGCCAATGAAAAGTGCGGTGATTTTATTGGGCGACTGAGTTTGTTTTTACGGTGGTTTGCAGCTGGTGTTCGAGATGTAGAATTTCCGCTGCCCGCTCCCCGATGATCACGCAGGGAGCCATCGTGTTACCGGTCGTTATTCGCGGCATAATCGATCCATCAGCAATCCGGAGATTGTCGATTCCATACACTCTCAGGTTGCTATCCACCACCGACATAGAATCTCGACCCATCTTCGCGGTGCAGGTTTCGTGCCAGAAACTTGTCGCAGCATCTCGAATAAAGCGTTCGAGTTCGGCCCCTTTCAAATTACCTGGCATGACTTCACGCTTGACAAACGGACGAAGCGGAGCGGAGTTACCGACTTCGCGACAGAGTTCTACGCAGGCGATCGCGGTTTTGAGATCATCCGCGTCAGACAGCGTCTTTGCATCAATCAGAATCGGGTCGAATGGTGAGGCTCCCGTTAGGCGGAGACGACCTCGACTTTTGGGGTTCGCGATCGCCCCAAATAACGTCCAGCCTGCACCAGGCAGCCCAAACCGGACGGCATTCTCGGCACTAGATTTTGGCACCTCGGCCTGACAGACAAATAAGTCTGGACTGTCAAGCCCGGACTGGCTGGTCGAGAAAAAGATTGCCTCGGACAAGTTGTTTCTTGGTTCGAGAGCGGTTTCATATTCCCAGACACAATCAAATGCAACGTGGTCTTGAAAATTTTGCCCCACACCGGGAAGGTGCTGCACGACAGGAATTCCAAATCGTCGCAACTCGGACTCATCACCGATACCAGATTGCATCAGCACTTTCGGCGTATGGATTGCACCGAGCGACAGCACGACTTCGACTGCCGCACCAATGCGATAGATCGCGTCACCATAAGCAATCTCCACGCCAGTGACCCGCTTGCCCTGGAACGTCAGCCGTGTGACCAGTGCATGACTGAGAACCGTCAGGTTTGGTCGATCCATATAAGGAAAAACGTAGGAGCGGAATATCGATTCGCGTTTGCCATTGCGGACTCGCACATCGCTGATAGAAGCGCCCTTCGCTGCTTCCATCATGCGTCCGTTCGGATTTTCAAAAGTAGGAATACCCACCACCCGCGCTGCTTCGACCGTTGCGGGTGCGATCGGGTTTGGAACCGGCGCGGGCTGGACAAATACCGGCCCTCCCGTTCCGCGATACATCGGATCTGGTACGCCATGCCAATCTTCCAGGCGGCGATAAATCTTCAAGACGGATTCATAACTCCAGGCAGGATCGTTGGCAACGGATGCGAAGAGATCCCAATCATGCTTGTGTCCGCGTGCCCAAACCATGACGTTGATGCTCGATCCACCGCCGAGTACCTTGCCCATAGAGAACGGAATCGAACGACCGTTCACATGTAGATTCGGCTGGCCCTGGAAGCTCCAGTCCCGATCGGTTCCAAGGTTCATCGGCCATTGATTCGCTTCCATGACACTTAGTATATCATCGCTGCCTCCAGCTTCAAGCAGCAGAACGCTGACATCGGGATTCTCGGCCAGTCTGCGGGCAACCACCGAGCCAGAAGATCCAGATCCGCAAACAATAAAATCGTACTGGTGCCTTAACTCAGAGGTAAGCTTGCGCTGGTTGCTGCGGACACGCTCGGCGAAAATATCGCGGCTATCAGTGTCACGTTGATAGTTCTCACGTTCATCCTCAAAGGACTTGTTCTCAAAATTCGTCTTCATCGCGCCTACCTCGCTTTCAAAATCGAATTAACTCAGGTTGCTTCTTGTCCGTTTCTATCACCGCCTTATGAGCATGATCGTTAGCGCTGATTTGAGAAATGGTTTGCAGCATCTTGAGGTTTTGCCTAAATTACGTTTATAAACTGATGCTGAATTCACTGGGGTTACGTGTTGTCTGTCCGTATTGTTCAGTTGTGACGGTAAGGAGTCTGCATTGCCGGATGGTATAGGTTCGAGTTCCGTCGCTCGCCTCACCGCTCACTTCACGCCCGGAAAAGGCGGTCGGTGCCAGCAACTCGCTGCTGATGTTCTGCACAAGTTGACCGTCCTTCTCGGTTTCGGTGCTAATCGCGATCCACTCGGGGTCGGCGAGGAATGCACCCAGCGCTCCTCCCGCTCAGCCATGCTGTCCCAGGCAAGCATGTAGGTAAGCCGCTGATTGCTCTGACCGATTAACGTTGTCCAGAATCCAGCCTGGCGGATGCCATGCTTTTCCCAAATCCGTAACGTGTGGTTCTGGAAGCGCGCGAGCAGCGCTGGTAGTCGTCCGGCATGGAGTGATAAATGCGTAATTCGTAGATCATGCCTTTTTCGAGTTGAGTCATGATGTGTGTTCCTTTATCAGCAGGTTGCACGATCGCGCAATCTTGCTTGGGAGCGTCAGAGCGATTTTTCTGATTGCAAGGCGGTGTCAGTGCCCCGCACTCTGACCACCATCGACATGGAGGATTTCGCCCGTTACAAAGTTGGCTGACTCAAGGTAGAGAACCGCATCGACGACGTCGGAGATCTCGCCCATATGACCGATCGGGTGCAGGGCATCGAGCTGTGCATGGGTCTCGGCGGGATGCATTGGCGTCTTGATGGTACCCAGCGCGATCGCATTCACCCGGATACCGCGCCTGGCATACTCGATCGCCAGTGATTTAGTCGCGGCATTCAGTCCGCCCTTTGTCAGTGACGCGAGCACGGAGGGTAAGCCAGCGATCGGGTTGTCAACCAGGCTCGTCGAAATCTGCACGATATGACCGCTGCCCTGTTTCTCCATCTCGGCGATGGCGAGTTGCGTCATGTGAAAGAAGCCAGTGACGTTGGTGCCCAGGTACACCTCATAGTCAGCCTCGGTGTATTCGGTAAATGGCTTGGCGATGAAAATGCCAGCGTTATTGATGAGCGTGTCGATGCGCCCGAACCGAGCCACGCCTTCGGAAATAGCACGCTCGGCGGTTTTTCGATCAACGATGTCGCCCGGCACTGCGAGAATTGCATCATCGTCCGACGGCTCGATCGAGCGTGAGGTTGCGATTACCCGATAGTTGCGATCGCGGTACGCCTTGACAAGGGCAGCGCCGATGCCCTGCGACGCGCCGGTAATAACAGCAACTTTCTGTTCAATGCTCATCGTAAAACTCCTTTATGCGTTTGAGGGGTTGGTGGAACGAGGGGCCGAATATATTGAACGGCACAGTGCAATTGCAGTCTGTTTTCAGTCATAGAACTTACGCCAAAATTTTAATTTTATGGTATTAACCATAGTGCGTAAGACATAAATCATCTCAACTTATCATCGCTCAAGATTGGGCACCGTGAACGTCACCTTTTCGCTGGTAATGACTTTGTGCGTGGGATCGGCTAGTTCGATCAACACCTTGTGTGAACCAGGTTCCAGTCCAACCAGGATGATCGTTTGACCACTGGTATCGGCAAAATGCCACGGCGCGTCGTCAACGGTGATGTGGACATGACCGATGCGTGGCGATACTTGGAGAGCACCTTCGCCGAACACTGGCAACACGCGCAGATTCTCCGCCCGATACTGGATGAAGACGCGACCCTGAGCCAGTGGTTTGGGAAGCGGCCGATCAACAATTAGCTTGGGCGGTGCTTCGTTTTTGATCTCGATCAACGGGGATGGTCCGATAATATCCCTGGCGCTCTGGGCAGAGGCACTGGTAGCGAACGGAGTGTAGTCGGTCATGGTGGTTAAGTCCTTAGAAGCCGTGTGTATGATGGTTCCTGCGGGGAAGAGAAGAGGGGCAAGGTTTATAGTTGCGAAGAAAACAATGCTTACCCCAACCGTTCTCAGAAAGCGTCGGCAGCTTTGTTTAATTTCTTTGGACATAGGGGGCATTCCCTGGATTGATTGACGTTGATGTCCAGTGACTTTTTATTTGTTGAAGTGTCAAATCAATGCAAATCATTCGACGGTTAGAGTTAGGGTCAGGTTATAGTCGAAGCCATTACACGGTGGTCATGGTTGGTACTGGTAGCAACTGGCAGCCATGCTTCGATTTCCTGTGCCATTTTCGCGGCGTTGCTCCGGTACAGGTCGATCGTGTCCTTCCCGACAGGCAAATGCAGCGGCGGACGTTCTGTATTGGCGAGTTGAATAATCACAGCCGCAAATTTTTTCGGATCACCGGGTTGGTGCCCGTGTAGCGCCGAGGCTCCGCTACGCATCGATCCTACCGTTTCCTGGTAATCGTCGATAATGGTTTTAGCGGCAACATAGGATTCAGCGCTCAGGAAGTCAGTACTAAAAAGACCCGGAGCCACCGCTGTGACATAGATGCCGAGGGGTGCCAGTTCGACCGCTAACCCTTTCGAGAGACCTTCGACCGCAAACTTAGTGGACCCGTACAATCCCCAACCCGGAATCGCATCGTAGCCGAACAGCGACGAGATATTGATGATCCGCCCGGACTTTTGCTGGCGCAGGTACGGCAACACCGCACGAGTCACGTTCAGTAACCCAAACACGTTGGTATCATACTGTTTGCGGACTTCGGCATCCGTGGCTTCTTCAATTGCACTGACCATGCCAAACCCGGCATTATTGACTAAGACATCAACCCGGCCGAAACGGGCAATGCCTTGCTTGACAGCCGCTTGTACCTGGTCTTCCTGGGTGACATCCATCTGCACAACGTACAGATCCGGGTGGTTGTGCAGCGTAGCGACGAGCTGTGCGGGCTGACTGCGAACCGTCGCTACTACCTGGTCGCCCGCTCTTAGGGCGGCTCTGGCAATTTCCAACCCAAAGCCCCTGGAGGCTCCGGTAATGAACCATACTTTCTGCGTTTTCATCTTGTATCCTCGTTTTAGATGTTGTCTAGTTTGTTGGCTTTAACTCTTTTGGTTAGTGCATAACTGCTGCACTGATGGTGAGTATCAAAAGGAGCGAAAAACCTGTTACTTTTGGCTCCTTTTGATCCTTAAGCGATTGATGTCCTGTTACCGTCCGGGAGCCCGCGTCTTCACTTCTTGGAGCACCCAACCGTTGCCGTCTGGATCACTGAACGAGGCATATGAGGCATAATCTCGGCGTTTCGGATCGGGACCAGCTAAGCGTCCCTCGGTTCCAGCGTGGGGGAAGATCCCTCCGATGTCGTGGAACACCTCACTCACCTCGACACCCCGCTCGGCGAGTTCGGCGCGGGCGGCCGAGATGTCGTAAACTATGAGGTACAGACCTTGAACTGAACCCGGCGCGGCTGATGTAATTCCTTTACCGAAGATGATTGAGGCTTCCGATCCGGGAGGAGTCAACTGCACCACTCGGAAGTCCTCACTGGTAACGAAGTCAGCATCCAGCCGCCACCCCAACGTTTTATAGAAGTCCTTGGACTGATCGACATCGGAAACGGGCAATACCACAACTTCGAGTTTCATGTTTTGACCGTTTACGTGATTGCTACTCATCTTGTTCTCCTTTAGATTGGTGAGCTTGCTGCCCACCTCGATTAACTTCATTCTTCTGCGATCGCCCAATTTAGACCACTCAAGTTCTTTGAGTTAAAACGCGATTTAATCATTCGCATTGCAGGAAAGCAGCAGGAAGTGAAGTAGTTAGACCTGATATGCTTGGCTGTGAGCTGCGTGATGAAGTAATTCTGGATTGTCCTGCTTACGAACATAAAGTTGAGTGATATCGGCAACAGTGATGTTGTTATCATCCCGACTCACTAGCTCTAGAGTGTCTCCGGCTCCAACTTCGGTAGTGTCGATACGTGAAGTACCCCTAGTTTCGCTTCGCTACACTAGGGGCTTCCTGACCTCACCCACTATTGCGGGTGATCCCCAGTCTTTGTACTAGCTTAGCTCTCGATAAATCAGCATCTTGTAAATTAGCTTCACTTAAGTTTGCAGCAATAAAACTGGCATCTACCAAGTTAGCTCCTTTAAAATTGACCCCGCGCAAGTCTTGGCGGTCAAAAATTTTATCCTGTCCCTGTCCTGTCATCAGCACTCCTGGTACTTGTGCTTTCTGAAGATAGGTTTCACCAGGACGAGCAAAGTCAAGTTTTTTGGTTTTGTGGAAACAAGTACGCGTCAGAATAGCTTTTCTAAAATCTGTATTTTTGAGCGTGGATCCTGTAAAATTAGCATTCCTTAAGTCTGAATTGCGAAAACTTGTACCACGAAAAGCAGCAAAAGCAACAGCCATTTTGCGAATAACGGCATACTTTTCATCTCCTTTGAGCGATCGCCAACTGATATAAATACTGAGTAATACCAAGGCTCCGGCTCCGGCGAAGGCAAAGGCTCCGGCGAAGGCTGAATTTAACCCTTGGCGAATTATAATTACAAAGACAACAATGACTGCTATTAAGGCAGTCCAAGCTGAAAGTTGATTGCTTGAATTTGAACTGTCAAATACTAAACTTATTATTGCTCCAACAAAAGCCGATAAAAGCCCTGCCAATCCAGCAATTAACCAAGAAACAAGCACTAAGAACGCCGCCCACCGCTTTTGCAATCCCGCTTTGGCATGACTGAAGTTTGCACTTATGAGTTTTGCACCAGTAAAATCAGCGCTTCGGATATCTGCATAGCTAAAATTTGCCCCTTCAAGGTTTTGATTTCTAAAGGAGCGCCCACGGAGATTTTGACCGGAGTAGTCTGGTGGCATAGCAAGATTACGAAGATTACGTCAAGATTTGATACAGTTTCTATAATGTCTTTGCCGTTTGTTTAAGAAAAAATTACATCTACCATTTAAACAGTCAACAGTTATCAGTTATCAGTTATCAGGTTTTGTGATTGGGGATTCTAAGAAGAAATGATATCAAGTCCGGTTAAATACTTATCATTACCTAAGAACCCCCTCCCCCAACCCCAGGGGGACCCCTAGCCCCCGTAAAGCTGCGCCAGTGGGTACGACCACGCTAGTCCCTAAGAGGGACGCTGCGCAAACGCTATCACGTCCCCTCCCCGCAAGCGGTGAGTCCAGCGCTGCAGGCGGGTTTCCCGCCGTAGGCGACTGGCGTTCGCGTAGCGTGCCGAAGGCATACCCGAAGGGGGAGGGGATAAAGGGGAGCCAGCGCGAATGACGGCTTTCCCCACAGCAGGCGACTGGCGTGTGGGGTGCAGTTAACGTGGGAATCATAACTAATTAGTCGGACATGATATGAGAGGGCGATGCAAGAGAGCGCAGTGCCAGAGGCAATTGCCCCTTGGGCAGTGCGGTAGGCGATTGCGATTCGGGGCAGTGGCGTTCGCGTTCGCGGAGCGTGCGCTTTGCGCTCAGCGTGTCCTCTGGACTCAGCCAATCGCTTTTTAGCTGCTAAAAATACAGAGCGCCCAGTATCTCTTCTGCTTTCTCCCTTTCTTCCCTCGCAGTCCGCAGCATCATTATTTCAGTTGCGTCTTTTGGATTGGGAAGCCTGTTGATGAGTTCATTGGCTTCCCTGATTTGGCTGAGCAGCGATTGAATTTCTTCGCTTTGAGTATCCATATATTGTGCTAATTCCTCCTGTGCCCCCTGCCAGCTTTGGGATAAATCCTCATGGCGCTGGATGAGATTAGATAGATACAAGGGGAGCGGTAAGCCTGATTTTTTGTAGCCGCTTTCGATAGCCAGTGCCGTATCTCCATCCGTGAGGCGTAATACAAGAGTGCGCGAGCCTTCCCGATTCCTCTCCCATCCCATCACAGGCTTGGGCATCTTTGGCTGTGGTGGCTTTTGGTGCTGTTTAATTTTTTGAGCAGCGGATAACTGGGTGTCGTTCTCAGTCAAGTGTTCGACGGCGTCCCCATTTCGCTTTTGTCCAAGTTGGAGCAAGACATATAAACCAAGTTTTGGGGACAACTTACTGGGGAGATTATCGGCAATCTCAGCAGCTTTGATGAACTTATTCAACTGAGTTTTTACCAGTCCTACGCTCTCTAGTCCCCTTACATACTGGCGCTTTGTTTCTGCTTTTAGCTCAGCGAGGTACTGCCCAAACTTTAATTGTTGCTCGTTAATAAACTCGTACCACTCTTTCACTCTGAGAAATCTCTCGTCGATTTCACCAGAAATGCCAGAAAATTTTGGGCAGGCGATCGCATCCGTGATGTTTTCTGTTATCATGGCTTTAAGAAATATGATTTTTCAAACAAAAGCGCCTAGTTTTCCAGACAGGGGCGCTTTGTTTTGTTTATTTTACCATATTACGGGGATTTTCTCAGAGGAATTTGGAGAGCGATCGCGCAAAGCACAGTGCCAGAGGCAATCGCGCACTGCGCACTGTCCCGAATCGCGATTGCCTTTCCCAGGTGCCCCTTCGGCGATCGCAACCTGGACAGTGCAAAGACAGCCCAATCCCGGTTTGGGGGAGTGGGTTGCGCCAATCGCAAGAAAAAATATTTGAGTGGAATCCGGAATCCTGGAATCTGGTTTTTTAGCTTACGCAAGTCACTAAAAAACAGTGACGCATCAAAACTTATCGATGATTTAATTTCTTAACTTTTAAAATCACTATAACTAACCAAGCCACACTGTTTTTCAGCAGTGTGGTCTTAGAGGGTGTTTATAAAAATCTTTGTGTGCAATGCGTGCGTCTCACCTGTCGGGTGTAGTCAGGTTATCTTCATTGGTATCGACGACAAAGACGGCTAGCATACGCATGGGTTGAGTATCACTGGCATTTGCGCTGACACGATGATGATCGCCAGGTACTTCAAAAAAGTTCTCACCAGCGTGATACACCTGCTCTTTTTCGTCATTGACTTTGCTACGAATTGCACCCGAGAGCACTGTTGCATAGACAAAAGCGGAGGCTGCATGGATATGTGCGGGTGTTGAGCCATAGCAGCGCATATTCGACCAGCAAGCCTTTGACACTCTTTCCAGGCACGTTGGGAAGGGCGTGATCAAAGACCAGCGTTACCTTAGACGTATCATTAGACGTATCAGCAGATAAATCATTGGCTGAAGCTGCGAATACGGGGAGAGTTGCGAATATGGAGAGCGCTATGAATATGGAGAGAGTTATGAATGCAACAAAGCCGAAAAATCTAGTAAACACTTCCGTTCTCCTTGGGTGAATACAAACTGGTGGATATAAATCCGCCTGATGTGGCCTCATGCTGAATCAAGCAGTGAGCGGATTAGACATGTGTACGTTGAGTTGAGCTTTGCACGCGCGAACGCAGTTGCGGGATGTTGGGCTTTGTGTCCTCAACTCAACCTATGTCAGCATTGAATTCTCATTGCTGATCTTTAAGCGATAGAGCGGTTGAGCCAGTCCTCGAAACGGGTCGAGCCGATGAGCGAGTTGCCCTGCGGAACGAGCTGATCGTTCAACGCTGCACCAAAGTAACGGGCGTGACTGTCTACAACCACCTGACGTGAGTCGTGAGTTGCACTCAGGAATTGGCGGATGATTTCCTCGAAACGGAACCGCTCTGGACCAGCTAAATCGATAATGCCGTTTACTGGCGCTCCCAGTGTGATATCGACCAGCGCGTCAGCAACGTCCTCCGACAGGATGGGCTGGATAAAGGCAGAGGGCAAGCGAACCGTTTGCCCATCGGTGGGGAATTGAGCGATGATCGTCTCGATGAACTCAAAGAACTGCGTAGCGCGAACAATTGTATAGGGTATTGCTGCGGACTGGATCAACTTTTCCTGAGCGACTTTCGCACGCATATAGCCGCTATCCGGGATGCGATCGGCACCGACGATTGATACTGCAATGTGATGACCCACACCCGCGTCTGCCTCCGCTGCAAGTAGGTTCCGGGATGACTCAAGGAAGAACTCTAACACCGCCGCATCCTCAAAGGAGGGTGAATTCGTCACATCGACAACAACTTGAGCACCCACTAACACCTCAGCCAGTCCCTCACCTGTAACAGCGTTGACACCTGAAGAAGGGGATGCTGCCACCACCTCATGCCCGAGCTTCTGTAGCTTGCTGACAAGCTTTTTACCAATCAGCCCACTGCCACCAATGACAACAATTTTCATGACAACACCTCTGATAATTTAAAGAACATGGTTGTTGAGTTTTGAGCCATCCGCAGTGAGTTGTTCTCAACTGAGATGGCTGTTTCTACCCGCTTCAAGTGGCGCACTTTCTGCCTGAGATCATCGTGCTCAACGATTCTTGCGACAGAACCCAAAATTTTGCATCCGGTCAGCTTAGTCGCTTATTTGATCTCAGCCGGGTCAAACTCGGTAACTCGTCCCGGACGGGCAGCCAGAAAGACATCGTAGGAAGTACAATAGGCAATCGTGACATCATTGGCTTTGTTGTAAAGATGAACCACGGTATTCGCTCCTCCGGGTTGAAGGGCAATGGGTTCCAGGTCCCCAAAAAAGAGACGACGAATGGTATCACCGCTGCCCAATTCATCCCTTAATTTCCGTAACAGAGCCAGTTTCCCTTCCAGGGTTGGAGGAGTTGGATCAGCAGGATGCTTTGCTTGAGTCATAATTGTTCTCCAATGTTGTTGAAATCTACGGGTCAAACTTTTTCACTAGTTGAAATGCTCTACTTTGTTTAGACAGGGAGATTGAGTTTGACACTCACCGTTGCGAGTTTGCTGCCAAGTTGCAAGATACTTGTCTGTTGGGCTTCATCCTTCAAATTGCCATTCTCATCAAACGCTTGATAAGCGTTCCCAATTGCCTGCTGATCTGGCAACACCAGAACCCCAATGTTGCCAAGAATGGAACGGACATGAGTTAATCCTCGTAAGCCTCCCAAAGTTCCAGGGGAAGCACTCATTAACACCGCAACCTTTTCTTTGAAACACACCAATGAAGGTTCGTCCGGTTCAGGACGCGATGCCCAATCGTTGGCGTAGCCTCTCCGTCAGGAGAATCGCATTTTTCAGCAGTGGGGTGATCGAACTGTTGTATTCTGGGCAGGCAATGAGGAATCCCTGATGCGCTTTCATTAGGGCCTTGAGCTTGAGGGCATTCTCTGGCAGTCCCTCAGCCTCCTCCAAATCCCCATCATAGAGCGGTAAGGGCAGATCGCGGAAATCCAAGTAGGTCACTTCTGCACCTGCGGCTTTAGCTCCTTCAACGGCAATTTTCACCAGTTTTTTGTTGACAGAATCTTGGCGAGCACTCCCGGCAAAAGCGAGAATTTTGGCAGTGATCATGAATTCCTCCTTTCCTTCTAGTTTTATCATGATGTTTTGAGCCATCCACAGTGAGTTGTGAAAACACCAGAACTTACCCTCGATCAGCAGTGTCTTTCACTCATGGCATTCCCACAGCGGTACGCAAACCGGAACAGTAGGGGACGGTAGTGGTTAAAACCGTTGAGAGGAACTTATATCGCCTTCTCTGGTGGCTGAGTCGTTCTCAACGCCAATCCACTAATCCAACATCCCAATCCATCGACAATTAACATCAGGTAAGCGGTGGCTTGGAAAAGCAAGCCCCATCCTTCAAAGGAAACTTGAGAAACATGATCGGGGCTAATGACCAAGTGATGATTGTAGATTGCAGAAAGGAGTGAGCCTGCCATTGAACCCAGCAAGATCCAGCTACCGATGCGGTAGAACGGCGTCCAGAGTAAACCGGCTGCAATAATGGGAGCTAATATCACCACAACACCCACAAACAAACCCTGAAGCAGAGAAAGGGGAACTGGGATTTCGTTATGCGCTAAGCCGTGCAGTCCATGAAGGAGCGCGTGCATGACTACGATCACTGTTCCATATTGAGCAATCTTCATCTTCTTCTCCCTTCACTGGTTAACTGGCATGAGCTACGGTAGTGTCAACAATCCATTCCAACGGTCGAGGCTGAAAATTCAGTTCGCGTTTTGCCTTGGCATTCGATGCACCTCGCATCTGAGTTTGGTAGTAAACAATGTCCGCACCACCCTCCATTTTGAGAGCATCTTCAACCGATACCTGTGGCGGGGGTGGAGCATTCAGCGATCGAGCAAACGCAGGGAGCCAGTCGCGCACCGCTAGAGGCTGATCATCGACAATCAGATAAACACCAGGATTGCCCTGCTCTGCAGCGGCAACGGTGGCGATCGCGGCATCCTCAATGTGTATCCACGACCAGACGCCATCCCCATTGCCGACGATCGGAAGCTGTTGCTGCCGCACCTGTTGTCCTACATCACCATCCGAGTTAAACCAGGTGCCGGGTCCGTAGAAGAAACCATAGCGTAAAGCGATTCCTTCCAGATCAGGCGTTTGCAGTAAACGACGTTCAGTCTCAATGACGAGACGAGCATCGGCGGCAACGGCGGGGGAGGCATCAAGCGATAACGGGGTTTCCTCATCTGCCAATCCAGCACCGGGAATTCCCCAGAAGGCCATCGACTGTTTCAGGAAACGGCGCACCCCTGCTGCCTTTGCTGCCGCCAGCACATTGCCTCCCCCTTCCGACCGAATCCGCGTATTCAGAGCCGCTGTCGCATTCATGGATTCGCGAGTGTAAGTTCTGGGTAGAGCGGTGAGTTGTTCAATCACCACCTCTGCTTGAGCGCGAATGACAGCCGCTTTAACTGACTCTGCGTCGAATACATCCGCGATCGCCGGTTCGATTCCCTGTGCCGCTAAGGACTGTGCTCTTTCTTCGGTGCGGGTCAGCGCGACAACATTGTGTCCTCTAGCAAGTAATTGGTCGAGCGTTGGGCGACCGATCGCTCCTGTTCCCCCGGCAACAAAAATCTTCATCTGTAAATCCTCCAAAACTTGTTGGCTAGTACGGCACTACATTGCGTTGATAGCGGAAGTGGTAGAGGGGTAAGGGGGTAGAGGGGATGATAAGTAGCTCCTCTACTTCTCTACTTCTCGACCCATTTCCTTATCATAATCTGTGTCGTGAACTTCGCTTCTGTCCTTAATCGATTGATGTCCCGTTACCGTCCAGGAAGTCGCACCTTCACCTCCTGGAGCACCCAACCGTTGCCGTCTGGATCGCTGAACGAGGCATAGGAGGCATAGTCTCGGCGTTTCGGATCCCGACCGGGTACCCGTCCCTCAGTTCCGGCGTGGGGGAAGATCCCTCCGATGTCGTGGAACACCTCACTCACCTCGACCCCCCGATCAACGAGTTCGGCACGGGCTGCCTCGATGTCGTAAACGATGAGGTACAAACCTTGGACTGAACCCGGTACAGCTGACGTAATTCCTTTACCGAAGATGATCGAGCACTCTGAGCCAGGAGGGGTAAACTGCACCACCCGGAAGTCCTCACTGGTGACAAAGTCGGCATCTAGCCGCCATCCTAACGCCTCATAGAAGTGCTTGGACTGATCGACATCAGAAACGGGCAATACCACTACTTCGAGTTTCATGTTTTGACTGTTTACGTGATTGCTAGTCATCTTGTTCTCCTTCAGGTTGGTGAGTTTAACAGTTATCAGTAAACAGTGACCAGTTACCAGTTTTTTGGTAACTGGTCACTGTTTACTGTTCACTGTTTTAATATCCACCTCGGTTACACTTTATTCTTATGCGATCGCGATTGGGCAAACCACTCAAGTTCTTCGAGTTAAAACGCAATATAATTGTTTTGCGCTTGAGGAACGCCGCCCCAACGGTGCGGGTGCTCTCAAACAATAACCGACTTACCAAGGCACCTGTTGTCGTCTTTTCACTATCAAAGCTTTCCTGAGACTAATACTAATTCATTGCCTCAGGGTTGGAAATGAATGGCTGGTTCTAGCTCACTGAACTTGATGTCACTGAGTTGGATCGACACAATAAGGGGTTCCTTGAGCGGTGACAAGTCAGGCTGCCGGATGTAAACCAAACGCTTGGTGGGCACGATAATCCCCGATACCTCTGTATGATCCCAAAGATAATGAACAGCAGGTGCGCCCCCACTGATTTCGACATCGTAATCGTGGCGTCGGATTAACCCATCTTTGTCGATGTAAAAGGTCTGCACTTTACTGTGCGTGGCGATGTAGGGCGCAAAGGTAACTTGCAGTCTTCGCCAGGTTTCGCCGTTTTCCTGCCAGGGTTCTATTTCTTCTACTTCATAACCCGGCAAGGTGAAGGTGAACGGACTGGTTAAATAAGTCCACATCGCATACCCAGCAAAATAGGCTAACTGAAGGTTTGTCCACGGGGTTTCCTGGGTGTGGCCCTTAAAGGACGCTCGCGGATGCAGTAGTTCTTCAATCACTGTGCCATCCGTGGCTTCAATTGCCACCCGTTCTGCTTCCAGTGAAGTATGTTGATTGGGAGCGCCAAAGGGGGTATGGGATGCCCATTGGCGGTGCAGGTCAACGGTTACATGGATATCATCCAACATTCCGGCTTTGCCTTTGGTGTTCCACAGTACCCCGCCAGTCACCAAATGTGCAGAAACCGCTTTAAACTGCTTCCACCGCTCCATGCCGCCGTGCGCGTTAATGGTTAATGCTAGTAAGTCATTCATGTTCGTTTTCTTTCATACAGGACAAAAGCTTGCAAAGTGTAGCAAAAGGAGCGAAAAGCCTTGAGCGATTTTGGTTCCATTTCGCCCTTGAGTGATTTTGGTTACTTTTCATTCTTGTGCGATCGCCCAATACAAACCACTCAAGTTATTTGAGTTAAAACGCGATTTAATTGTTCTGTGCTTGAGGAACGCCCAACACTAGTGAGCCACAAGCAATAAAACCTGGTATACTTTAACCAAAATGGAATCATTTGCCTGTCAATCTGTGTTGCTGAAACTCCCCGTCACTTCTTGATTAAAGAAACGCCCGATATTTTAACAGTGAACAGTGAACAGTGAACAGTGACCAATGAACAGTGACCAATGAACAGTGACCAATGAACAGTGACCAATGAACAGTGACCAGTGACCAGTGAGAAGATTGACTTGGGACATCTTGATAACTGATAACTGGTAACTGATAACTGATAACTGATAACTGGTAACTGGTAACTGGTAACTGATAACTGATAACTGATAACTGATAACTGATTTAAGAAAAGCGCTAGTTCGTTTGCACCATCGGCTAACTTATGGATTCCAACGCATCAAAAACTAGACGAGGTCGCTCCACTTCTTTTCGAGTGCGAGGAGCCATCCTATCGCCTCAAGGGTGGCAAAAGTTTCAGACGGCAAAACAGCAGGCGGAATCCGACGAAACCTGGGGTAAGCGCTTCAGCCAGGAAGATCTCAGCGCTCGCACCGGACTCTCCCTAAATACCCTCGCTCGCATTTTCAAGCGCGAGTTGGGGGTGATCGCCAGTCATTAGAGTATCTGTTCCGGGCGTTTGGGCTGGAATTGACGCAAACAGACCTGACATCCCCAGCCTCATCCCAAGAGACTGTGAGCCGGTGGACAAATCCCCAACAGGACTGGGATACGGCAGTCGATGCCTCAGCGTTTTATGGGCGTGAGGTAGAACTGACACAACTGTGGCAGTGGATTGTATCTGAGCGCTGTCGCATAGTCGGGCTATTGGGCATTGGCGGCATTGGCAAAAGTACGATCGCCGTCAAGGCTGCGCTTCAAATGCAGACAGAATTTGAGATTGTCGTATGGCGCTCCCTGGCTAATGCACCACCTTTGGATGAACTCCTGTCAAGCAAGCTTACGTTTCTCATGCCGCTTTTTGGGGAAGATCCCATCATTCCCACGACGCTCGATCAGCAAATTTCCAAACTGATGCAATATCTGCGGTCGCGTCGGTGTTTATTGATCCTCGATAATGCTGAGACCATTTTGCAGCGTGAGGCAGTGGGACAATGGCTCTCGGGCTACGAAGGTTACGGACAATTGCTCAGAACCATTGGTGATACGTCTCACCAAAGTTGTTTGTTGCTCACTAGTCGAGAAAAGCCACGCGAAATAGCACTGATGGAAGGTGCACAGGTGCTGGTGCGATCGTTGACCTTGAGCGGGCTGACACCTGATGACGGACGCGCTATCTTTCGGCAAAAAGGAGCGTTTACAGGTTCAGAAGCCGAATGGCAGACTTTGATCCATCACTACGGCGGCAATCCGCTGGCATTGAAACTGGTGGCAGCTGCAATTCAGGATTTGTTTAACGGCAGCATTCCAGAGGTATTGCCCTATCTGAGTCAGGGATTGGCTGTTTTTGAAGACATTCGCGATTTGCTCGATCGTCAGTATGATCGCCTCTGTGAAGCCGAACAGAAAACACTGTCCTGGTTTGCAATTCATCGGGAGCCAGTCTCGCTCGCAGATATTCGAGAGAACGTGGTTGATCCTGCTGCTCAACAAAGTGTACCCAATCTGATCAACTCACTACTGAGGCGATCGCTCATTGAAAAGACCGATGGGTTATTCTTCTTGCAACCCGTAGTGATGGAATATGTCACAGAACGATTCGTGCAGCAGATTTGCATCGAATTTGAGAGGCAGCAGCTTAACGTTTGGCAAACGCATCCCTTAGTGCGAGTACAAGCAAAAGATTACATTCGAGAGATTCAGACGCGCTTAATTATGCAACCTGTGATGGAACGGTTGCTGTCTCGCTTTGGCAGTGTGGCGGCGATCGAGGCGCAAGCAAGGCACTTATTAATGCAACAGGGGAAGAAACCAGGGTACACCGCAGGCAACCTGATTAACCTGCTGGTGCAGCTTCAAGTCGATTTGCGCGGTTCAGATTTTTCTGGTCTTGTGGTGCAGCAAGCAGACTTGCGGCAGGTCGATTTAACAGGAGTCAATTTTCAGAATGCTGACTTAGCGAAATCAATCTTTTCAGAAACCCTCAGTGTTGCGAGGTCGATCGACCTGAGTCCAGATGGACAGACAGTTGCCGTTGGCGATGCCAATGGCAACATCTATCTCTGGAACATTAGCACAGCGCAACTTCTGGACACCTTTTCCGGGCACAAAGGCTGGGTTTGGTCGGTTGCCTTTAGTCCCGATGGCAAAACGTTAGCGAGCAGCAGTAGTGATAGTTCGGTGCGCTTGTGGGATGTCCAGAGTGGAAGTTGCTTGCAGGTGCTGACAGAACATAAAGGTTGTGTTTGGTCAGTAGCTTATAGTCCCGATGGTCAGCAATTAGCGAGTTGCAGCGATGACAAGACGGTGCGCGTGTGGAATTTGCAAGGGCAGTGTCTCCGTGTCTTGAAAGGGCACACCCAGAGTGTTTACGCCGTCCACTTCGCGAGCGATCAGCAAACCTTAGCCAGTAGCAGTAATGATACAACCATTCGGATCTGGGATATGAGCAATGGGAACTGCTTGAGTGTCTTACAGGGGCATACCAGCGGGGTTCGGTGTATGCGATTCAGCCCGGATGGTCAACTACTCGCCAGCGGATGCCGGGATGGGTCGATTCGATTATGGAGTAATTATCTGTCCCATGATCGACATCCAAAACCCCATTCCATAAATCCTAGTGCCAAGTTGCTGCATGGACATGCCGATTTTGTTTGGGACATCACCTTTAGCCCGGATGGTCGTCTCTTAGTGAGCGGTGGTCGCGATGGCACTCTACGCCTGTGGAATGTGCAAGACGGGCAATCCATTCATGTACTTGAGGGTCATACCCACGATGTTTATGGGGTTGCCATCAGTGCCGACAGTCAATTGTTGGTCAGTACAGGAGAAGACCAGACGGTGCGGCTGTGGCATTTACAGAGTGGACGAAACCTGAAAACGTTGCGTGGATACACGGGTGGAGTTCACTCCCTGAGTCTCAGTGGAGATGGTCAACTGCTTGCTAGTAGTGGTCAGAATGAAATGATTCAGGTGTGGCGTTTGCAACTAGATGGCAATCTGTCGCAACTTCACTCCTACAAAACTTTTTCCAGCCCGACCCGTCGGATGTCATCATTTAGCAACGTCAGCTTTAGTTCCGATAATCAAACTCTCGCGATCAATCGACATGATGAGTCGATCGCTCTATGGAATATTCAAACTGGGCACCTTGATCGATGGTCAGCGCACAACTCGTCTGTGTGGACAGTTTTGTTTAGCCCAACGAAAAAGATTTTGGCAAGCAGTAGTTATGATTGCACCGTGCGACTTTGGGATGTGCAAACGCATCACTGTTTGCATGTGTTACGCGGACACCAGAGCAGTATTCGCGCGATCGCGTTTGACAAGAGCGGTCAATGGTTGGCAAGTGGCAGTTTTGATTTCACGATTCGGCTGTGGGATGTGCAAACTGGAGAATGTTCGAGGGTATTGCAAGGACATACGGGCGCAGTTTTCGCACTGGCATTTGATCCGGGTGGTCAACGCTTGGCAAGCGGCAGTCATGACCAAACCATTCGATTATGGGATGTGCAAACTGGAGAATGTCTGAAGGTTTTGCAGGGGCATACGGGAGTTGTGTGGACGCTTGCCTATGCGCCAAGCGCAGGCTCCGCCAACAGTTCGGATGGTCGAATCTTAGCAAGTGGCGGTGTTGATCAAACCATTCGACTGTGGGATCTGCAAACGGGGCATTGCCTGCACATCCTGGATGAACATAGCGGTTGGGTCCATTCAGTGATCTTTAGCTCTAACGGTCAAATCCTATTCAGTGGGAGTGACGATCGCACAATCAAGCTTTGGGACGTGCAAACAGGACGCTGTATCGAAACGTTGACGGTTGATCGCCTGTATGAAGGCATGAAGATTCAAGGCGCAACCGGGTTGACAGTAGCTCAAAGAACTACCCTGAAAGCATTAGGGGCAATTGACCATTGAAGCGACATCCAGCCAGCTTCAGCGCCTTCGCTTGTGCTCGATTGTGTCTAGCAACTGTTGAAAGGCTTCAAAACAATCATCACCCCAAGCACAGAAAAGCAGAGGATACACTACGAAAGAATAGCTAGTATCATCAACGACCACAAGCAAGCGCCACAAGAGGCACTAATCGGGAAGCTAAACCCAATAATCAGAGGATGGTCAAACTACTATTCCACAGTCGTGAGCAAGGAAACTTACTCCGAATTAGATAATCTCATGTATCCAAAACTAAGAGCTTGGGCACAACGCCGTCATCCCAATAAATCAGGTTACTGGGTGTCAAAAAAATATTGGCACACTGTTGGAAATGACAATTGGGTATTTGCCACACCGAATAAAGGTAAAAAACTAATAACTCTAATAAAACACGTAGAGACACCAATTATTCGGCATATAAAAGTCTCTGGCATAGCCAGTCCATACAATGGCGACCTAATTTACTGGAGTTCAAGAATGGGCGCACATCCAGAAGTACCTAAAAGAGTAGCAACACTTCTGAAGAAGCACAAAGGAAAATGTGTTCACTGCGGATTGTATTTCAGAGAAGAAGACCTGTTAGAGGTTGATTATATAACACCAGTAAGCAGAGGGAAAGATGAATACAAAAACCTCCAGGTCTTACACAAACATTGCCATGACACTAAAACAACCGAAGATGGTTCGGTTGGAGGTATGCGCTTGGACAAGCACCAAATTACTGAGGAGCCGTGTGAGGCGAAAGTTTCATGCACGGTTTTGAAGACATAGTTTTGATAGCCAGGGGAGTGTCAATCTTATCAGTTTCTTATCTTCTTGGTTTAATCTCAATTAGTCAATCCCTTTAACGGGTCGCGGCAAGGAGTCCTAAACCTAATGACGGGTGGGGAGGAATTGCCGCTCCCACCGATTGGGTACTGGGAGTACAGACGCCCTAATTAGGGCGTCTCTACGGACTGGGGACTGGGAAAATATCTCAAAATGTGTCCGGGGCAATATTTCCCCGGACACATTTTGAGGCTCCCTTAGCATTACCCCAATCCAAGGGTCCCCAATCCTCAGTCCCTTTTACGCTGCTTTAAGTAATGTAAGAATGAGAACCAAGAAGATATTGCTTATTGATGATGAAGCAACTATTCGAGAACTCGTACAAGTCTGTTTAAGCGACCTAGCAGGGTGGAATGTTGTAACTGTCGCCTCAGCTCAAGCCGGGCTGAAACAGCTAGCGATAGAACGTCCTGATGCGATCCTTCTTGACGTTTCCATGCCGGGTATGGATGTCATTACCTTTCTGCATAGACTCCAAGCAAACCCTTTAACCAAAGCCATTCCAGTTATCTTCTTAAGCGTGAGAGCGGCTTGGTTTACATCACAAAAACTTTACTCACTTGGTGTGGTTAAGGCAATTGCTAAGCCGTTTAATCCAGTGACTTTACCAGGAGCGATCGCTTGCGCCCTCGGATGGACTTTGCAGGCTGAGGATGAATTTTTTGTTTGAGCTGACGGTATTACGCTGTACAACCCTCGACAAACAGGGCATACGCGATAGCGATGCTTTCACTGTTAATAGCTAAAGCAAAGGAGCCGTCTCTCAAAGCCCGGATCATAATGTTCCGAGCGCCGCCCCAATCTCTGTCATGCTCATGACCACAGTTGGGGCATTTAAATGTTTTAGAACCGCCTAGCTTATCATGCTTGAATCCGCATTTTGTACAAGTTTTTGAGGTGTACGATTCATTGACATCAATCACCACAACACCACGCTTCTTCGCCGATTGCTTAAGTGAGCCCTCAAAACGGTAGTGTCCCCAAGTCAACATTTGTCTAGCTGTTTTTGTATGCAGTTTGCGCTTGGACTTAACCACCATTTGAGATGTCTCAAACGTAGGTAGGAAGATTACCTTGTACTGGCTAGTTAGGTAATTGGCTACTTGTTTGTGGCATTCGTCAAGTGAACTACCCAACACCGACCCTAACGTCTGTCGGTGTGGGCTTCTGACTTCATTGACCGTTGCCGCTTACTCTTACAAGCAGGTGGTCTTACACAGCCTCGATCAGCAATAACGGGGTTCCCTCCGCCATGACTCTCCAATATCCGAATCCCTTCATTCCTTATATTTAATGCGGCGTTTGCATCCCGATCATGATGAGTTCCGCACTTTGGACAATCCCATTCGCGCACATCGAGCGTTAACTTATCAAGAACGTGATTGCAACTTGAACAGGTTTTGGAGCTTGGGAAAAACTTTCCTATCTCAACAAGTTGCCCCTGTTTGGTTTTCAACTTGTAATCTAGGAAGTTAACAAACATTCCCCAACCAACATCGGATATTGATTTTGCTAACTTTCTATTTCCTACCATCCCCTTGATGTGAAGATTCTCCACAACAATAACTTGACTTTCGTTTACAAGCTTCCTACTTAATTTATGTAAAAAGTCTTGACGGGAATTTGATACTTTCTCGTAAACTTTGGCTACTAGTTTCTTATATTTATTTCTTGAATGACTTCCTTTGGTCTTGCGAGCAAACTTCTTCTGCTTTCTAGCTAAGTTTTTCTCGTGACGTTTCAAATACTTAGGATTACAATATTTTGTCACTTGCTCCCCATCGTGAACAATTGCAAAATCTTTAATTCCTAAGTCGATGCCAATTTTCTTATCCCCTGTTGATTCAATGTCAGAGCTATCAACTTCACACAAGATTGAAGCAAAATATTTATCAGTAGGAGTTTTACTTATTGTTACCGTTTTTAGAGTCCCTTCAATTGGTCGATGAAAAACAGCTTTTACATCACCAATCTTGGGGATACTTAGCAACTGACCTACTACTTTAACGTTTTGTGGATATTGAATTGACTGCCTGTGGTGTTTTGATTTTACCTTAGGGAATTTAGCGCGTCCTGCAAAAAAGTTGTTATAAGCTTTGTTTAAGTTAATTGCCACACATTGCAAAACAGATGAGTAGCAGTCTTCTTTTAGCCAAGGGTTCTCTTTTTTTAAAGCAGGTAGATACGCTTTGTAAACACTTATTTTTAAGAATTGACCTGTCTGTTCATAGTGCTGAATGCAAGCATTAAGGGCATAATTCCAATACCATCTGGCGCATCCAAAAGACTTAGCAAGTGCGACCTGTTGTTCGCTTGTTGGATATAGTCTGACCTTAACTGCTTTCAACACTTTTATCACCTCCTTTGTGTTTTTATGATAGCATCTATGCAAATACGTTGTACAGGCAAATATGAAAAACAAGTCATTAAATCTGAGGATATCAGAACGTAGGTTAAATAAGTTACGTTTATATTCAGCTTATCGAGACAAGACAATGACTCAAATACTTGAAGATTTTATTGACTCGTTAAAAATTCCAGAGAATGACAATTGGGGTGCTATCCCCACTCACTCATCAACCGACGGTTGATATTGTTCGGGGGATGCACCCCAATCGTCCGGCTATTCATCCCAACACCGATCCTTCGGATACGGTGTGGGGCTTCTAGCCGATCAAGCTAAACGGGGGTATTTGAATGCTTGCATTTGAATACCTAGTCCGGACGGATGAAGCAAGAATCCTCGCACCTTTAGGTGCGAGGAGTGTCAAATATTGGGACAGGTTGGCATATCATCTCCAACGAGTAGCCTTGCGAGACTGGGCAATGCCTCACCGTAAGTTGGGTGAATGTGAACCGATTGTTCGAGTACCTGCCACGTTGCTTTAGCTTCCATAAGTGACAAAAAGACATGCACGAGTTCAGCCGTTTCGTACCCAACCAGCGTTGCTCCTAAAATCAAATTTGTGTGGATGTCGATGACCATGCGGTAGAAACCCAGATCGTGCCCCCACTCAATGCTACGGGCGATGTGAGCCATCGGCAGGGTGACTTCGCGGGCAGTAATGCCCTGTTTGTGAGCCTGCTCTAGCGTCATCCCTACCCGACCCACTTGCGGCTCTGTGTAGACGGCATAGCCTAACACCCGATCATTGCGTGTTCGGTGTTCGCCACACAGAATGGCTTTCAAGCGACGATAGTCTTCCCAAGAAACATGGGTAAAAGCAGGCTGCTTGGCAGCGTCTCCGATCGCATAAATCCCAGGGCAAGTCGTTTGAAACTGATCGTCGATTTTAATAAACCCTTGTGCATCCAATTCAACGCCTGTCACCGCAGAATTTAATGCCTGAGTATTCGGTTTGCGCCCAGTTGCAATCAGCAAGGCTTCTCCATCGAGTACTTCACCATTGTTCAGCGTTAGGGTAAACACACCGTTGGTATAAGCAACCTGCTGAACAGTCACATTGAAATGCAGTCCAATTCCGTCTTGCTTAAATGCATCCAAAAGCACAGCACTGACATCGGATTCTTCTTGGGCCAGCAAGCGATCGCCCCGCACAATTAATTCGGTCTGACTCCCTAAACGCGCCATTCCCTGCCCTAACTCCAGAGCAATATAGCCTCCGCCGACTACGAGCAACCGGGGCGGAATCTGCTGCAAATCAAAGAAATTTCGGTTTGTGAGATAAGGCGTTCCCACTAAACCAGGAATGTCAGGAATAGTAGAGGATGTTCCTGTATTGATGACGATGATCGGAGCCTGCACAGTCACACCGCCTCCGCTTACAGTTCGCTCTCCGGTGAAAGCAGCTTCAGCGCAGACGACTCTAACCCCTGCACTCTCTAATCGCCGCTTGGTACCCTGGTTAAACTGGCTGCGAATACTACGCACACGCTCCATCACCGCAGAAAAATCGACTTCGACCTGCGCGTGTATGCCTAGCTTTGCGGCTTGTCGAGCGCGACCTGCGGCATGAGCAGCGGCTAAAAAGGCTTTAGAAGGCGTACAACCATAGTTGATACAACTGCCGCCTAACGCATCGCGCTCAAATAGAACGACGTTTCGACCTGCTTTGGCAAAGTCAGCCGCGAGTGGAACTCCGCCCTGACCGCTTCCAATCACAATTACATCTGCTGTTTCCATGGTTACCTCATATGATAGCTGGTCATTACAGTTTGTCGAGTACGACTGGCTTTAATTAAATCGGCTGCCTTCTCGCCAATCATGATGGTCGGTGCGTTCGTATTGCCTGTCGTCAGCGTTGACATGATGCAGGCATCGACGACCCGCAAGCCCTCAATTCCATGTACTCGCAGTTCAGAGTCTACCACTGCCATTGGGTCAGTGCCCTACACTTAAAGCATCCGCATAGCCCAATTCTTGGTGCATGCAGACGATACCGACCACTGGTGCACCAAAAAATTCGCTCCTTACGATCAATCCCCATTGCTCCATACACTTGTTCACCCAGTTCTTCGACGGTAATGCTGGAATGCCTCCGGCAGTTGAGCGATTTTGGGTAACTAGAAAAGTCAAAATGCTGACTTGCTTTTAGCAAAGCCGTTTTCAGTCGATCGCGGCGAATACATAAAAGCAAATACTACCCGCCAGGGTTGGGTATTGGAATTCGACGGCGCTAGCTGTGTCAGCAGACTTTCATTAAGTAAAAATCGCGGCACGGGTTTGCATAGATTTTTAGGGTAGGTCGGTCTTTGATAGTTTGGTCGAGATCGAACATGTTAATAAACCTCTATGAGAAAGAGTAGACTAAATGCACCATTGGTCGTT
>NZ_JBAHYJ020000029.1:0-33846 GCF_036697665.2 Scytonema sp. PRP1 | reverse complement strand
CGAACGGCGCGTCATCGACTTTATCCTAGATCCCTTTAAGAAATTGCAAAAAGGCGGTTTAGACCTTTAGCCATTAGCGAGAGGAATTGTGTCATGTTAAAACGTTTGAACATTTCCTGCGAAGACATAATTCGCAACATCAAACTTTATTGTCAAATTCCTGATGTTGTGGAAGCTATAGCGACTCAAAAAATTATAGCTGAGGCTGCGCAAGAAGCAGGCATTCAAGTATCAGAAGAAGAACTACAGCAGGAAGGAGATAGGCTGCGGTTAGAGAAGAAACTAGTACAAGCCAAAGACACTTGGGCATGGCTGAAAAAACATCATCTGTCTTTAGATGACTTTGAAGAATTAGCCAATAACAACATACTATCTAAAAAGTTAGCTAATCACCTATTCGCCGATAAGGTCGAACGGTTCTTTTATGAACACCAACTCAATTATGTTGCAGCAGTTACCTACGAAGTCATATTCGATGATAGAGATTTAGCATTGGAACTATTTTATGCCTTGCAAGAAAGGGAAATCACTTTTCAAGAAATCGCCCGCTCTTACATTCAAAATCCAGAACTTCGTCGTGCTAGCGGTTATCAAGGAATCAAACGGCGCACAGATTTTCGACCGGAGATTGCTGCTGCTATATTTGCTGCGACTCCGCCAGAAATACTCAAGCCAATTGTGACTCCAAAAGGAGTCCATCTAATTTGGGTTGAAGAAATCATTCAACCCAAATTAGATGAAGAGGTACGTCAAAACATTATTAAAGATATGTTTTCTACTTGGTTAAAGCAGCAAATAGAAATCATGGAAATTATTACAGTTACAGACTCAGACAGTAGTTTTCAAGTAAATGACAAATTTCGTAAGCAGGCTTAATTTTGTATTATTAGGAAATTAAAAAATGAGGTGTAATATCTAAAAAAATAATAAAAATAAAAAAATATATTTAAAAAACATTAACTCAATATAAAAATTTTGAGGTTTTTGTTATGTCTTTTTACTAGTAAAAAGACATATAAGATTTCAAGGATAAAATAATAGAAAACTACTTTATTGATTAGAAAAAACAATAGTAATTTTTCAAAAAACTATTGTTTTTTCAATACAATAAGCTATATTAGTAAATGTAAGCGAAAACAAAAAGCTTACACCAGTAATTCCCAATTTCAAAGTAGTAACAAAAACTAATTCAAATCCCAGGAGAAACCTATGATTATCTCAGACTTGAATCTTTTGGAAGCTGTTGAAGGTGCAGATGTTGTTGGTGGTATTTATTTAGGTAGTGGTTACAGCTACAAAACAACCTCGCTTTATGTTAACGAGAACCTCAACATCAACAAATACATTACTTCAAAGGTAGACGTTAAAGGCAATACAGCTACAGCGGAAGCTGAGGCTCAAGGTGACAATACCGTAACCCAATCCTTCGCTTTCACCACTCCATATTCTTCTAATAGCACCTCTATTGCTGCTACCAACTAGTCACTAGTAATTAACAACAGCCAGAAGCTACACAGCTTTTGGCTGTCTTAAAACCAGCTAGCTGCCAACACTGTTAAAAATTTAATTAGTACCAGTTCTCTGTAAGAATGCACTAGACAATCGAGCCGTTACTCTCATCTGCTTCTTGGCTAAAAATGAGAAATGCAGCGTGCAGTTGCAACTCGCCGCTCAAGCATACGGTCTCGATAGCGATGCAGAAGGTTTAAGCTACAGTTACAGTGTTGCCTACAGATCTTCCCGCTAGTCTGACTTCATCGTTTATAAGCAGCTAAAAATGACTTTCAGTTAGACATCCATTATAGCTGTCTCGTCTAACTCTTTGTTTCATTCATCTGCATCTTAGATAAAAATCGCTGAAAGCTTTTAATAAGCTTTCGGCGATATATCTATTTCAAAAGGGGTTTCATAAATGTATTAAAAAATTCCAGGGTGTTTTATGAGCAGATTAAAAATTTCCGACCTCAGTTTTTGTGACACTGAAGTTTATAGTAACAGTCAAGTAGAAGGCGGATTAGAACTTACTTTGTACTTGCCTAAAACTAACCTGTTAACTACGATTAAAAATCCTGATGCGGACTACACTACAGAATACTTCGGTGACGAAAAAACTGGTAATTATGGATATGTAGTCTCAGATAAACTTGGCAAATTTTTCGCAGGCGCAGCATTTGGTACTCTTGAGAATGGTGTTAGATATACCACATCTTTTGCAATGAATGCCAATCTTGTTCAAGGTTCTAGTACCTAGGAGTTTTTAAAGCTTTCGTAACTTCTTTGTAATGCAATAGGTTGTAAAATCATGGCTCGCTATCAAGTTGTAATCAAACGCATTGTCTCAGCAAATGGCAAGATAATTGCCGAGGCAAAAAGCGTAGCCACAGCATCTGGCGATAATCAAAGCCACATTAATCAAAGCGTTTCTGTACACGTTTCATCTGGTAATAATAGTTGTAGCAGTTTCTCAACATCTAGCTCTACTTCTTATACCAAATAGATGGGCAAAAATTAAATGACCAGACGCAATATTTTATTGCATCTGGTCACTGTTAACAATTACTTATTAAGTGTTTTTAGGGTGGCTCCCTTTCTTTGCACTTTTAGGGATGCTCCTGTCCTCAAACCTCAGCGGCTATCTTTCCTTACAAAGAACAAGCTGAGGTTTTTTCTTTGCGTCTACCTTTCGATGCAACAGCAATTACGCCACAAGAGAAAAGTAGAGCTAGACAAGTTGAAGGTTCAGGCACTGAAGTCACTCTAGCCTGATTCCTTTTAACTTCTATCAAAGTTAAGTTTGTGTTGTTAGCAAAATAACGTTGCAGAGAACCCTGAATAGAAGCTGTGGCAGATTCTTGATTTCCTCCAAAATTAGACGTAGTGACTGGATTCCCTAAGCTAATATTGTCACTTTTTTGATATGCGATAAAGTCATCATCACCTGGGGTGGTTAAATTTCCCGCGAGGCTGAAGAAGTCAATGGTACTGTTAGTAGTGGTATCAAGTAAAGCCAAAGATATATCCCCCGCAGCTCTTGCATTTTCTGCTTGTGGATTATCTATTGATGTTTCCAGGTTTAAATTACTTTTAAAGTCAAAAGAAAAAGGTGTATTCGCATCTACATCAAAGTTACCGATAACTGTAACCTCACTTTCTGCTAATCCTAAGTAATCTCTCCCTTCACCAAAGGCTAAGCTCAAAGATGAATTGGATGCTGTTGGTGGGGCAACTATAAAAGTTGCTTCTGCGTTAGCAAAAGCATTCACCATTCCATTATTGGCAATAGTAACAGTGTTAGTGTTAGTAGCAGTTCCAGTTGTCGAAGGGTTTTGACTAAATCTTGTAAACTCTAGTACTCCTTCAGAACGTGCTAAGGTAGCAGCCTGACTGGGTGACGCTGCTAACATAGAGCTAGCTATGCACGGAGTAAGCAGTAGTAAGAAGCTCTTGGTAAATGCTTGATATTGCTTCATAACGATCCTCTTTTTATACTTGTGAGGTTTTCAGGTCATTGACTCACCTAACTACTTAGATGAGTAAAGATACAAGCAGGCATGACGCAACGCAGAAAGCTCTCGAGCTACTTTTGCGCTGCGGAAAGAAAATTTTTCAGTCACAGAGGATGCTTTTAACAGTTTTGGCAAACAAAAATCTGCAGTTATCGCATCAGTAATCTTGCGGTAACTGTCTAGCAGGTAAATTATTAGTTAAGTATTAATACTAAAGCTCTTTTGGAATTTTCTTTGCCGATTTTGTGTAAGCTATGGTCAAAATTTAAACTTATACGGCACTTTAATGATGAAATGGCAAATTTACGCAGTTTTACTAGCTATACTTAATACAAATACTGTATGATGTGAAATTACCTTAAATTTGGCTTAAATGTTCATCTTGCCCTTGTCTGCTCTATTTAAGGGACGATTCAGCAGCTTAGTTGCCTTTTAGGCTTAAAATCTTGACCAGGCTCAGTCTGAAAACGCATGGTAATGAGTCAAGACAGCGTTACCTACCAATTTCTGAACGTTTGTACGAATTGTCACGGTTAACGTTCCCTGGCTCAACGCCAGGGAACGCATATTAATTCTTCGCCTGGCTTGGTGAACCAGCAATCGTCACATCTAATACCGTCACTTGTGTTGCTAGCTGCGTCAGTGGTGGTTTAATCGCGGTTTGATTCCCCACTACCAAAGTCACCAAATTTTCTGGCTTGAGGTATTTGCGCGCTACCCGCTGCACATCAGCCGCCGTGGTTGCTTGTACAGCACGCTGATAGCGAAACAGGAAATCGGACGGATAGCCGTAATATTCGTATCGCATTAAGCGAGACAATGTTTGCGCAGGATCTGCAAAATTGAAAACAAACGAGTTAAGAGTAGACTCTTTAGCAAAAGCCAACTCCTGCGGGGTTACCCTTTGAGCTTGGATGCGCTTGATTTCTGCTTGTACAGCTTTGACAAACTGCACTGTAGCATCAGAGCGCGTTTGTCCCCCAGCAATGAACAAACCAGGGTAGTCATGGCGGGGACTCCAGGAACCAGACACGGAGTAAGCTAAACCTTGACGCGATCGCACTTCATTAAACAAGCGTCCACCGAATCCATTTAACACTCCATTGAGCACATCTAGTACTGGATAATCAGGGCTATTGAATTGTCCCCCCAAATGCCCAATCAGAACACTACTCTGTGTCAGTTGCGGTTGATTGACAACAAAGACACCACCTTTTTTATCTTGCGCGACTTTAGGTAACTGAGGTTTAACCAGTTGCGGATTTGGTTTCCAGTCAGCTAACTTCGCTTGAATGAGCGATCGCATTTTCTTCGAGTCAAAATCCCCCACAATTCCCAATATCATATTATTGGGATAAAAATACTGCTCTTTAAACTTCACCAAATCCTCACGGGAAATTTTATCCAGTGTTGCATACTCTTCTGTGCGGGCATAAGGGCTATCTTTGCCATAAATCAATTTCTGAAATTCCCGATTCGCAATAGCATCAGGATCGTCATTGCGACGGGCGATCGCACCCCTCAACTGGGTTTTCGCCAAATCGAGCTTTTCTGGAGCAAACACTGGCTCCCGTAGCACCTCAGCAAACAACCCAAACACGGTTTCCAAATCTTCACTGAGTCCCTCAAAAGAAGCACTACCAGCACTTTCGCCAATACCAGTTTCTACCGAAGCCGCTCTTTGCTCCAAAATCTCATTGAGTTGATCTGGCGTATGCTTTTGAGTTCCTCCAGAACGCATGACGATACCCGCCAACTGAGCCAAACCAACCTGTTGTGCAGGTTCAAAGCGATCGCCCGTACGTACCAGCGCCGAACCACTCACCAACGGTAGCTCGTGATCCTCCATCAAATACACAACCATGCCGTTGTTCAACACATACCGCTCATACTTCGGCAACTTCACCTGAGGTAGTGGCGGCAGTTGTAACTCTGTGTAATGTTTTGCCGCCGTCGCCGCCCAAGATGTGTTCAGCACTCCAAAGCATAGCAAAGGAACCAACGCAAAACAAACCAACAACGAGTAAAAAAACCTTTTCACTTTTACCTTGTCCCTTCTACCCCTAAACCTCTTCATATCTCTTTTCTCCTCCTTGTTGGCGCTCTAGCCTGCTGCACGTAGCTCTTGCGTCTAAGCTGGTCCTGCGGACACGCCAAGAGCGCAAAGCATCCCAGGGATACGCGCTTAGCAGTTCAATTCCTATTTCTGCTTCGACAACAGCTTACCAACTGTACGATTTTCCGCCGTAAACGTCGCCGTCGCCACTCGTTGAATATCAGCAGGCGTCACCGCAACAATTTCATCTAACTGCTTGAACAAATTCCGCCAAGAGCCAGTTTTTACCTCATACTCCAACAACTGCTGCGCCATTCCCATATTAGAATCGAGTATTCGCAACAAACCTGCTCGAGCTTGCGTTTTCACTCGCTCCAACTCGGTAGCAGAAACTGGCTCAGTTTTCAACCTCTCAATTTCCTTAGCCAAAGCTACCGCCACCTCATCAACCGTGTGACCTGGAGCCGTAAGAGTATAAAACAACATCATATTCGGATACTTATCTCCTGGGAATCCGCTGAAACCCTGTGCCGCCAGTGCCAACCGCTGCTGTTCCACTAAAGACTTATATAACCGTGACGTACGCCCGTCACTCAGCAACCTACCAATAATTTCATAAACCGCCTGATCTGGATGAGTTATTGCTGGACGGTGATAACCTTCAAGATACCAAGGCTGAGAAGGGAACTCCACAGTCACTTCCCGTGTTTGTGTTTGTTTTGGTTCTACGGGGATTTGAGCAACAGCTTTTTCTTTTGCCTTGAAACGCCCAAAGTAAATTTGTGCCAGTCTCTTAACTTCAGTGGGGTTGACATCACCAACAACGGCAATTGTTAAATTACTGGGTGCATAGTAGCTGTCAAAAAACTTCTGCACATCTTCGCGTGTCAAATTGCGGATATCTTGGTCGTAGCCAATCACGGGACGCTTATAGGGATGGGCTTGAAAAGCCGTACCGATAAACTTTTCTATCATCAAGCCGATAGGAGAGTTTTCCACCCGCAGACGTCGCTCTTCTAAAATGACATCTTTCTCCTTATAAAACTCCCGGAATACGGGATCTAGAAATCTTTCTGATTCCAACGACATCCACAGTTCTAACTTATTGGAAGGAAAGCTGTAAAAATAACGAGTCGCTTCCGTGGAGGTATTGGCATTTAAACCTACGCCTCCCGCCTGTTCCACAATTCGTCCTAATTCGTTTTGCTTGGCAAGTTTAGCAGCTTGTGCTTCTATTTGCTTGAACTGAGCTTCTAACTTAGCAACTTCATCTTTTTTATTAGCTGCTTTTGCTACTGTTATTTGTTCTGCCAATTGATCCAAACGCTCAAGTAACGGTTTTTCTACCTGGTAATTAGATGTACCAATTTTTGTGGTTCCTTTAAAAGCCAAATGCTCTAAAAAGTGTGCCACACCTGTTTGCCCATCTGGCTCATCCACACCCCCAACATCAGCATAAGTTAGAAAAGAAACTACTGGCGCTTGATGTCTTTCCAAGACAATGAACTTCAAACCATTGTCAAGACGGAATTCTGTCAACTGCTTTATCACCCGATTCAAATAGGGTTGAATCGAACTTTCAGCAGATGGTGTCTGAGTCTTCGCTAGAGCAATTCCTGGTAGGAACCCCCACCAAAGAAGTATTGCTACAAGAAAAGAGACTAAAAGTTGACTTGCTTTGTTTTTCACTTCCCTTTGGTATAAGCAACTAAACCTATTCATACACGAAAATAAAAGTAAATTTCTATGACAACACCAAACACGTAACTTAGTCAACAGGGTCTTAATCTTGTTTTAAGCTTTCTGTAGTGATTGCATTTAACCTTAGACAATAACGCGACACATCCTGTTCCGGATATTTCACCATAGCTGTTATAGCCCGAGGCAGGCTGCTATTTAGAACGTTAAAGTATACTAAGGATCTGGAAGCCTGACAGTTTTGAGAGCTTTAACTAAGGGGTGATCGCAGAGTTATTTGATTTGGGAGATAGAGATTGATGGCTAGTAGCAATATTGAAGTAGTTTTCAGCTTTGATACTACAGGGAGCATGTATCCCTGTTTGACTCAAGTTCGCCGCAACCTCAAAAGCACTGTCACTCGGTTGCTCGATGAAATTCCTGGCATTCGTATTGGCATTATTGCTCATGGTGACTATTGTGATGCTGGGTCTACCTATGTCACAAAACACATGGATTTATCAGGGAATGTCGATACCATATGCAATTTTGTGCAAACTGTCGAAGCCACAGGTGGTGGCGATGCTCCCGAATGTTATGAACTCGTCCTGCACGAAGCTCAATCCTTCTCCTGGTCGCCTACCAGCATCAAAACTCTTGTGATCATTGGAGATGACATTCCGCATGCGCCTGCTCAAACGCCTCAAAAGCTGAATTGGCGAAAAGAACTGGAGAAGTTAACAAAGTTAGGCATTACCGTGTATGGTATTCAAGCATTAAATCGTTCTCATGCAACACTTTTCTACAAGGAATTAGCAGATCAGTCTGGAGGTTTTCACCTCAATTTGGATCAGTTTTCCTACATCACCGATTTCTTCCTATCCGTTTGCTACCAACAGTCGTCTCAAGATCAACTCCAGGCATATGAACAAGAAGTCGCAAACCAGGGGCGGATGAATCGCGGTTTGAACCGTATGTTTAACACGCTTCTGAAACGTGATGCTTCTGATGAGTTTGGGGAAGCAGATTTACGAGCAGTGTCACCTGGACGCTTTCAAGTTTTGGACGTGGATCAGGACATTTCCATCAAAGCTTTTGTCTTAGAGAATGGTTTGACGTTCAAAGTCGGACGAGGCTTCTACGAATTCACGAAGACAGAAACTATTCAAGGTCATAAAGAAATTATTCTCATGGATCGCAAAACGGGCGATTTATTTGAAGGGGAAGCAGCACGAGATATGCTCGGTTTACCTGCTGGGACAACTATGCGAATTAAACCAAGCAACCTGGAAAAATACGTTGTGTTTGTACAAAGTACTTCTGCCAATCGCAAACTGATGGGAAAAACACGATTTCTGTATGAAGTGGAGGATTGGGCACGTTGATCAAATGAGTCGTTCCAACAAAACACCCCACCATAAAGGCGTATTGCTCATATGAAAATTTAGACACCTGCTGTTGGAGTCCTTTCCATATCATTAGGGTCTTAATCTTGTATTAAGCTTTCTATAGTTATTGCATTTAACGTTAGACAATAATGTTACACATCCTCTTCCGGATATATCACTATAACTGTTATGCGACTTTTTAATTCTCCCCCATCCTCCGAAGCACAAACACGCACCCGCATTCTAGACGCGGCAAGGCGGTTATTTGCCTCCCAAGGATTTGATGGTACGACGACTCGTGACTTGGCACAAGCCGCAGGCGTCGCTGAAGGCACTCTGTTTCGTCATTTTTCCAATAAAAAGGCGATTTTGGTTGAGGTGGCAACTCAAGGCTGGGTGGAGATTTTGACAGATTTGCTGACAGAATTGAGTGAAATGGGCAGTTACAAGGCTGTTGCTCAGGTTATGCGCCGCCGGATGTGGAATTTCCATAAAAATGCTGACTTAATGCGCGTTTGTTTCATGGAAGCACAGTTTCACCCAGACTTGCGCGATCGCATCCAGTCTGACGTAATTGTCAAAATGACTAATGTTGCCGAAGCCTTCTTTCAAACGGCAATGGACAAAGGAATCTATCGTCAGATGGATGCAACACTGGTCGCTAAAGTTTTTTTAGGAATGTTTGCCGTTGCAGGGTTTTCCAACAACACCGTTATGGAACCAGACGCCTCACCCCAACAAATGCAGGCAATGGCAGAAGGACTAGCTGATATCTTCCTTAATGGAGTTTTAGCAAAAGAGTAAAGAGTGAAGAAATTGTTTTATTTTCTTTCTTTTTTCTTTTATCTTCTTTCTTCTATCGTTCGTGCTTGTTGATTCCACTGTTGAATTTGCTCAATCGAAGGACACAAATCACGCCGTTGCATTGTTGCGACTACAAAGCGCAGAAGTTGTTGGTGCAATCTGTGAGTGGGGGTAGCGGCTAACTGTGCCACAGATCCAATACCCGCATGCAGCAATAATCCACAATATTGTGTTCCTACACTGGGAATACGAGCCAAATCTGCCAATGCTACCCATTTATTGACATACTGAAGATGAATCTGTAATTTATTTGCTAGCGCTAGCCTATCCGCAGGGGTTTTCCCTTGTTTGACAAGCGCCCCTGTAGTGGTAATGCCACAGTTTTGCAGTTGGGATTGTTCCTGCTGGCTCAATCCAGGCAATTGCTCGATGGACCAATGACAAGATGAGATACTACTCACACTTGATTTTTGTTTTGGGGACATTCTTTTAAGTAAGTGAAATTAAACATAAACATAAATTCTTTGTTCGTAGTGCGCGTTATCTTCCCCAAAGAGCAAGGCTTCTAACAGCTTAAGCCCTGACTACATTAGAGCGCGTTTATTTATGCCCACCGACTTCACAAAGAAATACACTCTTTAAATATAAAACTCGGCAGTTAAGTTGGTGTCTGCCGAGTTTGTATTGATTGTATTATAGGTTGGAAAATTATTTCGTTTTTTCAGCATTCCTTAATCAAAAGCAGACTGCACCAGATATTTTTACATTTGAAATTTTAGATAACCATTTTTTGAATTCAAAATTCGCGAAATTCTTAGTTCAAAATTTAAGAAAAAATTTTGAATTAACAGTTGGGATACAAGCCCGTGGCTGCGCGACATGGAAAACAAAAAAAAGCGCTACATCCCGAGCTTCAAGCCTCTGGCTTTAGCCATGGGGTATTATTTTTGAATGAGCGAATTTTGAATTTTGAATTCTTTTGACTCCCTCCCGCATGGGCTATTTTATCTTCGCTCCCGAGACAAGGGGAGGGAGAGTATAAGGATTTTGCAGAGGGGAGTTTTGGATTCATTTTTATGAACACAACAATCTGAAATCTTCAACAGCAATTTCAAATTGCTACTCAGCATCAGTGTTGTTGGTTTCAGTACCTTGCAGAGCCATTTCAAAGTTCATTCTCTGTTCGGCGTTACGCAAGAAATAACCGCTCATCATTGCGGAGGCAAGAAGACGACCCAAATGCTCTCTGCTGGTTGTGATGGTGACACCAAAGTGTTCAGAAGGCAAATTACCCAATAGCCCTGCAATATTGCGCTCCATCACCTGAAAGACTTCGGCAGAAGAAGGTTTAGATAACTGGGTCACTGTCTGTGGACTTAAGGATTTAACATACTGCCACAGCAAGTCGCTGGTTTCTGACTCACTATCAAAAAATTCTGAAACTCGATTTGATGGGTTACTCACGTTATACCTCCTTTAGTAGGACAACTGCCATTAGTGTTAGTTCAGTCGTGAATGCCTTTGATGTATATGACAAAACTTTTGCTTTCGTATGTTCCTATGAACTAATGTAACAGTCGAGTTAGAACTACCAAAGTCGGTGTAACCGTACCAAAAGTAACGGATTGTCTCACCTAAGTGCCATTTGTTAAGTGTCATTTGTCATACCTTGCGCTTAGACCCACTGACGAGGTCTACGAGGATATACGTCATTTGTCCTTTGTGAACAACTTATGACATGACAAAGGACAAACGACAAATGACTAACTTGCCAGATATTCATTTATATCGGCTTTCAACTTACGGAGTTTAGTTAAGGCTTCCCGCTCAATTTGCCGCACTCGCTCGCGGCTAATATTGAGGATTTCACCGATGCTGGCGAGAGTATGTGCTTGCCCATCTTTCAAACCAAAGCGCAGGGATATGACTTCCTTTTGCTGTGGAGTAAGTTCCCCCATGAGACGCTCTAAATCATATGATAGAGAAGATTGAGCAACAAATTCTTCTGGAGAAACTCCTGGGTCTTCCAACATTTCCCCGAGTTCTGTATCGTAATTATCTCCCAACCGCAAATCCAAAGATAGGGGGACACGTGCCTTTTCCAGATATTCTCGCACTTGTCTAGGAGTCAATTCCAATTCTTGTGCTAATTCAGAAGGTGTGGGGGCGCGTCCTAGTTTCTGAGATAACTGTCGCTGCGCCTTTTTGATTTTATTCAATTTCTCAGTTATGTGGATAGGCAACCGGATGGTACGACCTTTTTCTGCGATCGCCCGCGTTATGGCTTGACGAATCCACCAATACGCATAAGTAGAGAACCTGTAGCCTTTGGTTGGGTCAAACTTTTCTACACCCCGCTGCATCCCTATGCTACCTTCTTGAATCAAGTCGAGTAGATCTACATTGCGCTTGATGTACTTTTTAGCTACAGACACAACGAGTCGCAAATTTGCTTCTACCATCTTACGCTTGGCAATCTCAGCGTCTGCGATTGCTTCGTTCAACTCTGTTGGTTCTAGCCCTGTCGCTTTTGCCCACTCTTCTAAAGTTGGTTGACGACCTAAGCCGATGGCAAACGACTCCCTCACTTCGTGCAATGCTGTTGCACGCTGCACCTGTTTGCCATAATGTATTTCCTCCTCATGGGATAATAGTGGCACACGGCCAATCTCACGCAGGTAAGTCCGCACGAGGTCTGTGGCTGTCTGAGCGGTCTTCATGGCACTACTCTTCGGTTTTGACGGGTTTGACAGAATGGTAAGAAAGCTGATAGATGCCTTTTCTTGCATGTTTACTCAGTTAGACTGGGTACCCATGCTGTGTTTCACAACTTACGCGCCAGGGTAAACAAGGGCGGCTAATTGTCTGCAAATTTGGTTCTTAATTGCTAGAACTTACAGCTATTTCCCCTTTTTCTCAAGTATCTATAGTTAGATCGAAGGTAACCAGTCCAACATTTTTTCTTTAGGTATTGTTAATAATTGTAACATTTATGAGAATTCTTGACTAGCTGTTAGGCTGCAGTTTTGTAGGCGCTCCCTGTCATTCAAGCCTAATACATCATTCAAATATTGTCTAGAAACTTCTTTAATAAATGTATATGCAAAAAGAAAACTTTCTAAGAATTATTAAAATAAATCAACAATAACCATCATTCTTTGTCTATAGTCATTGTTTTATTTTTATCTCAACTTGAAAACCTGAGCAGGCTGAGCTATTTATTTTATTTTTACTGAAAATTTGCTTGCAGTAAACTAGCCGGTTTACCGTATCTTAAGTAGCTTATGATCAATATCGACGATGGCACAATCGTTTTGCTATTGTATTTTGACTGACTCGGGAGCAGGACAACGAGCGATCGCAGTCGGTCGTTGTCCTAAGGTGGCGATTGGGAAGACAGCGCATAGTTCAAAGGGCGATCGCTGCAAGCGTAGAGAGTGTTACTGACAGATCAGACTCGCTAACCACCCTACCCAATACATTTCGGTTCGTGATACCAAGCCTGAAAAATCATTGTGACTTTTTTTAGCGCCCAAAAGATAATTCATAATTGATAATTATGTTACTTCGGGAGATTTAAACTCCACCTAAAACAAGACTGCTTAGTACAGCATTTCATTAATTCGTAACGTTTTTAAACGCAGAGGAGCGCTGTGAACCAGTGCTCTTGGTAGGGTTTCCCGGAGCAGGCAACTGGTGTAAGCGCAAAGCCCACACTACGTGTTGGCGGAGCCTGTCCGCAGGACTTACGCCGTCAGGCGTGCCGCAGGTATACCCGAAGGGAGGGAAACGCAAAGGTACACAGAGTCTTCCTTGTGTACGAAGTACATGAAGTCTCTTGCAAAAGACAAATTTATGAAAATTAAACCACAGATGGACACAGATGCACACAGATAAATAATTAGTGTTAATCTGTGTGTATCTGTGGTTCTCTATATCTTTAAATGATACTTTTGCAAGAAGTATAGTGAACTGATAACTGACTTAACAAGGAAGAAGAAAGTTCTTTTTAGATGAAGTTGATAATAGGCTCGCCTGGTTTTGCCTTTTGGAATTTAGTACCAGTTTCACCTGTCACAAGTTTTCGTTGTACCTTGACGTAAGCGTCATCGGGTAGGGAAACATAACCAACTGAATCAATCCATTTCCAAGAATTGTCTAAATAGAATTTAAGAAACTCTTTGACTGCTGGTTTACTATCCAGCGACTTCTTGCTGACATAAACGAAAAGGGGACGAGACAAAGGAGTATAGATATTTTTTACAACATTGTCTACTGGAACTGGCTTTTCACACTTTCCTTTTGGACTTTGTACGCCAACTAAATTCAGCTTGTCTTGGTTTTGCAAATAATAAGATATGCCAACATATCCAAGAGCTGTAGGATCGCCTGCAACTCCTTGCACAAGGATGTTTTGATTGTGACTAGGAGTGTAGTCTGTGCGGCTATTTTTGGCTTTGCCAGTAACAGCTTGTGTGAAATAATCAAATGTTCCAGTATCTGAAGCTGGAGCATAAAGCTTGAGCGGCTTGTTGGGAAACTTTGAATTGACTTGATTCCAACTGGTGATTTTGTTAGTGGATTTGGCATTCCACATTTTCTTAAGTTCATCAATAGTCAAACATTGGGCAAAGTTGTTTTGACGATTGGTAATGACGGCAATCCCATCAAGGGCAATAGGTAGTTCTACAAAGTTAATGCCCTTCTTTTTACAGGTTTTGATTTCTTCATTTCTGAAGGTACGTGAAGCACCCACGATATCAATATCTCCAGCACAAAACTTACTGATGCCGCCTCCAGTACCACTTGAAGCAACACTTACTTTGGCATTAGGTTGAACTTTTTGGTATTCTTCTGCAACTGCGAGAGAGATGGGAAAACCAACAGCTGCACCATCCACACTCACCTCTTTTTTCTTCTCTTCAGCACTGTTGCAAGAAGTTATGCCGAAAGTCAGAACTATTAGAGATGTGAGTAAAGCACGACTTTTTAATTGATAGCAAAAGCTCATAATCTATAATCCTGTGTTCTTTGAAATACTGTTTTAAGTTATGACGCAAATAAGTTTGCATTATTTTGGGGAACAGGACAGCCCAGCCCACAAGAATTTGAAAAAAATTACAGCAAGCTTATTTGTGGTGCCTGACTTTTCGGTGTTCTAGTTGGACTTTGATAAAGAATCTAGAGACGAATTAGTTACAGCGCATTGCAAGTAAATGACAGTACAACGCGCTTTGTCTAAAAACAAGACAAGCGAGCAAATTTTACTTCTGACTTCCGACTTCTGACTTCTGGCTCCTGAATTCTGCTGTATTATGCCTTACTAGCAGTCCAAACTTTGTCAAAAATTCCCCCGTCATTGAAAAACTTCTTCTGGAGTGAATCCCAACCCCCCAAATCTAGAGCAGTAAAGAAGGTTTGAATTTGGGGATACTTTTTACTTGCTTCTTCTACTACGTTGGGGTTAACGGGACGGTATCCTAACTTAGCAAATTCTTGTTGCGCTTCTGCTGAGTAAAGAAAATCGATAAATGCTTCTGCAACTTCTCTGGTACCGTGCTTCTCAACGTTTTTGTCCACAACTGTGACAGGGTTGTCGATGGAAATGTTAACTCCGGGTACTACATAAGGCAGTTTCTCACCTTTCTGCTCAGCCAGAAATACCTCGTTTTCGTAGTTGATTAAGACATCTCCCTTTCCTTGCTGGAAAAATAGATCGCTCGCATCACGCGCACTTGCTGTTAGCACGGGGACGTTTTTATAGACTTTGGTGGCAAAATCCAGTGCTTTCGCCTCGTCACCGCCTGTTTGAGTCACCGAACCCCACAAAGCCAAAAATTCCCAGATAGCAATACCAGAAGTTTTGGGATTAGCAGCAATCAGCTTGACGCCATCTTTTGCCAAGTCTTCCCAAGTATTGATGCCTTTGGGATTACCAGGGCGGGTGACGATAGTTGCTACGGAGCGGCTGACAATGCTACCTTTGGCAGCTTCCACTTCCCAATGGGGTTGAATTAAACCTGCTTGTTGAATTTTATTAACGTCAAGCGGAAGTGCTAGGTGTACCACATCTGCTTCTATTGAGCCTTTAATCACCGCATCGGCTTGGGAACCAGAGCCACCATAGCTCCGCTCAAAAGTTACGTTTTGATTGTGTTCTTTTTTCCACTTTGCTACAAATTTGGGAATGATTTGATCGTGAGCTGCTTGAGTGACTGAGAAAGAAACGAGGTTTAATTTTACATCAGCTTTGGAAGCTGAACTGCTTCCACAGGCAGCGATCGCCACGCTCAAAGTCGTTCCTAGCAAAAAAAGGCACACAAAGTCTCGAAGTGAACGTCGATTCGACCAACTTGGTATTTGTGATTTCTGACTCCAGTGTCTAATTCCTCGCCAGACTTTAACAACATAAGTCTGAGTTTCCTCGATCCAGTAGATCCCTGATTTTTTCATATCTTGCCAGTTGCTCATCAAGATTCTCCGACACAATTACGGTAACTATAGTGCTTTACCGTACTTTTGCGGTATTATAAGTCAATCAACCAATAGTTTTCATCTGCCATTCATCTTTCTTTAATTAATTACCCACGTGGGTTATATCAAGTCCGGTTAAATACTTATCATTACCTGAGTAACCCCACCCCGGTAAAGCTGCGCTTCACCTCCCCGGATCGCAAGCGGTGAGTAAGCGCGCTGCAGGCGGGTTTCCCACGCCCAGGCGACTGGCGTAAGCGCAAGCGCACGCCAAGGGCGAAGGCGTAGCGTGCCGTGCCTCCTCCGGAGGACGCACGGTACAGGCGATAGCCGTGGCCGTACCCACTAGGCATACCCGAAGGGGGAGAGGATTGAGGGGTGGGGTGCAGTTAACGTGGAAATCATAACTAAATAGCCGGACATGATATTACAAGATCCCCGACTTCTTTAAGAAGTCGGGGATCTAATCTGCCCACTCTCCAAGGATGCTACTTAGTTACCGTTGTGTATTCTTGGATAACCTTCACATCTAAGGTTGTATTTTGCAAGGAACGGATAGCAGCGACAATGGCTTTTGCCCCGGCAATCGTGGTGGTAATGGGGATTTTGTAAGCTAAAGCTGTACGGCGAATGAGTCTACCATCACTTTGCGCTTCTTCCCCAGAAGGCGTGTTGATAATCAATTGAATTCTGTGGTTTTTAATTGCATCCAAGACGTGAGGACGACCTTCATGCAGTTTCAGCACCAACTCCACATCTAAACCGTGTTCATGAAGGACGCGACTTGTACCATCCGTCGCCATCACAGCAAAGCCCAAATCGATAAATTCTTTGACCACAGGAACCGCTGCTGCTTTATCGCGATCGTTCATCGATACGAACACTGTACCAGTCATGGGCAAACGCTCACCAGCGCCCAATACTGCCTTGGCAAAGGCGCGTCCAAAGTCACTGTCAATACCCATGACTTCGCCAGTAGAACGCATTTCCGGTCCCAAAATGATATCAGTACCAGGGAATTTGTTAAATGGCAATACGGCTTCTTTCACTGCAATGTGGTCTGGAATGACTTCTTGGGTGAAGCCTAGCTCCTCCAAGGTTTGACCTGACATAATTAATGATGCGAGTTTTGCCAATGGCACGCCAGTTGCTTTAGATACAAATGGTACAGTGCGAGAAGCACGAGGATTGGCTTCGAGAATGTAAACTTGGGGCGAAGAACTTTGCGTGCCAACAACGGCAAATTGAATATTCATCAACCCTATGACATTAAGTGACTTCGCCAACTCCACCGTCCAAGTACGAATTTGCTGTAAAACGATTGGTGGTAGAGAAATAGAAGGTATTGTGCACGCAGAATCTCCCGAGTGAATTCCTGCCTGTTCAATGTGTTCCATTATACCGCCTATGACCACTCGTCCAGTGTGGTCGGCGATCGCATCTACATCAACTTCAATGGCATTTTCCAAAAACTTATCAATGAGAATCGGATGTTCCGGTTCTACCTGCACGGCAAAAGTCATGTAACGTTCTAACTCTGCATCAGAGTAGACAATTTCCATTGCCCTTCCCCCTAACACGTAGCTAGGACGCACCACCACCGGATAACCAATGCGTTTGGCAACGACCAAAGCATCTTCATAGGTGCGGGCGATACCATTTGGTGGTTGGGCAATATTTAACTCTTGAAGAACTTTCTCAAACCGTTCTCGGTCTTCTGCGATATCGATAGAATCTGGTGAAGTCCCCCAAATTCGAGTCCTGAGTGGTGAGTTTGGAGTGCTGAGAACTTTTTGGAGGGGAACGGAAAGCTTCAATGGAGTTTGCCCACCAAACTGAACAATTACCCCAACTGGGTTTTCCGCTTCGATGATATTCAGCACATCTTCTTTTGTCAGCGGCTCAAAATACAAGCGATCGCTCGTATCATAATCTGTGGAAACTGTTTCCGGGTTGGAGTTGACCATAATTGTCTCATACCCCGCGTCTTTTAAAGCAAAGGCAGCGTGGCAACAACAGTAGTCAAACTCAATTCCCTGTCCTATACGGTTAGGACCACCGCCCAAAATCATCACCTTGGGTTTATCTGTCGGCATGATCTCCGTTTCGTCTTCGTAAGTAGAATAGTGATAAGGAGTAAATGCCTCAAATTCTGCTGCACAGGTATCTACCGTTTTGTAAACTGGAATCACACCAAGTTGTTTGCGGTAAGCACGGACTTCATCTTCGGTGGTTTTGGTAGCGAAGGCAATCTGGCGATCGCTAAATCCCTGCCGCTTCACATCATACATTTGCTGTTCTGTCAACTGCTGCAACGGTGTCCGCTTCAGAAACTTCTCCACCTCCAGCAGTTCCTGCATCTTATCCAAGAACCACGGGTCAATACCCGTTAACTCGTAGATTTCCTCAATACTCATGCTTAGCAACATGGCATGACGTACAGCAAATATGCGTTCAGGGTTTGGTGTCCGCAGATGGGCGCGAATTTGTTCACCACTAGGTAATTTTTCCTTTTGGTCGCAACCCCAACCTGCGCGTCCGGTTTCCAGGGAACGCAACGCCTTTTGAAACGACTCGTTAAAAGTCCGCCCAATTGCCATCGCTTCCCCTACCGACTTCATTTGTGTTGTCAGCACAGCTTCAGCGCCAGGAAACTTTTCAAAGGCAAACCGGGGAACTTTTGTGACGACGTAATCAATAGTTGGTTCAAAAGAGGCTGGTGTTTTCTTGGTGATGTCATTGTTAATTTCATCAAGCCTGTAGCCAACAGCCAGCTTCGCCGCTATCTTAGCGATGGGGAAACCTGTGGCTTTGGAAGCCAAAGCCGAAGAACGGGACACACGGGGATTCATCTCAATGACAACCACGTCTCCATCTACAGGATTGACGGCAAACTGGATATTAGAACCTCCAGTTTCCACGCCTATCTCGCGGATAATGTTAATTGCCATATCCCGCAGCCGTTGGTATTCTTTATCGGTGAGGGTTTGAGCTGGGGCAACGGTAATTGAGTCTCCGGTGTGGATACCCATCGGGTCAAGGTTTTCGATGGAACAGATAATCACAACGTTATCTGCCAAGTCGCGCATCACTTCCAGTTCGTATTCTTTCCAGCCAAGTAGGGACTGGTCGATAAGAATTTGCGACACGGGACTCGCATCTATACCTGCTTGTGCCATTTCTGCAAATTCTTCTTCGTTGTAGGCAATCCCGCCCCCTGTACCACCCAATGTGAAAGCAGGACGAATAATCAGGGGATAGGTGCCAATGTGTTTGGCGATCGCCTTGGCTTCTTCCAAAGATGAAGCTGTCCCACTCGGACACATCTTCACCCCTATCTTTGTCATCGCTTCGTTAAAAAGTTTCCTGTCTTCGGCTTTTTCAATGGCTGGGAGTTTAGCGCCAATTAACTCAACGCCGTACTTTTCCAACACCCCATTTTTCGCCAAAGCGACAGCAATGTTGAGGGCGGTTTGTCCTCCCATTGTCGGTAGTAGGGCGTCGGGGTGTTCTTTGGCGATGACTTTTTCAACTAATTCCGGTGTCAGCGGTTCGATGTATGTGCGATCCGCTATTTCCGGATCGGTCATAATTGAGGCGGGATTCGAGTTGACCAGCACCACTTCGTAGCCTTCTTCTCGCAATGCTTTACAAGCTTGAGTGCCAGAATAGTCAAACTCGCTGGCTTGTCCAATCACGATTGGACCAGACCCGAGTAGCAGAATCTTCCTGATATCGTCACGGCGCGGCATAGTCGTTGCTTTTGAGTAAAAAAATATAAATCCTGATTATTTTAAGGGTCTTCACCCATTAGTCCCTTTGTTTATTATCAGCTTTTCTTAGTTCTCTATATACAGAGGGCATAGGGGACAAGTTATAGGTTACAGCTTTTTTGCTATGTCCTATCGTGTGTACCCTGTTTTTTTATTGGCTGGTTTTAAAGGTCTTATTTTATTCATTTATCATGCTATGGTGATTTTTCTTTTGCAACTCTTTTCTATTTAAAATGGTGACTTTTCTCAATAAGCAGATAATCATTTTTGACAAATGCCTCAACGAAAAATTTCGTCTTTTATTCATATGCTAATCTTGCTAAATAACAATATTTACTAACTACCTTGCCGAACAATAGAAGTTAACCCCGCATATTTTTTTGTTAACTTGTATGAAAAAATGGCAGAGAGGTAGGGCGTCTACCTCTCTGCCATTTCTTAATAGTTGTTTAACAATCAGTACTTACAACTTTTTTTTCCAGTCTAGTTAAACCACTCACTATTATGACTGCGTTAGTTTTGAGCAGGTTGAACAAATCCCAAGGTTAAGCTATCCTTGGCAAGGAAGTGAGCCAAGTGGTAAGCCCTTTCTTCTGTTTTTAACAGGATTTTTTCGTATAAATAGCGGGTAGCGCGATCGCCCAAACTTTCTGCCTGTGCAGCTTGGCGGCGGATCACACCAAGAATCGCTTGTTCTGCCTTCAGGTCATTTTCTACCATCTGACGGCAAGAATAGACGCCATCGGGTTCTTGCTCAAAGCAGGTTAATTCTACCAATTTGCGCAAGTTAGCAACGGGTACTCCGCCCAGTCCATCTAAGCGTTCTCCAATTTCATGGACATGTTCTTGGACTTCGTTGTAGCTTTCGTTAAAAAACTCATGCAGAGAGTAGAATTCTGCACCATCAACTACAAAGTGATGCTTTTGGTATTGCAAGTACAGTGCTTGGAAACTTGCTAATACGACATTAAATCCTTCACAAACCGGCTCAGTTACACTTTTGTCCAAGAGGACAGGATTGTCATAGACTTGACCAAAATTCCGTAACAAAGTTTGCGTTTCAGACATTGTTGTTCTCCTCGCTTTTGGCAGATAGCAATCCTAACTGCTTAGTCTCTACATCTTAACATTTTAAAAATCATAGCAAGCTCAATTATTTTCACAATCTTTTGAGTTTTGTATTAAAAATAAGCCCTAAGTTTGATCGCTTTTTAGAGATTTCCACACATATCATCCTTAATGTTATCCAAAATACTGATTTTTTTCAGTAAGTGTGCATTGTATTATTTTCAACTGAGGGAAAGTTTAAGAATGCTTATAAATTTTATTTTTTTTCAAAAATTACTGAGAAAAGTTTGCACTTAGGTTATTCTTATGTAAAGAAGCTAAGTACAGATGACCATAAAAGGGGGTTCAGAATTGCCTTAAGGGATAATTGATTTCCCAGATTTGGCATAATTTTGATTTCCGACCTCTATGAATGACAAGTTGTACTAAGCTCCTAACAAACAAAAAATTATGGGAGTCAAGGTGCGTACTTACTGCAAAACTATTGCATTTTTAGGGGGATTGTCTTGAAACCGTCAATTTTAGAACCGCAGGTAAAGTACATCGTTGAGGTAAATTGGGCAGATCGCTGGCAAATATATCGACGCTTGCAGGAACTAGACATTCCTTGCCAGTGTGAGACAAACCAGCCATTGACAGTTGAAATAAGCAATCCTACAGCCGCCATACAACTTTGGAGTGTTATGCGGCAATTTACTACTTGCCGCCAAGACTTAATTGGGACTCTGAAAAAATGCTGGCAGTATCGCACTTAAAAGCTTGCTGTAGCTAAACTTAGTCAAAAATTAGTCAAAAATAGGTCAAAGAAATGAGTAAATTCCACACAACCGAAGTTTCCGAATTTTGCCTTGAGGGAAAGCTTCTAGATTTTGTCATCAAAGATGGTTACAACCTCAAAGGCTTACTACTGCAAACTACCGACGGTGAATGCTACGTTAAACTCGCTAAACATTTACGTGCTAGTTTTGACTTGCGTTTACCCCCAGGGACTTGGTTGCAAGTTGTCGGAGAAAAAAAGCACGACCAGAAAACGGGCGAAGTGAAACTCAAGGCACAGCGAGTGATGGCGGCTTCACCAGACGCAGCGACATTGAGACATAAAGACGTCCACAGAGAAAATGTCTCCGTGTCCTCTTCTAGTAACGCCAAGCCAAAAAAAGCTACTATATTAGTCTGTCAAAAGTCTGATTGCATGAAACGGGGCGGCACAGGCGTTTGTCAGGCTTTGGAAGCGGCTGTAAGCGCTCGCGGTTTAGAGTCAGAAGTGACGATTAAAGGAACTGGTTGCATGAAAAATTGCAAAGCCGGACCAAACTTGGTGATGCCAGACAAAACTCGCTACAGCCGTATAAAAGCTACACAAGTCCCTGCACTGATGGACAAACATTTTGGCGGTGACAGCGTAGACAACGAGCAAGATCAGGAAAGTAAAGTAACGTGCTTATCGCAAGCTGAGTGCTGACAGTTGTAGCACTACTAGATTAATGGGAAAATCTACTAAGAATTTTATTAGCGCTGTTGTTCAAAAACTCACTCGTGATTTTTGCAAAAGTTTTGCAAAATTTCTCATCAACCCGGTTTCTTTAAGAAACCGGGTTTATCATTTGTAACCAATTACAAAAGTAGAACTCAAGTAGGAAAAGTCTTAAGTTTTAACGCAGCTGTGCAAGGAAAGTAAAAAAGGATTACGCCTAAAAATCCAGTAAATCTTGTAGGTTTGTGCTGAAAACGCTTGTGCAGTTAAGCGAACATTGCGCCACTGGCGCTTGTAGCACCAGGATATAACTAAAAAGGAGAATTGATACACTTTCGTTAGATCAACGATGTTGGGAATCGTGCCAATTTTGCTGGTATTATCTCGGCAAGCACCCTAATTGGGCTAAGGCTAGAGAAGAAGCTGACATCAAGTGCCAAGTACTTGAAAACATTGTGACGATTAGCTTTTAGCCGTTATCTACCGAAGCACACAAAAGTTTACAGTGTTCCTCTTTTCATAAACCCCGGTTATCGGCGCTGCTATACTCAAAGCGAAGTCTACCCAAGGCAAGGCAGGTATAGGGGCATATGTTTACCGTCTACCATCTCAACGTCTCCCAGTCCGAACGCATCATCTGGCTACTCGAAGAACTAGAGTTGCCCTATGAACTGCGTGTGTACCAACGCGATCCGGTCACACAGTTTGCTCCAACCGAACTGCGAAGAGTTCATCCGCTCGGCAGTGCGCCAGTGTTGCGCGATGGCGAAATCGTTATGGCCGAGTCCGGCGCGATCGTCGAGTATGTACTAGCTCGCTACGGAAATGGACGGCTGGTTGTTCCTGTTAGGTCACCGCAGTATCCCGACTACCTGTACTGGTTCCACTACGCGAACGCCAGTCTGATGGCGCAGATCGGCGTGAACTGGATCGCCGCGATGGTCGCAGGGCCAAACAGCGACTCTCCATTATTGCCTACCCTACGCGAGCGGCTTGAGCGCCACTTACAGATGGTCGAAGATCATTTGTCACGAGCGGCTTACTTTGCAGGAGCTGAGTTCACCGCCGCCGACATCATGATGCACTTCCCATTTGGTACGATGAAAGCGTTCTACAATGTCGGTCTCGACAACCGTCCTTTTATCAAGGCGTGGCTGGCAAGGATTAGCGCTCGCCCCGGCTATCAGCGTGCAATGAAGGCGGCGGGACATGAGCGAGACCCAGCACTCGACTGGGGCGCAACGCGAAGCGCGTTTTGATGTCCGTGGGCAATTTGATGCACTACACCACTCGCCGATTTTAGGAATGCTACACAGATAATGATCCAACGAGATATTTAAGCAGGATTGGGCGTTCTAACTACATTGATTCCAAATGCTGACGCAACTTGCTGCTGAGAGCATCAATCACAGTAACAACGACCGACAGTATCAGGATCATAGTCGTTGCCTTAGTATACTCAAAGCCATCTATGTAACTTTTTAGCTCAAAGCCGAAGCCACCAGCACCAACAGCACCAAGAACTGAGGCAGCACGGATATTGTACTCAAACATCCATAAGGTGTAGCCTAACACCAAGGGTAGCACTTGCGGCAAGATACCATATTGGGCAATTTGGATTCGCGATGCACCAGCGACTTGCAAAGATTCTATAGAACGAGGGTCAACCGCTTCAATCGCTTGTTGATAAAATTTTCCTAGATAGCCAATTGTGTAGATACTTAAAGCCAGTGTACCTGCTAGTGGACCAAGTCCAGTTGCTGCGACAAATAGCAAGCCTAAAATAATCGAGGGGACAGAACGTACAGCATTTTGCAGGAAATTAGCTAACCATTGTAGCCAAACTGGGGCGACATTGCGGGCGCTGGCAATAGCAATAGGGAGAGAAAGCATTGCCCCTAGAGTCGTTCCTACCACAGACATCTGGACAGTTTCTACCAGTGCTTTGATTGTTTTATGGAAAATATCCCAACTTGTCTTTGGGGGAAACAACCGTGATACAAAATCAATAATATTGAACCAGCTTTGTTTTAATAGTCCAAAATCTACTTTCAGACCTTGGAATGCCCAACCATAAACCAAAATCACAACGCACAGGATGAGTAGGCGACTCACCCAAGAAAAGCGTTTCCAAACATGAGAGAAATTTTTCATGAAACAAAAAATTTGCCTACTATGTGCGATCAACTTGATTGTGCTTGAGCAAATTTAGCTTGCAGATTATCACAACATCCATCGTAAACAATACGTCCAGCATCTAACATAATTGCACGCTGGGCATACTGCGCCGCCACACCCAAATCGTGTAAAACTGTCACAATTGTCATACTTTGCGAGTGCAACATAGATAAAGTTTCCATCACCTGTTTGGATGCTTTGATATCCAATCCTGTGATGGGTTCATCTGCTAGTAGGATTTGAGGAGATTGCATCAAAGCACGAGCGATCGCCACTCGTTGTTGTTGTCCGCCGCTGAGTTGACCTGTTTTTTGATAAGCTTGCTCTCTTAACCCTAACTGTTCCAGCAGTTCCAACGCTTGACGACGGTCATTTTTAGGAAACCCAAACAGCGTTTCCCAAGTTGTCCTAGCGCCAAGGCGTCCGCACAGCACATTCTCAATTGCCGATAATTGCCGAATCAATCCGCCGCCCTGAAATAGCATACCAACATCACGTCGAATATGAGGCAGCGTGCGTGGAGTTAATTGTACACCATTGATCCCAATTGCTCCCCGCACGATTGGTACTAACCCAACTAAAGAACGCAAAAGCGTAGACTTACCCGCGCCATTGAGTCCCAGCAATACGACAAACTCACCCTGATGAATCTGGAGATTAATTTGGTTAAGGATAGGACGATTCAAAGCTGCGGAATAAGCAGTTTCTACATCCTGACACTCAATGACTGGCTGAATCATGTGCGCTTAGGCATTTCAATTATTTAGAAACCATGTAGTAGTCTGTCCCATTAGTTTTGCGGGGTTGTGAAAGTTTGTAGTCAGGGCTTTAGCCCTTGAAATTGAGCGATAAATCGCTCACTACGAACCCACCAGAATTAATGGGACGAACCAGTAGTGGCGTGGCAAGCCTAAATTGGTGTATTAGAATTCTTTTGTGGGATGGGCATCTTGCCCGTCCAGTGCAGGCAAGATAAGATGCCCGCACCACAAGATTTAGATTTTATGCACAACTTTAGTCTTGACACGCCACTACTAACTACGGGTCAATTCCTGCGTTCTTAAGCGCTTCACGAATTGGTGCTAAATGCTTATTATGGTCAACTTTTACCAATTCTGTGGAGTTATACAAGCTGCGAAGCAATTCGTTGTTTTGTGGTTCATTTAACTTCAGCATGGCATTGATAATTCGTTCGCGTGTAGCAGCAGGAACATCATCATCAATAGCTACGCCGTGTGCTGGAACTCCAGGGATTTTATAGAGAACTCGTAACTGGCTTTTTTCAGCATCCGTAATATACGGAGTGTTGAAAGCATATTCTGACACAGCCCCTACATCTGCTTGACCTTGCACAACAGCTTTTAACGCTTTACTGTAATCGCCACCGTAAACAACTTGACTGAAGAAAGCGTCTAGGCGATCGCGATTTCCCACAAGTTTCTGTTTCACCAACTCACCCACAGGGAAGATAAACCCCGATCCAGAAGTTGGCGAAGTAAATGCCATTCTTTTCCCCCGCAACTGTTCCAAAGTTGCTTTCGATGTGCCTAAAGTTTTGAGCGAGCTATCTTTGGGGACAACAAAAATTGAATTATAAGTGTATCTTCCAGAGTAAGTCGGACGTACCTCTGCTAAATACAAGCGTGCGCCTGCGAGTTGTTCAGCTTTCAAAGCCGGACGGCTGCTTAAAAAAGCCACATCAGCGGTGTTTCCTCTTAAAGCTTCTACAGCAGCTGTATCATCGCCGATTTTTGCCTGAACTGGTGTTCCTAGTTCTTTGGACAAAAATGTCGCGACTGCATTTGCTTTATTTTGCAAGTCTGTAGAATCAGACCTATTAGGAAAGATAACTGTTAAAGTTTTTTGCTCTGCTTGAGCAACTAATGTTGAACTCTTCTGATTTCGGCTTGAGTTAGCAATTGCTTGCATACCTCCAAAGCAACCAGCAACTAACCCTGTCAACACTGCAAACGCAGCCCCAGCACTCAATAAACCCTTTTTCCTCACACTCATTTGCCACCCTCCATTAGAAAAGTTTCTTAATAATTTTGCGAATTTGTTTTAACAAGATTGTTATTAAGAGAAAATATTATTAAGCTTTTTGGAGAAAAAGTCAATCAGTGCTGAGTCGTTCTTTGGGTATTGGCTAGAAAACTTGAACTGAGAACCCCACCCCCAACCCCTCCCCGCAAGCGAGGAGGGGGGGAATAAGCTTGATGGTTCCAAATTTAAAATGCACATTACTATAGCTGAAAAACAAGATCCCCGACTTCTTAAAGAAGTCGGGGATCTGTGTCTCAGTGCAACATCTCAACGCGATCGCCTACGGCGGGGCGCAGCCCATCGCTTGGTTAAGCTGCAAAGATCGCCCGCGTGGTCGGTTACAATAAATGCGATCGCTTCGTTAAGCTGCGAAGATTGCTAATTTTCAGTTTCATTAGGATGTGCTTGTAACCAATTTAGCAAGTCACCCATTGCTGTAAAATCTAATAAGGCTTCGCCAAGTGCTTCTAAATCTTCGAGTGGAAGAGCCTGTACTTGCTTTTTAACGTCTTGAGATAGCTCTCCTACTCGTCTTTGTAGTAGCCGCACAATTATAGTCTGTCCCTCTTCTTGTTTTCCACGTTCGTAGCCAATGCGCTCGCCTGTAGTGATATAGCTCATTGCACGCTCCTGCTCAAACTCCTTAAAATCTTGCCAAAACTCTGCTTCTAATGCTTTTGGTAAAATCATAACCCAATCCACGAAGCGGTAAAGGTTACGAATATCTTTTTCGGGAAAACCTAATTCGTACAATCGGCGAATTAAGCTAAATTTCCAAGTTTTGCGTTCTCCTAGCTTTTTACTCGTCTGCTGTGTTTTCAAATGTGCCATCACAACCGTTGCAAAAGGATTATCGCTCTTCTCTAATTCCGTCCAACGGTTTTGATAATCGAGAAGCTTGATGGTTCCAAATTTAAAATGCAGACTCGTATCGGGATAATTATAACTGTATTGATTTGGTCGCCATGTCAGGTCTGTATCACACAAAATCGCTAAACTAATGGCTGGTTTCGCAAATCTGTCAAAAATTCGTAGGTTGTAGGAAAACATTCTTTCTGCAAAGTTATCTTCCGGTTTTGCTTGGATTTCGACATGGATTAACAGCCAAATTTCCTGTCCTTCAATTTGCCAAACTTTCACTAATTTATCTGCGTATCTTCTTCCCTGTTCGGCATCGCGGGCTATTTGTTGGAATTCTTTATCCAGAAATTCATGGGGACGTTCCCAATTAATTAATGCAGCTGTTTGAGGAAAGAAGAATTGCATTGCTTGGGGAAAGTAGGCTTCTAAAATTTCTTTCCACGGTGAATCATTATCGACCCTTTCGCGTTCGGAGGTCATGAATGAGCTTGGTATATGGTACTGGTGTTTCAATTATCAAGCTTACGGTGCAATATAGCAGTTCTCATTGACACTGCGAAGATCGCACTCCATCGAAAAACAAGATCCCCGACTTCTTAAAGAAGTCGGGGATCTGTGGCTCTTTAAATTTGGTATGGGACGCTGGCGCTGACACAGCTGACGCTTTGTTAAGATTCATCAGAATCTGAATCTTTATCTAAGTATGTTAAATCTTTGCCCTCAAGAATTGTTCCTGCAAACTTTGCCCCTTCACGCTTAGTCTTTTTAAGATTCGCCCCTTCAAGATTCGCCTCTACAAGATTCGCCTCTACAAGATTCGCGCCTTCAAGATTCGCGCCTTCAAGATTCGCCCCTCCAAGAATCGCCCGTTCAAGAATCGCCCCTCCAAGATTCGCCCGTTCAAGATTCGCCCGTTCAAGAATCGCCCATACAAGAATCGCCCGTTCAAGAATCGCCCCTCCAAGATTCGCCCGTAGAAGAGCCGCCCCTTCAAGATTCGCGCCTTCAAGATTCGCGCCTTCAAGATTCGCCACTTCAAGATTCGCCACTTCAAGATTCGCCACTTCAAGATTCGCCCCTTCAAGATTCGCCCGTTCAAGAATCGCCCCTGCAAGATTCGCCCCTGCAAGATTCGCCCGTTCAAGATTCGCCCCTGCAAGATTCGCCCCTTCAAGAATCGCCCCTTTAAGATTCGCCCATCCAAAATCTTTCCAGACTAAAATGCAATCTTGTAAATCTAAAAAACTCAAGCAACTTAAGCAAAACACTTCAGCATAAGCATCAACTCTTTGCCCATGCAGTCGGGAAATCCAAGTACCAAAAGCTTCAGGAGAATGCCATTCAATATGAGAAATTTCTTCTGTCACTCTAGCGCAAGCATTCAACACAGCTAACAATGCTTCTTCCGCATTACGTGCAAGTCGGTTTTCTTCTTGAAAATTAGGTCTAGGTTCTAATTTTTCCATCGGCATTCCATGACGCAGCATAAAACTAATCAACTGGCATAGTGTCTGCTGCCATTTGCCAACTTCAGCTTTATCCTTCAACCGCATTTCATTGACAACAAAGTTCAAAATGTACTCATCCATAGCGGTTGAACCGCATAGCTTTGCCCAGTCTTTTAAAGCTTCCTTTTCATTCCAATTTACATATGAATATGCTTTGCTAATTTCTGGCATTTCATGAAGACGCTTGACTTCATCTACAATGCGTTTTGCCGTCAAATACTCACCAAAACTCTTGTGAGTAAATTCAAAAGTTTCCTCGCTTCCCTTCAGACCACTTTGGCGAAAATAAAAAGCAGTTAACAGACGAGTGACACTGGCTTTTTTATCTTGTTTAAAAATATTGAGAACACGTTGTAAGGTATCGCTGTCACAATTCTTTTCAATTTCTGCGACTGTTGTTGTCCTTCCATCCCCTCCATGCCATGCAGCAACAGCAATTCCTTCTAGGATACGAACAAAATCTTTTTCCTCAATTCCCTTAAGTGCTAAATTTTTATGTGGCGAATTTTCATCAGCCCAAACCCGCTCATAAACTTGCTTTAATAAATCTGCATAAACTTCATTCAGGTTACTATCTTCAGAAAGTACCAACTCACCCCGTACATAACTTAGGGCAACTAAGTAATTAAGCAAGGGCTGGGAAGTAATTTCTTTAAGACGACCTTTATCTAACTCTCCTGGTAAACTAGTGTAACCGTGACCACTTGCTGTACCATAAAATTGCCACCATCGCTGCCGTTGGTCTTCTTTTAACAAATTTTGTTCATCAATGTAGTTTTTTTGATTAATTTCTTCTTCAGCTACAAAATAAGGCAGAATATGCAAGATTTGCTTTGGTTTGCGGAACTCACTCTTATTCCTTTGCACCACTAGTTCTCGACCACTCATTAAGACTCGCAAACGAATTTGAGAGAAATTAAAACCAGAAACTTGTTTCTGTACTTCACTCACAAACTTTTGAGCTACCTCTTCAGCGATTCTCCCTTGCATGGCTAGCTCATCTAAGCCATCAAAAATAATCAGTAATTGTAAAACATAATTTTCTTCTCCCAAAGGATTGGGAGGTAAAAGGAATGTCACGCATTAACTTGATAAATTTGCTAATGCCATCAACCAAGTCATCCTCTGGATTGAAAAGGTGCAAAGGAATAAATAACACGTGAAAATTTCTTTTTTTTACACCTTTTTTTGCCTGTTTTGCGGCGAACATTTTGGTAAAAGAAGATTTTCCACTTCCTGGTCCTCCACTAATAACGCGGATAGTATCTGTTTTGTCATCTGTATTTAACCACTCTTCTAGTTCTTTTTCTAAATCAACAACTATTTGCTCAGTCTTATCATTTTCACCCTCAGCTTTGCGTTCATAGTATCCACGTAAAGGAACATAAACATCTTTCAAGGTAAAAGCTTCATCAAAAATTCGTTGATTGACTTGGTTTTGCAGCCATACTGAATACAAACGCCATGCTAGTTCTTTTTTACTTTCCCGTTCAATAACTGCATTAAAAGGGCTATTGAGTTCTTCTTGCAAAGGAGTATATTTATCACTATTTTCCTTCCACTCTTGTAGCAAAGCATAGAAAAACTCAGTAGGAAGCCTATCACTAATGGCTTTGACCTCTGCCTTATTAAGACGAAAACTCTCTAACCACTGGGCAAAAGGAGTTTTGACTGCTTCAAGAAAATAAGTTTCGTTACCTGTATCAACAGGAGTTTCATTGGATTTAATAATAAGCGATTCTATAGGGTCGTCAAAAAAGCCAGGATAAAGAGTTAGTTCTTTGTTTATTAAAAATGTGCTTAGACAATATTCAGAAAGCGCCACAATGATATTTTCGGTGACTTGCGTATCTATCTGTCGATAGTCTTTCACCAAGCTTTCTATTGCTTGCTTGAGAGAATGGAGAATTAGCAGCCAAGCAAGTTCTTCTGGTTTGTGTTTTAGCCCCAGTGATGCTCCAATGTCTACAACATTTTCTGGCACGTTGCTTAAATTAACAGTCGCAAGATTTGCTATTGTTTTGGCTAATGCTGTCCAAAGCTCTCGCTGCTTAATCTCAGGTTTCCTTATTACTTTATTGGGCTGAGTGACGCGAATTCTTGGTGTGCTGCTCATAGCCGTTGTATTATTTACGCTGGTAGAAATACTTATCCAATTTATTAAAACAACGTCTCACATCGCTTTTCCTAAAACATACCACTAATTTTCATAATTGATTGAGACCACAACTTGTAAGGTGGGCAGTGCCCTAAACTTATGTTCATATCCTACGGTTTTACTTAGCACGGCACACCCTACAGTCTCAAAACTAAAACACACCAGTAATTTTCGTAATTGATTGAGCAGGAGTGACATTCCACCCTCAGAAGCTCAACGTTGAACCTCAAAGCCTCACATTTCACCTTCAAAAGCTCAATGTTGAGCCTAAAAGGGTCAATGTTGACTCTCAAAAGGTCAAACTTCACCTTCAGAAGCTCAATGTTGACTCTCAAAAGGTCAAACTTTACCTTCAGAAGCTCAACGTTGACTCTTAGAAGCTCAATGTTGTTAACGGCGGTGCGTTAGGCGCTTTGCTCATGTTCTTCGTTACAAATCATATCCAAAGGGTGCGCCTAACACACCCTACTGGGTAATTTACTAAACTTGATGGGTTGGTAGTTAGCGCTTCAGCGCTAAAGCGCTAACTACTAACTAAACTGAGAATAGGATATTTCAAACCTTAACTAGCTGGAATATCCGATGCTTTTTTCTTAGTACGACGGGTAAACCTGCGCCCCATCTCATTAATAACCGCATCTAAACCCATCACGTTTCCACTTGCTTTGGCATAACTATAAACTGCTAGCGCTGATGTATACGCTTCACTTGCAGCCGTCATACACGTATCATCTACTAAGTCTTGCAGTTGCGTCAGAGATAGCAGCACAGGATATAACGCTTCGTACAACATCATATCCCGGCGCATCTCTTCCAAATTAAAAGAACGAGGAAGAAAATCTGGGTTTTGCGTCGCCACTTCTAAGGCTTTGGTGACAAAAGCCCGACTTTTATCTCCCATCTTTAGCATTGTGCGCCGCTCTTCAGTTGTCAAACCTATCAAAAACGGTAATTTTTCGCGAATGGTAGCAATAGCCTGCATGACTGCTTGGCGATTGCCCAAGGGGCAGTGGCAAAGCCAATCGCTTTGGGAAAGACTAGCACTGATACGATTGTCTGCCATTTTTGAGACTCCTTTGGGATACCTAAATACAGTGTTCCCAAATGAAGAAAAGCGAGCGCCACTTTTATTTACTTGAATTATCAAGCACCAATTGGTCATGCAATTTCATCATTTCACTCTATTCTTGAATTTCTACCGACACCGCATCTAATTCTGCTTCCAACTGTTCAACTGTAGGCAAACTTCTTTGTAAATTCTCCGGCAAAGCCTGTCTTAATTGATAAGTAGAAACACCAATCGGCTTATTCATATCGCGCAGAGCATATTCTACAATCGTCTTATTTCTGCTCTTGCACAAAATCATGCCAATACTGGGTTGGTCGCTTGGGTGTCGCAGTAAATCGTCCACAGCCGAAACGTAGAAATTCATCTTGCCAGAAAACTCCGGCTTGAATTCTTCAATCTTCAGGTCAATAACAACAAAGCAGCGCAAACGCAAGTGATAAAACAACAAATCAATATAAAAATCTTCGCCTCCGATTTCCAGATGATATTGACTCCCGACAAAGGCAAAACCTACTCCCAGTTCTAATAAGAAATCACGAATATGGTTAATCAACGCCTTCTCTAAATCGCGCTCTTGGCCGCTTTTCCTAAACTCAGGAAATCGAAATTATAGGGGTCTTTAATAATTTGCTGTGCCAGTTCTGATTGAGGTTTGGGAAGAGTACGATCAAAGTTAGTAACACTCTTTCCTTGTCGGTGGTAGAGTCCACTTTCAATTTGATGGACTAATATATTGCGACTCCAACCCTGCTCAATCGCTTTGTAAGCATACCACTTCCGCTCCTCTGTTAACTTGAGTTTTTCCATCAACGCAATGTTGTGATACCACGTAATTTGTGCAAGAGGTGCTTGCACAAATTGCTCATCCGGGTAAGCTTCAGCGAAAGCCCGCATATACTTAAGATTGCGAGACGAGAACCCCTTAATCTCTGGAAAAGCTTTGCGTAAGTCAGCAGCCAAACGCTCAATCACCTTTGCTCCCCAGCCTTGCTGTTGCTGTCGCCAAAGGATATCTCGTCCAATTTGCCAATACAACAATATCAATTCGCGGTTGACAGCAAGCGCCGCCTGTACTTGAGCTTGTCTTATACGTTCTTTGAGTTCGCCCAAGAATTCTTCATATTCTTGAGCAAGTGGTAACTCATTCGCCATAACTCAGCCTTAAACCACCGCAATACACTCAATCTCCACCAACACATCCTTAGGCAAACGCGACACCTGCACACATGCACGTGCTGGCGCTGTCGCTTCATCAAAAGACTTTGCATACACCGCATTCATCGCCGCAAAATCATTCATATCTGCCAAGAAAACACTCGTTTTCACCACATCCTCAAACCTCGCCCCAGCAGCCGTGAGAATCGCCTCCAAATTCGCCATCACCTGTTGAGTCTGCACAGTCACATCCCCCTCACCAACAATCTTCCCCGTACTGGGGTCAAGAGGAATTTGCCCAGCCACAAAAACCAACTCACCAGAAGCTGCGATCGCCTGATTATATGGTCCCACTGGTGCAGGTGCATTCTCAGTCCGAATAACCCTTTTCACTCATCTCCTCCTCCTTGGCGTTCTTTGCGACGCCAGTCGCCTGCGGAGGGAAACTCCCCTGCAGCGCTGGCTCCTCTTGGCGGTTCATTCTACTCCAACCTTGGACGTATACCATAATGCCGATACCGCCAATAATCATGCAGAAATCTATATCATGGTCAAAACATAAATTCTCAGGTACGCCCCAAGTACTCAAAAATTCCTATACCCTTAGCATCATCCCCGCCTTGGGTTCACCTGTCGCCGTTGCCAAAAACACAA